>JAPOOC010000002.1 GCA_026713605.1 Candidatus Kaiserbacteria bacterium
GAAATGCTGTTCCTTCTGTGTCCACGGGTTTGCAAGTGTTACGCCATTGCACACCGTATCGTTCAGCAGATACTCCGTATCGTTCCTCTTCGGTTCCGGTTGTATACATGATGTGTGGCTTTACCGGCTCAGAGAACTGTACTAATGTGTATACATCAGTTCCTGCGGTAATAAACTCTCTGTCTACATCGATCTGCAGGCGCATTGCCTGGTCTCGATAGTAAGCAGTGGACAGCACCGTTGGTGCTGTTGTGTCTGTCGGCACCTCCACTTGTTCTTCAGGTTTGGTTTTCACCGCTACCGACTCTTCTTCCGTAACTGGTGCCGGGTCAACCACTGGTTGTTTCGTCTGCTCTGGTTCTTTCTTGACCTCACCAACCACCAGTGGTGGCGTGGTGTCTGCTGGTTCAGTGATCACACTGTCCAACATGTTCTGCCCCTCAGGGCAGCCGGTTATAGCACCCATCATCCCAAATAAAAGGATGAGGATTCCCAAGGTTTTCATCGCTTGCCTCCCGCTGTGTATCAGCGCAGTTTCTGTGTATCAGCATGCATGCTCTATGGATGCTGTTTAAAGGTTCAAAATTACTCTATTTATCAGTATATCACACTCCTCTTAAGCGGTCAGATATTGCGTATTGCTACATTCAAACTTCTATTGCACCACTGGTCAGTTTTGAGTATGCCATGGATTCAAGGTCAACCCCAGTCATGCGGTAGAATACTTCATAAAGGGTCAAACCATTGAGTGAGGTGTTCTCTTGGTCGGGTGTTGATAAGATACTCAACCTTGGCAACCTCCTCATGAGTAACCTTGCCACAGTCGAATCTTTTCGGGAAATAGGGAGTGCCGTAAATTTTATGGCATACTATAGCTGTATGCAAACAGAGCAGATTCCTAATATTTCTTTATCAAACGGTTCCTTTGTCGGAGCCACTTCATTTTTTATCGCAATCGTTGTGTCAGGCATGTCATACCCTTTTCTTGTGACGGTAGGGATTACCCCTTATTTATCAGGAATTATTACAGCGGGTATATTTATTGGCGTTGCAGGGTTTCGCGTTTTAAATCAGTATGAGCGGGGAGTCATACTGACGCTTGGGAAGTATTCGGGAACTAAGGATCCCGGCTTGCGGTGGATTTTAATTGGTATTCAAAAGATGACAATTGTTGATTTGCGAACTAAAGTTGTTGATGTTCCTGATCAGGATTGTATCACCAAAGATAATGTGAGTTTAAATGTAAATGCAGTTCTATACTACATGATAGATTCCGCAGAAAAAACAGTACTTGAGGTTGAAAATTATAGTCGAGCGGTATCGCAGTTGGCGCAGACAACTATGAGGGATGTTGTTGGTGAAGTGACATTGGATGACTTGCTAACCCAGCGTGACACCATCTCTTCCCGCATCAAAGACATTGTTGATAAGGTGTCAGATAAATGGGGTATAAAAGTTGAGTCAGTTGACTTGAAACATATTGAACTTCCAGAAAATATGAAACGAACGATGGGTAAGGAGGCAGAAGCAGAGCGGGAACGCCGTGCCGTTATCATTAAGGCAGAAGGAGAGAAAACAGCGGCGGAAAACCTTTCACTGGCAGCAAAAATACTTTCCGGTTCAAGCGGTGCGTTACACCTCAGAACTCTACACTCAATCAATGATGTCAGCTCAGATCAGTCAAACACAATCATTTTCACCTTGCCGGTTGAGATGCTTAAAGCATTTCAAAATATTTCTGAAAAAGGGGAAGAAAAATAACAGCAAACGGTGCTTGCCCTGCACCGCTGACACAGAGGGTAAGTGTTGCAGTTGGAGGACGGACATACGGCCGACAGGGAATATGCACCATTTGTACTGTCTGGTGGGCGATACAGGACTTGAACCTGTGACCTTTCCCACGTCAAGGGAACGCTCTAGCCAACTGAGCTAATCGCCCGATGTGGGTAGTATAGCATTGGCTGTTGTGAATGGCAGAAATTGGTAGGGTGGGGTTGTGCTTGGCATTGACCAGTCGGGAGTGGCGGTTGATGTTATACAGAGGCGATTCAATACCCTGTCTGATATTTTATTTTCAAAAACCGAGTATAGTATTCTGACTAGCCCAAAGATCTGAATTCCTCTATCTTGAAGTGCCCGAAGGGTTTTAAGGGTATCTGTTACTATGGCTGATGTATAATGATACACAATGGATAAAAACCTTGATGAGGTCATAAAAATATATGCCACAAAGAGCCACAAGGAACTTTCAGGAAACTTGTTGGACAAATCGAAAGAAAGTGTAATAGCGATCTTGATTAATTTACTAACAGTATATTTTAACGATAAAAATTCTTCTGCGTTAAGAGAATATATTCTCGTCACCTTAAGTGGGTTTACGCCAAGTGAAAGAAAAATAGGGTATAATGGTTATCGACAGAAGAGTTTGGGTGGTACAGGTTCTAAGTTTTGTGAAGCAAAGCCAAAAAATAAAAATACAAATGATAAAGGAAAAAACCTGAACGGATCAGGAAATTTTACTGACTACACTTTTGCAAGGTTTAAGAGAGATAAAAAGGAAAACCCTTTGATGATAGTTGGTGGCTTCATAGATGGTAAGTTGATATATATGTTCAGGTTTCCTTTTAAATCTAAATCTTTTACATCTGCGTTGCAAACAAAGTTAAAAAAGAGGTTTCCTAGAGGGAAAGACAGGTCAGGTGAATATTTAAGAAGTGCGAGTTTCACTTTAAAAGAGTATAAGGACATAAGAGATCTCAAGTTAGATGTTTTTATTTCCAAGAAGGAGTTGGCAAAGCAAAAAAAATATATCACACGCAATCTGTTTTCTGTATTAGAACAAAGTCTAAAATGAGTAAGATGCATCCATATAAAAATCAACTTATACAAGGCGACACGCTTGCGGTCCTGAAGGGTATGCCGGAAGATATTATAGATTTAGGGATAACATCACCACCCTATAATAAGCAGGAAAAAAACAACGGATGGCTTGTAAGTAAAGTTGTGTATGCGGACTACAAGGATGTGTTGCCAGAAAAAGAGTACCAAAAAAAACAATCTGAAGTATTAGATGAAGTATACCGAATAACAAAGGAGGGTGGCTCTTTCTTCTATAACCACAAGATACGATGGGTTAATGGCGAAATGTTTCACCCGATGGACTGGTTGCGAAAAACAAAATGGGTTGTGAAGCAAGAGATAATTTGGGATAGAACCATTGCGGGAAATATACGGGGGTGGCGATTTTGGCAGGTTGAAGAGAGAGTGTATTGGCTGTATAAACCAATAGGGGATGATAAAAAAGGCGAAGAGTTGCAGTCAAAGGATGCAAAAATGACTTCTGTGTGGAGAGCGGTGCCTGAAAATCATAATCCTCATCCGGCACCGTTTCCAATATGGTTACCAACAAGGGTTATTTTATCTCTATTGCCAAAACAAAAAAGTGCTATCATTCTTGATCCGTATGTTGGTAGCGGAACTACTGCAGTTGCAGCAAAATTATTAGGATTTGATTACCTTGGCATAGACATTAGTCAAGAGTATTTAGAATACGCAGAAAAAAGATTGAAAGAGTATAAAAGTGAGTTGGAGAAGGTGGAGAAAGAAAGATCGATTCACTTTGTCAAAAAAAGTTTCAAACAAAGAAAAGAAGAAGGACTATATCAGGCAAAAACAAATAACCCTTTATTTAGGGTTCACAAATAACAAAAAATCAAACTTTCTCATCCCCCGAGACACTGTGTGAGTGGAAACAGATCAGAAAGAAATCGCATGCTGCAACATCTATACATGCTACTCCCTCTGCGTGTTTCATTTGAAGTAGTATTTCTTGATAGGGTGGGGGTTGTGCTTGGCAACCTTTTTTGTTGCTGTGTGACCCTACGGGGAATCGAATCCCCTGTTTTTGGCTTTGACGAAAACCTGGTTACTGACTGCCGTGAACGGCAGAAACTGGTAGAGTGGGAGTTGTGCTTGGCAACCTTTTTTGTTGCTGTGTGACCCTACGGGGAATCGAACCCCGGTTTCTGCCGTGAGAGGGCAGCGTCCTAGCCGCTAGACGATAGGGCCTGTTTATATCGTACATCTATAGGATAGCATAACTCGTTTGACAAAAAATAGTATGGTATAGTAAGTTTGTATGCAGCAAAAAAATATAAAAACATATATCGCCATTGGCTTGGCACTTATTATTTTTGTACCGTTTGTATTTGGCGGTCAATTATTTTCAAGAATCTTTCCGTTTGGTCTCTTACGATCAGGTTTTTTTGGTGGTGGTCCCGCTACCGATGCCGTTACCCCTGATCCATTGCTTGAGGAGGGCGTTGGGAGTAGCGGAACTTTTGATAGTTTTTCTGATCCAGTTACCATTCTTGACCTGGAGGTTGGTGGAGGGGCAGTTGCGGAAGCATCAACCACTGTGAGTATTGGTTATGTTGGTATTCGGATTGATCCGAAAACTGGTGAGGAGATTGTTTTTGATCAAAATCTCAGTAGAGAAACACCATTTTCGTTTGTGCTTGGATCTGGTCAAGTGATTCCTGGCTTTGATCAAGGGGTTACCGGTATGCGTGTTGGCGGCAAGCGATTGGTTATCATACAGCCGGAGATGGGATACGGTAATCAGCAGGTCGGAAGTATTCCTCCTAACACAACTTTGCAGTTTATGATTGAGCTGTATGAGGTCAAGCAATAAGTTTGTCCTGACGAGTGATAAAAAACCGGCGGGAGATCAGCCAAAAGCAATAGAGGCGTTGATGCAGGGTTTGTATGCTGGTGTGCAACATCAAACACTGCTTGGGGTAACGGGTTCAGGGAAGACCTTTACTGTCGCGAATGTTATTGCGCAATGGAATAAGCCGACCTTGGTGATTGCACATAATAAAACCCTCGCAGCGCAATTGGCGCAGGAGTACAAGGAGTTTTTTCCAGATAGTCCGGTGCACTATTTTGTTTCCTATTACGACTACTACCAACCGGAAGCGTATGTACCCGGTTCTGACACCTATATTGCCAAGGAAGCACTGGTCAATCAAGAGATTGACCGTTTGCGGCATGCGGCGACACAGGCGCTTTTGACTCGCAGTGATGTGATTGTTGTTGCGTCCGTTTCCTGTATATACGGTTTGGGGAGTCCTGAAGCATATGAAAAGGTGCATCTGCGGGTTGCGCAAGGGATGGCGCTTACCCGAGAAGAGTTGGTGCGAAAAGCAATTTCCCTTTATTTTGAACGGACGACTGGTGAATTGCAGTCCGGTAAGGTGCGGGTGATTGCCGATGCGGTTGAGATAATGCCGGTGCATGAAGAGGTGATTTATCGTATTACTTTTGATCGATCTGGTATTAGTGGTATCGTGCGGATTAACGCACTGACTCGCGCAATAGAAGATGCATCTGTGGATGTATTTTTTCTTTTTCCGGCAAAACATTTTGTGTCTGATAAGGAGGCACAGGAGCTGGCGGTTGCGTCTATTGAGCAGGAGTTGCAGGAGCAGTTGGCTGTATTGGATAAGGAGGGAAAAGTGCTGGAGCATGAGCGATTGCGTCGTCGCACCCTGCAGGATTTGGCGTTGATTAAAGAGATTGGCTACTGTAATGGTATTGAGAACTATTCTCGACATTTTGATCGTCGGATGGTGGGTGAAGCGCCACACACCCTCCTTTCATATTTCCCGAAAGACAGCGACGGCAAGCCCGATTTTTTGACGGTGATTGATGAGTCGCATGTGACTGTTCCGCAGATTGGCGGTATGTATGCGGGAGATCGGTCACGGAAAGACACCTTGGTGGAGCATGGGTTCCGATTGCCGTCTGCGCGGGACAATCGTCCGCTTACCTTTGAGGAGTTTGCGGTACGGGTTGGGTCGGTTATCTATACTTCCGCGACGCCTGACGCATATGAGCAGGAGCATAGCAAGGGGCATATTGTGGAACAGATTATCCGTCCAACTGGCTTGATTGATCCGAAGGTGGCAGTACATCCGGTAACTGGCACTGACGAGTATCCTGGGCAAGTGAAAGATTTTATCACTGAAGCACAGAAGGATATTGCAAAAGGTGGGCGGGTGTTGGTAACAACGCTCACCAAGAAGACCTCGGAAGAGTTGGCGGAATACTTGGCAGATGCGGGTGTACAGGCGGAATATTTGCATAGTGAGGTGAAGACGATTGAGCGGATTGAGTTGCTGACGCAGTTTCGGAAAGGGGCGTTTGATGTGTTGGTTGGGGTGAATCTTTTGCGTGAGGGGCTTGATTTGCCGGAGGTAACGCTTGTGGCGATTTTGGATGCTGATAAGGAGGGGTTTTTGCGGTCGGAAACCTCGCTGATTCAGACAATTGGACGGGCGGCACGAAATGTGGACGGGCGGGTCATTTTGTATGCTGACAGGATAACTGGTTCGTTGCAGCGGGCGACAGGAGAAACTGAGCGACGGCGGAAACTCCAGCTCGCTTACAATAAAAAGCACAATATTACTCCGAAAACGATTGTCAAGAATATCAATGATATAACCGAAGAGTTGGAAGATCGGCGAACAAAGACCGTTGCTAAACTCGCTGCGTTTGATATTGAGCAGTATCGCAAGGCACCAAAGAAAACTATTCGTGAAAAAGAGCGGCGTATGGCGGATGCTGTTGCTGCGTTGGATTTTGAGACCGCCGCGCTCGTGCGAGATGAGATACGGTACCTGGAGGAGTTTGGCAAGTGAGGGCGTTTTTGTTCTATGCTATACTCGTGTCATTAGTACTATACGCTATGTATGTTATATGAAGTTTAATTTTTTTAAAAAGAAGGAGCACGGTGGTTCTGCGCCTGACTCTGCAAAGCAGGAGGCAGAGGTGTCTATAAAGAAGGAGGCGGATTTTATTTATGAGCAGATTGGAAAGTATAAGGAGAAATTAGGTGAAGACAGTAAGGAGTATAAGGAGTTTGTCGGGTTGGGGGAAGGTTATTTGGCGGCGATTCACGAACACGGCATGGGGTCAGGAGAAGCGAATGCTCGGGAAAAAAGTTTTTCCAGGATGTGCAAGATGGTTGCGGAGTCGCGAGATTAAAAAATAGAAAATGCACCCTGACACACTACTGTGTGTCAGGGTGCTATTGCGGTATCGTCACTCTCCTTTCTCTCCTTGGTATATCAGAAAGGTGATAATGCCGAGTAGTATTGCATAGAGCAGTGTGATTTTCATTACATTCTCCTTTTCCCGTGCGTAGAACGGGTATTTTCAGTGTACCTTGTCAAACTATTCTTGTTGCTTGTTGTGCTTAAAGGTGTCTATGGTCGGGTATACTAATGGTGTTCTTTACACTATGCGTACCTGGACAGTAACAAAACGACTTGCTGCGAAAAAGCGGGAGATGAAACGGCTCGTGCGTTCGTTTTTAGGGTATCCATCTAATGCGCAATTTGAGTATTCAGCACTTTTTGATTTTTTGCGGTATCCGATTAATAATGTCGGCGATCCTTATGATGATTCTAGTTATTTGCTTGGTACCCGGGAGTTTGAGCAGGAGGTATTGGCATTTTTTGCGCAATTGTATAAGATTCCAGAAAGTAATTTTTGGGGATATGTGACGAACGGTGGAACTGAAGGGAATATGCACGGTCTTTTTCTTGCGCGGGAGCTGTATCCCGATAGTGTTTTGTATTTTTCTGCTGATTCGCATTACTCCATTACAAAAATTGCTCGTGTGTTGCGCATGGAGGCGGTTGTTGTCCCTGCCACTTCGGAGGGTACTATGGACTTGCAGCAACTTGCTGTGCTGTTGCGTGATCGGCAGGGTCGCACGCCAATTTTTAGTTTGAATATTGGTACCACCATGAAAGGAGGTATTGATTCTATTGATGCTGTGTTAGCGGTGTTGCATACCCATGGTGTGCGGGATTATTACATCCACTGCGATGCCGCGCTGTACGGCATGTTACTACCGTTTTTGGAAGGTGCTCCAGTTGTTGATTTTACTAAGCCGATTGACAGTGTTGCTATTTCTGGCCATAAATTCATCGGGTCACCGGTGCCGTGTGGTGTTTCGTTGACGAAGAAGGAGTATGTTGAGAGGATAACTCGTCCGATTGAGTATATTGAGACCCTTGATACCACCATTTCGGGTTCTCGGAATGCGTTTAGCCCAATGGTGTTGTGGTATGCGATACAAAAGCGGGGGTATGATGGTTTTAAGAAAGAGGCAAATACCTGTATTGCACACGCGCGCTATTTGCATGACCGATTGGTAGGAATTGGCTATTCTGCCTGTTTGAATGATTTTTCTAATACGGTTCTTTTTGAAAAACCGCCTGCCGCGATTCGGGAGAGGTGGCAGTTGGCAACACAAAACGATCGTTCGCATGTTGTGGTTATGCAGCATGTTACTAAGAAGGTGATTGACCGCTTTGTGCGTGATTTGCAGAAGTGCGTCAGATAGGGGGGTGTATACTATGGGTGTATGTCTGCGTGGTCTCAGCAGAGAAAACTGTCTATTATCTTAACCCTGGTGGTCATTGCCGTGTTTGTTATTAGCGGTATTGTATTCGTTGTTTTCTATAATCCGCCGTCTTGTGATGATGGTGTGTGGAATGGATCTGAAGCAGGGGTTGACTGTGGTGGCTCTTGTCCGGACTTGTGTCCTGTTATGCCGAAACAGCTTCGTGCTGTTTGGCAGCGGGCGTTCCCCCTTACTGATGGTGTGTATGCCGCCGTTGCTTATATTGAAAATCAAAATGAAACTTTTTATGTGCCTGCGGTGCAGTATGAGATTGAATTGTACGATGTGTTGAACACGCTTATTGGACGGGTTTCAGAAATAACACCTATTATGCCGAATGGTATAACTCCGGTATTTATACCGCATATTTTGACTGGTCAGCAAGAAGTTGCCACTGCTTCGTTTCGTTTTGTGCGGGAACCGTCATTTGAGGAGCAGCCGTATCCATATGGCTTTGAGATCAAGGATATCTATAAGGATATCACTGGTGATGCGTCACCCTATGTGCGCGCCACTGCGGTTAATACCACGGCGGTGGCGGTGCCAAAAGTTGCCTTTGTTATTATTTTGTATGATGAGGATGGCGTAGCTATTGCCGCATCTCAAACGGTTGAAGAAGATGTGCGATCAGGGGAAGAGCGGGTTATTCAGTTTTCGTGGACTTTTCCGTTTTCTTTGCGGAAAGGACCGTGTCCGGGGGGGCAGTGTGTGAAGCAGGTGGGGCGGGTTGAGATAGTGCCAATAATTCTCGAGTGGTAATATGGGTGCACTAGCAAAGCATATTCGGATGGTTGACTGGTTGCTTATTGTGCCGATTCTTTTGGTAATGAGTGTGGGGTTGGTAACGAATTTTCCTGTGGAGGGATTTTCTTCCGGCTCATTGTTTTTTAAGCAGCTTATTTTTTGCGGTATTGGTGTGGGTATACTGTTCTTTTTTTCGATGAATACCTACACCATACTTAAAGGTCCCTTTGTTTCATCTATTCTTTTTCTTGTTGGTGTGTTTCTGTTGGTGGCGGTGCTTCTATTCGGACAGGAAATTAATGGCGCAAAGAGCTGGTTTTTGTTTGGCCCAATAGCTTTGCAGCCAGTGGAATTTGTAAAGATTATTTTAATTGTTGTGCTTGCGCGCTATTTTGCAAGTCGGCATATTCATATCCATCACATCCGACATGTACTTGTTTCGCTTGTGCTTGCTGGTACTGTATTTTTGCTGGTATTTAAGCAGCCGGATCTTGGATCTTCAGTGATTTTACTTGCAATTTGGGCGGGTATGATATTTGTTTCTGGTGTCTCTAAAAAGCATATTGTTGTGCTGTTACTCTGTGCCGTTGCTGGATCATTGCTTGCATGGCAGTTTATGCCAGATTACCAGCGGCAGCGCGTGCTGTCATTTGCTGCGCCGCTTGAAAATCTGCAGTCATCGGGATATACCGCGTACCAGTCGAAGATAGCAATCGGATCGGGGGATTTGCTTGGGAAGGGTATTGGTGCAGGGACTCAGTCCAAGCTTGGCTTTTTACCGCTCTATGAATCCGATTTCGTGTACTCTGCATTTGCTGAGGAATGGGGTTTTGTTGGGGTGGGTTTACTATTTTTGCTCTACGCCATTATTGGTTGGCGCCTGCTCTGGCATGCGGCATATGGACGAACGAATTTTGAAACATTGTTTGCTATCGGTGTCTTTGTCTTTTTGTTTTCGCATATTGTTTTGCATGTTGGCGTTACCACCGGCATATTTCCGGTTACTGGTATAACTTTGCCCTTTATGAGTTACGGCGGCTCACATCTCATTGCCGAAACCTTGGCTGTCGCTATGGTGCTCGGCATGTCGCGACTTCAGGTTTCCGGCGGTCTCCTGTCCTCCTCGCAGGTATAGAGCATATTTTTTATGTGTTACTATGCCTGTAATGAGAACCGTTTTGCTTTTTCTTGTGTTGGTTATTGCGTTGTTGGTTGCCTACATACTCATACCAACTGAACAGATGCAATTAAAAGCAAAAAACACCATTAGAGAGGTGCAGTCGCTTGACACCTCAGTTGACTTCGGTACTGCTGTAGACACCCTGAGTGATTTTTTTGAAAAACAGAAAAATACGCCGCAAGAAGAGGGTGCTGTGGATGAGTCGGTGCCAAGTGCTGCTGGTGTATTGTCTGCAGATAGGTATACGGTTTGCACTGATGATGCAATGCTGTGTCCTGATGGTAGTGTTGTTGGCAGAATTGGTCCGGATTGTGTGTTTGCTCCGTGTCCGGAAGCAGGTCTGCTAGAGGCACAAGGAGAGGAGGGGGGTGCGGCGTTACTACGGTAACTATTGTTTGACACCTTGCTGCTGTGCTGGGGATGGTGTTGCTCTGTTTGTAAAATCAATACTGCATGGGTTTATATATAAAAAATATATAGGGGCGAAGGCCAGCTCTTGCTGCCTCCGCCCCGTAAGGTTTTAGTGGGTGATATTACATCTTCCCCTCCTTGGCGCATTCCTTCGCGCCTTGCACACCTTTCGGTGTGGTTTAAGTTAAGTGTGGAAAGGAAGCAGGTAACAGCGGATTACGCAATTTCGCACCAGCATAAGTCAAAATCGAGCAACCAGTGAACGCCACTGGTGCAAGGACTTATTTGTTGTGGTGGGCAATGCGCCATTTGGCCGATACCTGCCATGGTAGGTAAGTCAAAATCGAGCAATCAGTGAACGCCACTGGTGCTAGGACTTACCTTCTAAGGATCCGGTATGTTTATTATGATAGCAGATTTTTTTGTTTTGTCAACCCCTCTGGATATTGACAAATTGTATAAAAACAAAATCCCCCTAGCACATGTGTGCTAGGGGTTCTTTTTCACAAAATCTTCAATACAGGGTTTTCACACACCTGTACACCTTTTAAGGGTGAGGAGAAGGGAAACCACGA
>JAPOOC010000003.1 GCA_026713605.1 Candidatus Kaiserbacteria bacterium
AGCAGACAACCTCCGATTTCCTGAGTATGTGGGAGGAGACCTGTATCTGTACAACCTTACCACAGCAGACGACCTCAAGCTCCCTGCGCATGTGGAAGGATACCTGGGTCTGGAAAACCTCACCTCGGCAGACGATCTCCAGCTCCCTGCGCATGTGGGAGGAACCCTGAATCTGTCCAACCTCACCGCAGCAGACGATCTCCAACTCCCTGCGCATGTGGGAGGAACCCTGTATCTGTACGACCTCACCTCAGCAGAGCGCACCGCACTCAAAAAGGACTATCCTCATCTTTCGATATTTCCCTAACACCCCCTTTCTTGAAACCATAGGATTGGAGGAATTTTAGTGATTGACCAAGACAGAAAAGGGTACTATCATAGGAGGTGAAGGGTATGACTGAAAAAGAACTAATTATTGGTGGGTGTAAGGTGCGGTATGTTGAGCAGTGTAGCGATGCCAGCACGGTTGTGTATGTCTTTTTGCATGGTTGGGGGAGTGACTACACTATTTTTAAGTCGTTGTTTGGGGTGGTTGATTGTTTGTTAGCATTTGATTTTCCTGGGTTTGGCGGGAGTTCACCGTTGCGGGAGCCGTGGACTTTGGCAGCGTATGCAGCGGTATTGCGGGAATTTGTAGAGAAAAAAGCAGGTGGCAGAAAAGTAGTATTCGTGGCACATTCGTTTGGTGGGCGGGTGTTGCTACATATGTTGAGCCAGCAAAGTACCCTAGATTGGATACAGCGCATTATTTGCATGGGGGTGCCGTTCGCGCGAAAACAAAAAGCCACCTCTTCTTTTATGGCACCGATACTTGGCGTGGCAAAGGTCATAGTACGCCTTTTGCCGCGGTCAATGCGGCAACGCATACGGGCGTGGTGGTGTGATTTTATTGGTGCAGAAGATTATGCTGTGCTTGAGAGTGTTGCAATGAAAAAAACTTTTCAGCATGTTATTGCTACTGATATGCGGTATCTCGCGCAGTCGCTTCGTGGCTATGATACGGTCTTTCTGTGGGGTGCTGATGATGTTGCTGCACCGATTGCGGATGCCGCTGTTGTCGCTCAGGAGGTTGGGGCGACTCTGCATCGCATTGCGGGCGGGGACCATTTCCCATTTCTCGGTGCTACTTCGGAGGCGTTTGAAACTGCCTTCACACAACACGCGTGTCTATGATCATACAAAACCTTCTCTACATATATCAATTGGAACACTACGATAAGAAGCGGTTCCTTGTGTTTGCCTATACGCACTTGAATTGGTTCGGTCTGCGGAAACGGGCGACTCTTGATTGGACGCACCGGGTTGGACTCATTTTTTCTGTTAGCTTGGTGTTGATACTGTTGCCGGCGATGATTGTGTATTTTCTTGCTGGGGGGTGGTCAATGGTGGTGGTGTTCGTGTGCGGTGTTGCATTGTTGCCGGTGTTGTTGGTGCTTGCCGATATTGTCATAGCGCCGTTGGTTCTTGCGAAGAAAAATAATAGCATGCTGTTAGCAAAACAAGTGATTCGAGAAGGAAAGCGTGACAAGTTGCTCACCGTCGGTATTACTGGCAGCTTCGGCAAGACCAGTTTGAAACACATTTTGCTGAGTATCCTCAAAGAAAAGTACACTGTTTTTTCTTTTCCGGGAAACATCAATACTGATATCGGTGTGGCAACCTATATTCTGGAACACCGAGAGGCGGTGCTGAAAGCAGATGTGCTGGTTGTTGAGATGGGTGCGTACCGGAAGGGGGATATTAAAAAGATGTGTTCCGTTGTTGCGCCGGATTATTCGCTTACGACGGCAATTGGTGAGTGCCATCTGGAACGGTTTGGTTCGTTTATGAACATTGTTTCTACGAAGTTTGAGTTGGCAAATGCAACAAAGAAAAAGGCGTTTTTAAATATGGATAATGCAAACATCAAGCAGTACGCACCGACAAAGGTGGGTACCGCTATTGAAACTGTGCCAGTGTCAAGTAGCGAGCAGATTACGGCGGTACAGTCGCTTGATGACTTTGCCGGTTTGTCGTTCACCTATCAGGGTGAGACCTATACTACAAAACTTGTGGGTGGGTATGTTACCGATCTTGCGGCGCTGGCGTTTGCGTTTGCGCAGGAACTCGGCATGTCTGCCGCGGAGATACAGCGAGGGTTTGAAAAGGTTGACTATATGCCACATCGGTTGCAGATTATGCGCAATGAGGCAGAGAATAGAATTGTTATTGACGACAGTTACAACGGAAACTATGAGGGGTTTTTAGCAGGATTGACGGTGCTTGAACGGGCGAAAGGGCGAAAGGTGGTGCTGACACCCGGTATTGTTGAGCTTGGTCCGGAGCGGTCAGAGCAGGTGCATCGGGCATTGGCGGAATATTATGCCACAAAAGTTGATTTG
Organism: Candidatus Kaiserbacteria bacterium; assembly: GCA_026713605.1. Taxonomy (GTDB): domain Bacteria; phylum Patescibacteriota; class Minisyncoccia; order Phycocordibacterales; family JABAAK01; genus JAPPJI01. Next base: position 2,382 of record JAPOOC010000003.1, read on the forward strand.
TTGCTGCTTGTCAAAAACAAAAATACAGAGTATATAGTAAGAGTGTTACGAAAGATGGGGTACAATACTTTTAAGATGTATGACACTGCCCAGGATGCACATAGTGATTTGGCACATGTGCTGAAGGATGGGGACACCATTTTGTTTCAAAACGATATATCTGATAACTATATATAATATCTATGAGTACTTTAGAAGACATACAGGACAAAACTATCGGCGTTTTTTTTGGTGGACAGAGTCCGGAGCACGAGATATCCATCATTACTGGTGAGTTTGTTATCGCTGAGATGAAGAAGATGGGACTGACGGTTGTGGCAGTGTATGTTGGTCGGGATGGTGCATGGTATAGTGATGAAAAAATAGCAAAATTGGCGTTCTTTAAGGGGGAGTATAAAAAGGCGTTGGCTGAGTTGCCAGAGTACTACCTGAATCTTGGGCGGTCAGAGTATAAGTTGGCATTGCAGCAAAAAGGCATTTTCGGTGCTGGGAAAACGAACATAGAATATATTTTTCCGGCGTTTCATGGGCTGTATGGTGAGGATGGTACGGTGCAGGGGTTAGCGGAGTTTTTTCAGGTGCCGTATGCAGGGTGTGGTATTTACACCTCAGCGATAGCGGTTGATAAGGTGTTGACGAAGCGTGTCCTGCATGCGTTGGATATTCCGACGACAGATTTTCTGGTGGTGCAAAAACAGGAGTACGACAAGGGTGCTGATGCTATTGAAAAGCAGATACACGATACCCTTGGTCTGCCAGTGTTCGTGAAGCCCGCACGGTCTGGATCATCTATTGGTATCACAAAAGTAAAGGAGGTAAAAGATTTGCGGGACGCTCTGAACCTTGCTCTCTACTATGATCCGAAGGTTGTTGTTGAGCAATCTGTTGAGGATGTTGCTGATGTAACCTGTGCGGTGCTCAGCGATGGGGAAGGTATACATATTTCAGAAGTGCAGGAGTCACTGTTTACCGCAGATTTGTTTGACTACAGCGTGAAGTATCTTGAGGATGGTGGCGCGCAGACCGGCAATGCAGAATCCAACCTGGTGATTCCGGCAACTATTTCACCGGAGCATACCGCACAGGTTAAGGATATTAGCAAGCAACTTTTTACCACGCTGGAGGCGAATGGCACCCTGCGTGTTGATTTTTTACTCAATAAAAAAACTGGCGAACTTTTTGCAAATGAGGTTAACACTTTGCCGGGCACCCTCTATCACCACCTCTGGAAAAAATCAGGTATTGATATTAATGTTGTTTTGGAAATGATGCTCAAAGATGGCATGTGTCGTTGGAATGAGAGTCGTGAAATTCACGATGATTACGCCACTGAAGTTCTCACCAACGCCAATCAGGCGAAACTTCAACAGGGGTAGCAGGCGTAGTGTTGCTTGTATGCAATCTGGCTGCTGCTGTGTGTCGTTAGCTCTCCTCTGTTGTTGATCTTTGTGCGAAGTAGGTGAAGAAGATAACGAGCAGGAATCCAGTGAGTGCCATCAGGGGAATGGTGATGTAGCCGAATTCTATGAAGTAATATTCGGAGCAGGATTTTGCCATGCCGATTGCTTCGCAGTCGGTGGTTGAGATGTTGTATCGGCTGTAGAGTTGCTGGTTTACATAGTGGTAGATGCCAATGCCTGCGCCGATGGTGGCAAGCGTGTAGACATAGATTTTGTTGCGAATATCTTTTCGTTTCAGTATTAGGAAGAGTATGATGACCAGTGGGAACATAAAAATTCGTTGGTACCAGCAAAGGGTGCAAGGAAGCAGGTGGTATATGTGGGTGTAGATAAGAGGAGTGATCGTTGCTGCTACTGCAACACCCCATGCGCAGAGCAGTCCATAGCGGCTGAGGAGGCGTCGTATTGGTGCAATTATTTTCTGTAGAAAAGAAACTTTGCTATAGTGTAGTAATAGAAATACTACCAAGAAAATATGTGCGCACACTGTTGCTAACGCTAATAGTTTTGAGTAGAGAAATACATCCATACTTATAGTATATACATAGTATATACAAAAAAGGTCTGTTTTACCACTTGGTAAATACAGACCTTTTGTTTTAGGACTCAAGCAGTGCTCGAATCCCTTGGAACATCGGTAGTTGCGGGCAAACGCATGCCCCCACTAGCCCGATGATGAGAAGGATCGCTGCAGATGCAAGCAGCGAGGCTAGGAGAACTTTACCAGAAGGAGCCGGTAGCGGCTTTCTGGTTTTCCCCTCACCACGGTAGAACAAGTGTTCTGGTTGTAGCTCAGGGTTTGCCTGAGCACTGTTCTCCGCGTTTCTTCTGATCGCATCAATTTTCCCGGTTTCAGTGCGCCGGGCAATGTACTGGAGGAGATGTTGTTTATCACTCCCCCTTGTCTTCATGAGGATTTTGGCATATGCCTTTCCCCTCTTTAGTTTCTTCAGGCGCTTTTCCGCCTCTTCCCTGAGGTGCTCTACCTCAGTGGTGTGGGAAAAGCCGTTGAGTTCCTGGTAATAGGCAGCTGCGTAGCTTTCCCAGCATACCTTATTGAGAACCTCCCGCTCTTCTTTTCCGAATACTTTTTGGTAGAGCCAGTTGACTCGTTCGTATTCGGTACCCACCTTTTGCTCTTTGAGCTTTTTGTCTACTGCATGCCGTGCCGAGGGTTGCACCCTTAGCCACCGAGAAGAAGAGGATACCTCCTCATTGCTTGTCGCCTCGGCGGCGATGCAGGAAACAACCGTCAACAGTAAAAAAACACTTGCAATTTTTTTCAAATTCAAAGTACACCTCCATTGGTACCACACTTTACATACCTTATATTATACCAAAACATACCCTGTATGTCATCATTGACATATTACAAAAATATACTGTAATAAGTACTACTATCGGAAAAGGTAGGAAATTCAGTATATAGGTGTTTGTCAGGTACCGTACCCAGTGTAGCATGGGCAGTCGCTGGGTATTTTTTCCCGCACTGTTGACAGGGTGTGGTAAAAGTGATGGTATACTGTTTTTGTATGAAAGTCCTTATTACCCATAGTATTCCCGGTAACGGGGTTTCCTTGTTGCGAGGGCATAACATTGAGGTGCGGGTTCTGGAGAAGAAGAAGGTGCGGAAAGGTGACCTTATTGCGACCCTTAAAAAGGAGGCGTATGACGGGATGATCTCACTGTTGACTGACACGATAGATGAGGAGGTGCTCAGTGCGGTTGGTTCACAGATGAAAGTGATAGCAAACTATGCGGTTGGGTTTAACAATATTGCCGTAAAAAAAGCGAAAGAGCAAGGGATTGTTGTGACAAATACACCGGGTGTGCTGACCGAGACCGTTGCAGAACATACTTTCGCTCTCATTTTAGCGGTGGCGACACGGGTTGTGGAAGCAGACGCCTTTGTGCGGGCGAAGCAGTTTACCGGTTGGGAGCCGGAGTTGTTGCTCGGCGTTGATTTACTTGGGAAAACATTAGGCATTATTGGTGCAGGGCGTATTGGTTCCCGTGTTGCAGAAATTGGAAATGCGTTTGGTATGGAAGTTGTGTATCACGACATGCAAAAAAATAAAGCGTTGGAGGAAAAGATAGACGCCGAGTACTGTGGTAGTCCCGATGAAGTATTGCGTCGGTCGGCAGTTGTGTCAGTACATTTGCCCTTGACCGATACCACTTACCATTGCATTGATGCGCAAAAACTGTCTTTGATGCGATCGGATGCAATTCTTGTAAACACCTCGCGTGGACCGGTGATTGATGAAAAAGCGTTGATTAGTACTCTCCGACAGCGAAAGATTTTTGGTGCTGGTCTTGATGTGTTTGAGCATGAGCCGGCGGTGCCTGCTGCTCTTAGAAAACTGCCGAATGTGGTGCTCACACCGCATACGGCATCTGCAAGTATCGCGACGAGGGGGGAAATGGCGAAGATAGCGGTGGAAAATGTGTTGGCGGTGCTCCACGGCGGGAAAGCCCCAAATGAAGTGTAGCTATGCTATACTATATAGACAATGGTTAGAATGCGAATCACGAAAAGTAAACGGGGGAGTAGGCGGTCACATCATACGGTGGCTGCACCTGCATATACTACCGATGAGGATGGAACAGTGCGGATGCGGCATCGGGCAAGTCGGTTGACGGGGATGTATCGGCAGCGACAAGCATTGGATACTGCTCGAGAGACGAAGAAAGCGGAGAAAAAGGCCGAGCGAGGTCGGCAGGGTGGTGGCGGTGAGGAAAAGAAAACGGTTGAGCAAGTGGCGGCACCAAAATAAGGAGGTTTTATGGGGTATGTTGATACTGTATCCCCAAGGAAATAGAAAACTAAGTTGTATGGCTTGGAAAGGGTATATACTGCTACTGTATACCTTATGACCACATCAAGACGCGATGCGCGCATAGTGATCATTCAAACTCTTTTTGAGAGTGATTTCCATCGGCGGGAGCCGGAGGGTGCGCATATGATGGGTGTTTTTAATGCTATTGCTCGAGATCATAATCCGGCGCTGGTTGATAATGAGTACGCAAAAAAGATATTGACTGGTGTTGCTGGTAAGTATTATGAAATTAACGCTATTATTGAAAAGGCCGCTCCTGATTGGCCGTTGGATAAAATTGGTAGCGTCGATCGTAATATTTTGCGTTTGGGTGTGTTTGAGTTGCTGTTCGGTAAGGATTTGGAAGTGCCGGGTCGGGTGGCATTAAACGAGGCGATTGAAATTACCAAGATGTTTTTGGGAGACGGTGCGCGGCGGTTTGTGAATGGTGTGCTTGGCTCTATTTACACTGAGGTAAAGGATCCGGCAGAGGACGATTATGTGCCGAAAAAGATGCAGCACAAAAAATCCGTTGGCGGTGTCATATTCAGAGTAGATGAAGGGGGTTTGCCGTGGTTTGCGTTTGTGCATGATGTCTTTGGCAAATGGACGCTTTCAAAAGGTGGGTTAGAGGAAGATGAGCAGGTGGACAATGGGCTGAAGCGAGTGATTAAAGATGAGATAGGCATTGACATTGAAGTGATAGAGAAAATTGGGTCTAATGCGTACAAGGCGCATCCGCCAACTGGCCCAGTGCTGAAAGAGGTTACCTATCTTCTTGCAAGAACTGATGATGAGTTGCTTACTCTCAAAGAAACCGAAGGGTTGGATCAGGCGAAGTGGTTTTCATTTGATGAGGCAAAAAAATTGACTTTCTATCCTGACTTGCGACAGATTATTTTAGACGGTATGACGAAGGCGATTCAAGTGTATGCCAAAGGATGATAAGCATAATAGCAGTAGCGTGCAACCGATAGAGAAGCATGTCGGGTATCGTTTTACTGATACAGCGTTGTTGGTACAGGCGCTCACGCATCGTTCTTACACCAATGAGTATGAGGGGGCTATACACAATGAACGACTTGAGTTTTTAGGTGATGCTATACTGCAATTTGCCGCTACCCGCAAACTCTACACCCTATATCCTGATGTTGCGGAAGGGGATTTGAGTGTCTATCGATCGTTGCTGGTGAAAACAGATTTTTTAATACAGGTGGCAGAGCAGTTAGAGATACCGAAGTATCTGCGGGTATCAAGTGGTCAGCGGAAAGATATGAATACCGTCAGCACTGCATTGTTTGCTGATGCGGTGGAGGCGCTTATCGGTGCGATATATCTTGATGGCGGGTTGGAATCCGCGGAACAGTTTGTTTTTGAAAAAGTGTTGACTGACATACAGGGGTACCTGTCGCAGGTGCCGTTGCGGGATGCGAAAACAGCACTGCAGGAGTATACTCAGCAGGAATTTGACATAACACCGGAGTATGTTGTTGTACACGCCTCGGGGCCAGATCATGCGAAGACCTTTACCATCGGTGTCAAGGTGGGCGATACGATGCATGCGCAGGCAGTAGGGAAGTCAAAGCAGGAGGCGGCACAAAAAGCGGCGGAAAAAACATTGAAACGCTATACAAAAGAATTATAGTGTTGCATGGTTGGTACACCCACATCATAGGTGTGGTGTGTCGTCAACGGGTTGATTTTTTTTGTTTTTTTTGTTATGGTACAAGTAACGAGAGTGTTTGATTTGAGAATTTTGAATTTTGTTTGTACATTCATTTTATGGGCAGATGGTCGCTTCTTATTAAACGACCAACCTTAAAAGGAGGATTGATCAATGATTAGATCAACCGCGTTTTCTCTTTTGACGGTCGCAGTATTGGCGGCCATGTGTGGTGTCCTTGGTTGTGGTACGACGGGGGACTCCCCGTCTGGTAACGGTATTATTCTTTCCTCGGAAGGCAGTTCCGTGACCCCCTCAGTGGGCGTTGTGGAAGTACCTGCCATTGTTGGGATGGAAGCCATCCCAATGTTCGTCCTAGTGACGGACATTGCACTGGTAGAAGATACCGCATTTTTGCTCCGCTATGGTCGGACTACCGACCACCGGGTTGGCATCATTCGAGCGGGGGAAAAAGAGTCCGTGGCGTATCCGTTTCCGGATTCCGGGACTGTTGCGCTTATTGAGCATAAGGATATGCTTGAAGTGACCTTTCCTCTCCCAACGCCTGACGGTCAGTACAGCATAACGACTGATTACGATATCCAGGGTGGTAAATACACCATCTTGGCGACCCATCAGTCCATCGCTGCACCAACCTCTCAGTAAGGGCAGGTAGCAGAAATCAAAGAGGGTAGACAAACGCACATACTATGTTGCTATGTTTTGTCTGCCCTTTTTCTCTTAGTATAGAAGGAGGTATGGAATGAAATCCATAGGAATGTTTTCCAGTATATTACTGTTCGCTGCACTGCTTTTCAGTGTTGGTTGCGGAGAGGGAGTAGGTAGCGGCAATGGCATTATTGGTGGCGGCGGAGATGCTGGCAAGGGTCGGTCACCCGATAGTACGCTATCGGACCATGTGTTTAGCGGGCAGAATATACCCACGAGAGTGGGTATCGGTACCACTGACGGTGCGACGGTCAACTTTGCCCAAACAGGCGTGACCGTATCGCCAGTGTGGTTAGAGATGACGGAACTCAAGGTCAACGGTGGTGCTAAATCGGCAGTTCGGGTGGCGACAAACCTCCCCTCTAACGCGGGCACCCTTTTTGTTCTGATCCGTGTGTCTCGGTGGGCGCATGCGGAAGACCTAGAGCCGGTCAAATGGGATGATGTCGTGCTGACTATTCGCCGAGGCGCGAGTGCGTCGGTCTGGCATCTTCCGGAGATTTGGCCAGGTCTCACCAGCATGCTCTCAATCATGCCGGTTGAGGAGTTGGCGAGTGGGAAGTTGCCCCGAGCAACTGCAGAAATTAACACTATTCTTGAGGGACACAAATTCCTCCGCTATGAAGCGGTGGCAGGGTATGAACATTTAGTGTTCCCTCCTGAATAGACAAGAAAGACGGACTTTGTTCCGTCTTTTTTATTTGTAAACAATGATACAATACTGAATATATGTATCTTAAGGAATTGCGGATTGAAGGATTTAAATCGTTTGGGAAATCGGCGGTGCTTTCGTTTCCGACCGCTATTACCGCTATTGTCGGTCCGAATGGGTCGGGGAAATCAAATGTTGCGGAAGCGTTTCGATTTGTGATGGGTGAGCAGTCAATGAAGAGTATGCGTGGCAAACGAGGGGAAGACCTGCTCTTTAATGGTGGCACTGGCGCAAATCGCGCAAATCGCGCGAAAGTGTCCATTGTGTTTGATAATACTGAGCAGTTACTCAATAGCTCGTTTGATGAAGTTTCAGTGTCCCGTACGGTCTATCGCAATGGCACCAATGAGTATGCGATTAACGGCACGCAAGTGCGGCATCGAGATGTGGTGGAGTTGTTGGCAAAAGCGAATATTGGTTCCACTGGTCATCACATCATCTCACAAGGGGAGGCAGATCGTATTTTGCACGCATCAAACGAAGAGCGTAAGGAGATATTGGAAGACGGTTTGGGATTAAAACTATTGCAGTATCGTCGGATTGAAGCGGAAAAAAAACTGCGTCGTGCGCAGGCGAACATCGCCGAAACTGACCTCATTCTGCGTGAGACGACACCGCACTTGCGTCATTTGAAGCGGCAAGTTGAGCGGTATGAAAAGTCCAAGAAGATACGAGAAGAGTTGCTCCACCTCTATGCGGTGTACTTGGCGTATGAGACGACTTACCTTGCAACAGCCAGGTGTGCGGCAGAGGAGGAGTACGATACCCTACAAGAGCGGATTAGTGGTATTACAAAAGCTATCACGAAAGAAAAGAAGAAAGCGGTTTCAGAGCAGCAAGTGGCAGAGATGGGTAAGCAGGAAAAATCGCTGTCGGATGCACTTCGTGCAGTGCGGGATAAGCGGGATGTGGCGAGTCGGGAGATTGGGCGGCTTGAAGGTGAGCGCGCTGCATTGCAACGCTTGACTAAAGATGCGAAGAGCGAACCAATAGACCGTGAAGCACTGCGTCGCCTGTACAAAGAGGTGCAACATCGTTTTATGACCGCGGATGAGTATGGGGCAGTCATCACCTATGCGTTGCAACAGTTGCAGGCGATGCTTGGGCGCAAAAGTGCTGTCCAACAGGAAGCGGAAAAGCAACTTGCCCATTTGCAGAAAAAGCAAGAGGCCGTGCAAGAGCAGATGAGCGCGTTACAAAAGGAAGAACAGCAGTATGCGTGCGCGCAGGAGGCGCTGCATACGCGGAAAGAGCAGGAGATTGCTGTGGCTCGGCAGTCAGAAAAAAATGAACTTGCGCTTATCACTGAAAAGAACACCTTTGAACAAACATTAGCCGAGGCACGGCACACGCTTGCCGTCTTGCGAGAAGATGAGGAAAATATCCAGCGAGAGATGACCGAGGGTGCGGTACTTATCGGCTCCGCTATCAACAATTACAAATCTGTGGTTGTTCCGCAAGAGGCGCAGGATGAAGACCGGGAAAAACAAAAGGAGCGTCGGCGGCTTTTGGAGCGGAAAAAAATTGAGCTTGAGACGATTGGGGCAGGTGGTGATAATGAGGAGATTTATACCGAGTATCAGCGGGTGTCTGAACGGGTTGCTTTTTTACAAACAGAAAAGAAAGATTTACTGCACAGTATGCAGGATTGCGAGGAAGGCATCAAAACAATACAAAAAGAAGTGGAAACGCGTTTTAAGGCGGGCGTGCAGGCAATCAGTGCTGAGTTTGGGAAACTTTTTACCATTTTATTCGGTGGCGGTCGGGCGACAATTGCGATTGAGAAGCGGACCGTTGCGAAAGAGGGTGAGGAGCCGGAGATGCGGGTTGGGGTGGCGGTGCAGGTGGCGTTACCGCATAAGAAGATCAGCGCGTTGGAGCAGCTCTCGGGCGGTGAGCGAGCGTTGGTCTCAATTGCCTTGCTGTTTGCCATTTCACAGGTAACACCACCACCATTTTTGATACTGGATGAAACTGATGCGGCGCTGGACGAGGCGAACTCTCGGCGGTACGGTGATATGATAGAGTCGCTGGCAAAGCAATCACAGCTCATTCTCATAACGCATAATCGGGAGACCATGCATCGTGCCGGTGCGCTGTATGGCGTGACCATGGGGTCGACCGGTCTATCGGCATTACTCTCCGTGCAGTTTGATGAAGCGGTACGCGTGGCAAAATAAGAGTAACTATGAATCAGAAAGCACAATCTGAGACCAATGCTACTGCTGCGGTGTATGTGCCGAGGAAGAGTGAGTATGTTTTGCGAGTGCGCCGAACGGCGGCAGGTCTCGGACTGTGTACTGATAGCCCGATTGCGCGTGGAAAATTTATCATTGAGTACTACGGCATCGTGTTGACCCGTGAACAGGCGGATGAGAAGGGCGGTAAGTACTTGTTTGAAATCAACAGTAAAAGGGTGATAGACGGATCACCGCGGTATAACCTTGCGCGTTACCTCAACCACTCCTGTCGACCGAATTGCGAAACGGACATTGTCAAAGGAAAAATATATATTTATGCCAAACGGAACATCAAGCCGGGGGAAGAGCTCACCTACGACTACGGTAAAGAATATGTGAATGACTTTATAAAGCCCTATGGGTGTAAATGTGCAAAGTGCCTCGGATAGTGTGGCATACTTCTAGTAATGATTCTTAGTGTCTTAACAGAGAGCGTCGCTTTGTTTCTGCGCCTCCCGTGGATTGCGATTATTGTCGCTGCGCTTGTGGCATACAGCATTGGCTGGGTGTGGTATGGTCTGCTGTTTCAAAAACAATATATGGCATTACTGCTGGACAAGCGGGAGAAAACAAATTGGACAGCGATGGGCGTGCAATTTATCGGCACCTTAGTACTTGCGTACCTTATCGGTATATTTTCACTGTTTCCCACGATGTTTCTGCTCGGTATTGACGCGCTTATTGGTGTCGTGTTGCTGCTGTCATTGGCAGGGGCGCTGTTTCAGCGGGGCAACACTCGGCATGCTGTTCAATTCTGGCTTATTACCGCTGGGTATGATGTTGTCGCCATTTTGAGCATGGTACTTGTTCTTCTCCACCTTGCCTAACCTGTGCATGGCCTTAAATCTTGCCCCCACACAGCCGTCTGGCACTGTGTTATGCTGTCAGTATATGAATGAAACAAACGCTATGTCGGGCGAAAGCGACAAAAGTTTTATTATTTTACTTCTATTATCAATTTTTCTTGGCACTTTGGGTATTGATCGGTTTTATCTGGGCAAGATAGGCACCGGCATACTGAAACTCTTCACCGCTGGAGGTCTTGGTGTTTGGTACCTCATTGATTTGATTATTATTGCAACGGGCAATATGAAAGACGCTGATGGTCAGGTCGTCAGCAGTGCCGGCAATGTGAAAGTGGATATTCAATCTTAATTGCGACCTCTATGCAGAAATGTCTGGGTGTTGATGTGGGACAGGAACGAGTCGGCGTGTCGGTTTCTGACGACGGCGGGACGGTGGCGTTTCCACTTGCCGTGTTGCAACGCCGGGAGTGTGTTGCGCAGTTGTTGACACTCATCGCTGAACGAGATATTGCGGTGGTGGTATTTGGTGAATCACTTGATTTGGACGGCGAAGAGAATCCAATTATGACGGAGGTGCGAGACATTGCCGATGCGGTGCGAGAACAAGTGGCGGTGGTGTTTGAATCGGAGCAGTTTTCAACCCAAGCGGCAAGTCGGCTCGGGAAGGGGAGTGATGCGGAGGCAGCGGCAATCATCCTGCAGAGTTACCTTGACCGGCAGAACCGAGGTAAAAAAGAAGACATTATCAATTTTGATTAACTATCACATCAGCCGACTTTCGCCCCGTGGTATGGTGTAGATATAGGAGAGGTGGCTGAGTGGTCGAAGGCGCTCGTTTGGAGTACGAGTGTGCGGGTTACACCGCACCGAGGGTTCGAATCCCTCCCTCTCCGCAGGAAGATACAGATGGCATACACCCCCTGCCGGTTGTGCCTCGCAGTTGCTATTTTCTGATTATGTCAGATGTAGCTATTAGATTCACGGTTGAAGTGCAACGACTCATACAAAAAAAGGCGGGCAGGTGGTTAAACCTGCCCTACGAGCATCGCCTTACTTATGAACATCGGCGAGAGCTTCTGCTTCACTGTCCCAGACTTTTCCAGCATTCTTGCGACCGGTTCGTATTGCATATCCCCATAATGGAATATTATCGGATGCAACACGGAGGATTTCCAGCTTTTCTTTATGTCGCCCGGTATGACTATGAGGGTTATCTGGATGATAACCTACCTTTGTCTCACCATTTTTCGTAAACTGTATCCAATGCTGATGCTCCACTACCAGATGCCACTTGCTACCTTGCTTGTGCAGGTGGATTGGCAGTCCCTGTGCTTCTATTTCACGCTGGATAAATCGGGTTGCGGTATTAGCGCCCTCATTGTTGCCAATAGAAGCGTCCCAGTCAACCTCGTTATCCCAAACGGTGAAAAACTTGCCATCATGTTCGATCTCTTTTGTTCGTTGTTGCGCCAGAAACACCGTCATGAAGGCGAGCTTTTCTGATAAATCTTCTTCATCATGGTTATCGACAAGATCAGGATCAACATACCCTGCCAGTTGTGTCTGGTGATTAAAAAACCCCACATACTTGAAATCAGCAGTCCAGAGCAACATAAATTGATTCGTCTTTACACCATCCACGATGATGGTGCCAGGCGCACTAGGCGCATTATCCGCCACTTCGGTTACGGCGGGGGGGGGTCGTCATAACTCATACGATCGACTTCTTGACTGTCGTTACACGCGAGTGTAACGCAGATTGTGAATAGGCAGAAAACTTTCTTAAACATCGTTGTTCTCCTTTTTAGCAATCTTACACACCCACTTGTGTTCAGGGTGTTTATTCAATTCCCTCACATACACTTGCTAAAGAGCAAGGGTGAAGAGGTGTAGTTCATTACAAAACTCGCCTGTTCATTTCCAATAATAAGTATAGCATTATTTCCAGCTGCTGTAGCGGTACAGAATTAGATTCACGGTTGAAGTGCAACGACTCATACAAAAAAAGGTGGGCAGGTGGTTAAACCTGCCCTACGAGCATCGCCTTACTTATGAACATCGGTAATGTCAACATTGTCGTTCTGTTGATCTTTAGTATACTTTTTCCCCAAAGTCTCATACACCAATAAATCAGGGTAAGCAGTGTGGAGACCTTTCGTGATTTTCAAACTAATTCTTTTGCCATGCTTATGGTGTTCTCCATTCTTATGTGTGTGAAGAGTGTGAACTCGGTCTTCGTCATTGTGACTCGCATGGATGTGCTCAACAGAAGCATACCAATTAGAACCTCGTTTATCCAAATTGATAGGCAGTCCTTGTGCTTCTATTTCACGCTGGATAAATCGGGTTGCGGTATTAGCACCCTCATTGTTGCCAATAGAAGCGTCCCAGTCAACCTCGTTATCCCAAACGGTGAAAAACTTGCCATCATGTTCGATCTCTTTTGTTCGTTGTTGCGCCAGAAACACCGTCATATATTCAAGGTGTTCTGACAAATCTTCATCACTGCCGTCAACGATTTCACCGTCAATATAACCAGCCAACCGTGTCTTATGGTTGAAAAACCCCACATACTTGAAGTCGGCAGTCCAGAGCA
>JAPOOC010000004.1 GCA_026713605.1 Candidatus Kaiserbacteria bacterium
GGGAATCGAACCCCCTGTTTTTGGCTCTGACAAAAACCTGACTACCAGACCGCCGTGAAAGGCGGAAACCAAAGTGGTAGGAATTGATCAGGCGCAACAGCGCGCGGTAATACTGGGTGACCCCACGGGGAATCGAACCCCGGTTTCCGCCGTGAAAGGGCGGCGTCCTAGCCGCTAGACGATGGGGCCAGTAAACAAAGTATAGTATATACCACATCCCGACCATGCCCCACACTGCATTAGATTATCGGCTGAGATGCAACAAGTGCAGTATACATCTGAGCAGAAGTGAAGAATGTGTGGTACGCTATGTGCAGAAGATAAGGAAGGGAGGGGAGAGAATGAAAGACGACCACAATGAACAACGCGACACTTCCTGCGGCACGGTAAGAGAGGGCTATATTTCCCAAATCATTTCATTCGTCTACTTAATCCGTGAAGCAAAGATTTATAGTAGCGCTATGGGAATAGATGACTGCATGGTTTTGTTTGAAAAAAACAATGCAAAAAAAATCATCATTGATTTTCATGAGCAATACTTACACCACATCCGCACAAAATCAAATGATTTTTATGGTGCGGATTCCCGCAAGCTCTTTAAGGAACTCTTAGAGGTTTTAGGAATGAGGGAGTGAGTTCAATAGGGGCATGACCAGAAAGCCGTGCTCCTATTTTTATAAAACAAACACACAGCATCAAGAGTGCTTAGCGATACAGGTGCGAATGGTAGGACTCGAACCTACGACCTCTCCATTATCAGTGGAGTGCTCTAACCACCTGAGCTACATTCGCATGGTATATAGTATATAACAAAAGCACACTTTTTGTGTTTGTCCATAGCAGATTACCCTGAATTGCAATAAGTTCAGTATACACCCGCAATACCAATGCGTAGGTAATGACATTGCCTCAATGGTTAGGCGGGGAAATTGGATAAACACCCAAAACAGATGGAGTGAGAATCTAATCGCTCGCAAGGTACTGTGGTACACTATAGATAGAAGCGTGCAACTAGCGAAAGGTACAATGGTAACGCCATGAGCTGTATTGATTGAAAACAAAAGGAGGAACAAAAATGAAAACTATCTTGACGGTACTTTTCACATCCATATTCGTGTCCGCCGCACTAGCACACACAGACCCCATCACATCCATTGGCTTGAGGGTGCTTGAAGACCACGGAGTACAGAAGAGAGTGGTTGACGGAGAGACGACAGAGTTGGATTGGCATACCCTCTCATACACTGCCGTAGGGACAAGTGAGGAGACCGAGTTCTCTACGCCGCGACAAACAAGCGGACATTGGCATCCTGAGAAAACGAACAAGAGAGTATATCAACACACTGATACCCATGCGCATAGTGAGGTAAACCATGCGCATGACAACTATGTGAGTCACACGCATCCAGGCGTTGACGGATACCCACATTTTCATTCGGAAAGTTGGAAGGAGCATTATCACCACGATCATGCTGGTGTTGAAATTAAAATAGAAGTTGCCGATCCTGTCGTGGGCAAGGTGGAAAATGACCCTGCGGTAAAGATTGGACTCGGCACAATAGCACCGCCGGGGCAGGTCCCCAGCCCTGACACACGACCAAGCGCTGAAACGCCACCTACACCGACAACAGAGACAGCGCCACAGCCGACGGGAACAGCAGCCGAGGACACTTCAACGACAATCGTTCAGTCAGCAGTGGACACACAACCGACAGGAAGGGTGCAACCCACAGCGGAAACGCCGACAGCAGGTGCGACACCACAGCAGGGACCACATCCTACGGAGCAAAGCGAGCCACCAACTCCTGAACCTCAAAGTCCTCTAATAGTGACAGAGTACATGGTTCGGGATTGGTCGATGTTCGGCGGGGGCGGCCAACCACAGTGGGTGGAGGTATATAATCCAAATGACACCCCGGTAAACCTTGACGGGTATGTATTTCAATATGCAGCTCGCAAGTTTATCAATCACCCGGTTAAGATCATGAGCGTTGCAATCGGTGAAGGGGAAATAGAGGGTTACGGCACTGCGATTTTTGCTACCAGCAAGATCAGATTCACAAAATACAGACAAGCGGGCATCAGTGAATCTCAGGTATATGCACTGCAGATGCCCAATGTCTTGAAAAGAGGGTGGTGTATCAAAGATGCACAAGGAGAGATCGTTCACGCGATAGGAGAAGCGTTCGACTCTTTGTATAGACCTGTCGCGCCACTACATCAAGAGGGTGGCAAGCGAGTATCCCATCATGTGGTACAAAGCGAACCGCCTGCAGATGACTACTATTACGGTAGTCGGGTTGACATCGGACACCCTGGATTTCACGAACCCATGGTCCCGAAAGCACCCACCGCACCCAAAGTCAAAAAGATTTTGACATGGGGGTCGCTTAAAAAGAGGTGAAGCATTCCCCCATCTTTGCACGCATCGGCGACAGTCGGTGAGTCGCAATCGTTTCTTTTCAATTAACACAAGGGCGCAACGCATGTTGCGCCCACTTTTATTTCCTCTGCTGTACAACAAATCTTTACTATGTACCCCTCTTTTTCACCACCGTACTGATACCATTAGCATCTATAACTTCATAGCCGAGTTCGTTAATACGAGTACGAAGTGCATCAGCGGTTGAATAATCCTTGTCGGCGCGAGCGGTATTGCGCTGAACGAGGAGATCTTGAACCTCCGGCGGGATTATCACCTGCTTACCCCTCTGCTTCGGGCGACAGAGAATGCCGAGTACACGATCCGCATAGCGGAGCGTGTTTCTTTTGCTAATAGGGGTAAGGGAAGTGTCACGGAGGATAGCATGTACCGTTGCCAGCACCTTTGCAGTGTTAAGGTCATCCGCAATAGCGGCATCAACTGCCGCACAATGCGCCGCATTGCGTTCAACATTGAGATACGAAAGGAGGGAGTGGGGAAGGGCAGCGTACTCCTTGTGCAGACGAAACAGCGCCGTTTGGGCAGAATCAAGCGCTGCAAAAGAAAATGAGAGAGGAGTACGATACGATGCTTGCAGGAAGAGGTAGCGAAGAGCAAGTGGGTGGTACTCACGCTGCTCAAGGTCGTCAATAGTGTAAGTATTGCCAAGTGATTTTGACAACTTCTCGCTACCCATAGTGAGAAAGGCGACATGCATCCAAAGGTTTGCAAACACAGTATCAGACGCACCTTCACTCTGAGCGATTTCATTATTGTGATGCACGGCAATGTGATCCATACCACCGGTGTGGATGTCAATAGTCGTGCCGAGCAGTTTCATCGCCATCGCAGAACACTCTATATGCCAGCCAGGAAAGCCACGACCCCAAGGCGAATCCCATTCCTGCTGGCGAGTCACCCCGTCTGGCGTCCGCTTCCAAAGAGCAAAATCATGCGGGTGTTTTTTGCCGGCAACGCGCTGTATGCGCGCATGCTCATCACTTTCTTCAGTGTTCGGCAATCCGAGCGCACCGTAGGGTTTGTACGCCTGCGTGTCAAAGTAGATACCATCCGCAATGTCATAGGTATATCCTTTTTGTTCCAACTGCTGTGTCAGCGCTATTTGCTCCTGGATATAGTGCGTGGCACGAGGAAAGCGATAACGGTTTGTTTTGATATTCAATTTTTTTAAGTCAGCGAGAAAGAGGTCGCCAAAGCGGGCAGTGATTGCTTCTGCCGCCTGGTTTTCCTGCGCCGCCTGCTTCTCCACCTTATCTTCACCAGCGTCAGCATCATCAGTGAGATGCCCGACATCAGTAAAGTTGATAACATGGTTTGGGGAGTAACCAAAATGGCGCAACGCACGATGTAAAGTATCAGCAAACACATACGCGCGCATGTTGCCAATGTGTGCCGCTTGGTAGAGGGTTGGTCCGCAAGAATAAATACACACTTGTCGCCCGACGAGCGGAGTGAGCGGACGCAATGTTTTGGTTTGAGTGTCGTAGAGTTCAATAAGACGCATACAAAATGTGGACTGAGTAGTATACTTAGTATGCCATAATGCTATACTTAATATATATGAGCGAAACAAAGAAACGCACAACGAAAAAAACGGCCGCAAAAAAAGTCGTGCGCAAAAGGGCAAAGAAGAAAACAGCGACAACAACACGAAGAACGCGGGCAAAAAAAAGTGCCGTTAAAAAAACAAAAAAGACAGCAAGAAGTGTGGGAGTAGAAGTACCAATACAGCGCGACAAGGAGAAAGGCGGCATCCCAAGCAACGGCGATGAAATGTCTATTACCAGAAAGATGTTGACCGAAACAGGATCAAAAAGGCGGATCAGTTTGCAACAGTGTATGAGCGGCCTATATCGAGTTGCCCGCGCATGCCAGCCGAGGAGTACCGCCGGTGCCATCGGCATTTTCCTCTTGGGAGTACTGATTGGTATTTTTGCACTAATCGGCACAGTATATGTCAGCAAAAACGGTACGCTGCTTCGGCTACTGGTCGGTGCTGAAGTACTAGACATTAACGGAGTTGCGATACGAGTGGAAGAGGAGATTGATTCTTCATTTAGAAACCTGCTCGCCAGCGATGTACCAAGCGACTTTAAAGATGTTAACCTGCATGACTTTTGGCAAGTGTGGCGACTCATCGAAGAATCATATGTGCCACCACCCGAAAAAGTGACGAATGGGATTGCCACAGAAGGCGACGATATACTCAGCCGAGACGCGCTGATTACCGGCGCTATAAAGGGGCTAACGCTCGCAACCAAAGATCGGTATACAAACTTCTTCCTCCCAAAAGACGCTGATGACTTTGAGGATGAAGTACTCAATGGCGAAATTGACGGCATCGGTGCCTACCTCACCATCAATGATAACGATGTGCTTGAAGTGGCAAGACCAATTGACGATGGCCCCGCCGACAAGGCAGGACTACGCGCCGGCGATCTCATTATGACAATTGACGGTGTAGACAGTTCAGAATACAACTTATCCGAGGCGGCAGACAACATTCGCGGACCACGAGGCACAACAGTAATACTAGAGATTTACCGACCAATTCTTGAAGAAGATTTAGAAATCGCCATCGTCAGGGATCGGGTAGAAATCCCGACCGTGGAGACCGAGGTGCGGGACGGTGTGTTTATAATAAAGCTCTCAACCTTTACCAAGATCACCCCGAAAGCATTTGCGGCAGCACTGCAGGAGTTTGTGGAAACAGCAAACGCTGGCGGCCCAAACCGCATCCTTCTGGATATGCGTGGCAACATGGGGGGCATTTTGTCAGTGTCGGTGTATGTCGCCGGACTATTCCTGCCACCAGAATCTCCCGTTCTCTATGAGTACGCAGGTACAGAAAAATTGAAGGTATACAAAACAGAAGAGCCGGCATTCCAAAACGGCGTTCTGCCAAAAATAACCATACTCGTTGACGGCGCAACCGCATCAGCAGCAGAGATATTAGCAGAAGCGTTACGACACTACGATGTCGCAGACATTGTCGGCACAAAAACCCTCGGAAAAGGATCAGTCCAGGCGATAAGACCGGTCGGTAGCGATAACGCACTCCTCAAGATAACCGTCGCGCACTGGCTCACACCGGCAAAAGAATCAATCGGCGGGGAAGGGGTTACCCCTGATGTAGATTATCAAGAAGAGTTAGAGAACCTATACAAAGAAGACCCTGAAACAGACACCGACGAAGTCGCCCTCAAAAAGGCGATAGCACACCTCATGCAGAAGTAAAATGCTACAAAACCGCCAAAACCCCTTATGCATAGGGTAAAATAGGAGGTATTTAGGTATATACACTATCATCACTGAACATTTTCCCGCAAAAAGTGCAATATGTCCTTGCACATTACCTTGTAACTTGCTTTTTTTGCTATTTTATGGTATTATATCATTAAGTATAATTTGTAATGGAATGGGGTTTGTGCATATCCCCCGCTTTGAACATTACAAATCATCAAAAAACTTTGCCCTCAAAGAGGGCACTACCATGGCAAGCGAGTGCAAAGACCGCTCACACCCATGGTGACTTCCGCCCTCCATCAGGAGGAAGTGGTCGCCAAGAGCGGCGACCTAGTCGCCATCGGAAGGCCAGCACAGAACGAAGTGCAGGTCTTCCGCCGCCGCAAGTCGGAAGAAGGAGGGCTAACCCTCCTTGAAACGATAAACCCCACCGACCAAAATACTCGGGGCTTCGGCTCCGAGGTCTCGTTGGTTTATGCCAGCGAGGGCTGGTGGGTAACGATCTACTCTCTGACGGGAGAGGCCCTCTCTAAGAGGGTCGAGGAGTAGACAAAAAAGCCGTGTGCTGTACAGCACACGGCTTATTTTCATACACAACATCGCACGAACAACCAGTTATACACATAGTACACATATTTCCACGACGGAACCAGTAGTGTAGCGATATATGAGTAATGACGCGTGGTACTATGCTGATGATGCAGTATGATTTCAGTAGCTTTTCTGAACGAGAGGAAGAGGCGCTCAAGTGGCTGAGTGCCGAGTATGTCCAGATACAGTCGGGAAGGATAACGACAGCACTACTAGATCGAGTTACCGTTTCCGCATACGGCGCGAAAACTGCGCTGAACCACTGCGCCACCATCGCAGTGGAGGACGCAAAGACACTAACGGTCACACCGTATGACCCGACACTACTACCTGACATAGAAGCGGCACTGCGGGAGCAAGCGCCATCGGTGAGCGTGGCAGTCGGCGAGACAACAGTACGGGTAATAACCCCTGACTTGACCGGCGAACGACGAGCAATGTTAGAGAAAACCGCACGAGAGCGAATGGAGGAAGCGAAACAGTCCATTCGTGGCGGACGGGAAAAAATATTATCAGACATGAAACAAAAAAAGGCAGACGGAGCACTGTCGGAAGATGAAGAATTTACAATAAAAAAAGAGTTGCAAGAGAAAATTGACACAGCAAACAAAAAAGTGGAAGAGATGTGTGAAAAAAAAGTGCAGGACATACAGGTATAGCGTATGGCAAACACTGCAAAAGAAAAAAGAGAGATTGGGAGCAAAGGACTGGATTTACTACAGAAACAAAAACTCTACCAACGCGTGGTATTAGGGAGAAAGCCACCAGAGACAGCGCAAGCAAGACAGCCGAAAGCACCACCAAAAAAGAAAACAACACCCGTACTCAGAGCGTTTGGGAACCATATAGGCATTGACCTCGGCACTGCAACAACAGTGGTGTATGTGGAGGGCAAGGGGGTAGTGATGCGAGAGCCAACACTCGTCGCGGTGAACAGACGGACAGACCAAGTAGTTGCTATGGGGAAACGAGCGCGACAAATGATCGGGCGGACACCAGAGCATATAGAGGTAATACAGCCGATACAGTTGGGTGTCATCAATGACTATGAAATAACCGAACAGTTGTTTGAGCACATCTTTAGAAAGGTGCAGGATGCGTCACCAAAGATCTTCAGCCCTTCAGTAATCATCGGTGTCCCATGCTGCACCTCACAGGCGGAAATAAATGCAGTGCGAGATGCGGTTATTGATGCAGGTGCACGACGAGTGGGAATTGTGTATGAACCATTCGCGGCAGCAGTCGGCATAGATTTGCCATTAGTGGGAGAGACGGCAGTTATGGTAATTGACATCGGTGGTGGCACCAGTGACACAATGATTCTTGCCGGAGGAGAAATAGTCGCCTCAGACAGCATACGGCTTGCGGGTGATGCGTTTGACAAGGCAATCGTTGAAGGATTAAGAGAGAAGAAGCAAATTATCATCGGAGAACGAACTGCAGAAGACCTAAAGGTCGCAACGATGCAATCAGCAAATGAGCAAAAAGTATTCAGCGTGCAAGGAAGAAGTAGTAGCACCGGATTACCACTTGAAGCAGATGTCTCTTTTGATGAAATTGTTCGGTTTCTTGACCCATGTCTGGGAAAGATCGTTGAGTATGTCGGAACATTTGTCGGGCGGTCATCACCAGAAGTGCAGGCGGACTTGAAAAATAATAACATCTATTTTGTCGGCGGCGGACCAGCAATACACGCCTTTCCAAGAAAGATTGAAGAAGCACTTAATTTGCGTATCGTCGTACCAGAAAACGCAACCGGTCTCGTTGCACGCGGCACCGCACTGATCGCACAAAGCCCTGAACAGTATGAAAAATACTTTCTCTCATAAATTTTGAACCGATATGCAAAAACAAAAGCAGACAACAAGCAAGGTCAGCTATATACTGACAGCACTCATTCTGGCAACCTACATACTCTTCCCAGCGTGGTACCGGGCAATTTCACAGAAACTATTCAGCACAATATATACCCAGCACGCGCAAGTGTCGCAGGGCAGGGTACCCGCCGCCAGTGATAGAGCAGTAACAAATCCCGACCTGCTGCCAATCTCTGTCATAGTCCGCCCACCACAAACACCATACGACTATGTAATCACCACCACGCCAGAGCAGTATCAGCAAACAGCACACGAGGAGGGAGTGCGGTATGTGTACGACACAGCAACAAGACCAGTCGGTTTCGTGGAAAAGGCATACCCATCGTTACTCATCGTCTCATTATTCAGCGCCCCGGGGGGCAACGAGAAGTTTTCAGTAAACGGCTATGTTACTCGTGGCAGAGGAGAAGGCGGCGGCAGTTTCTCTCTGCAAGTCCCCATAGATATGGCAGTCACGGTCGGCGCACCGATTGTACACCAAGCGACCGGAAAGGTAGTCAGCACCGCCGTCAGCATCAAGCGTATTCCGGAAAAGAATGTGCAACAAGTTATCGGCGTGCTGGGGAGCAGTCCCTTACAAATGGCGACACTGTACATACCACGCAAGCAGAATACCGCACCATCACGCAAGACACTTGACTCAGCAATTGAAGCGGCACACAGTAGGGCAGAAGATGCACAGCAGGAGCAGGAAAAGCAAGAAGAGCAGGGAACAAACAAAACACCAGAGCAACACGCCACCCCACCACAAGCCACCCCAGAAGAGCAGGGATCAGAATAACTACCATGCAAGCCATACACACGAAAATTATCGGATGCATACTATTCGCCATAGGGGTCATAATGGCACCACTCATACCGTTTTGGGGCTTATTAGGTATACCACTACTCTTACTGTGGCGCGGCTTACCAGTACACGCAGTGCTATTCTCAGTACTCGTTGACTCATTCTTGGCACCCGGAGGGATGTTGCCAATAGGGACATCACTCACCCTATACACCACACTTTCCCTGCCGCTGTGTCTCTACATACGATATACTACTACCTTATGAATAATCCATTCCACAGCAACAAAAAACTATTCAAGAGAAGAAAGAAAACACAGCACGCCCACCTGCACAAAACATATGTTGATAAAGCAATCTCTCATGAGGAGTTCTCAGTACGAGACGGCGAGGGACACCTGCGCAGATCCATAGCAACCCACCAACTCTACTGGCTCGGTGCCGTATTTATGCTATTCGTATTAGTAATGCTATTCCGAACTGCCCACCTGCAGATCGCAGAAGGGGATCACTATACCCGCATCAGTGAAAATAATTCATTCGACCGCATGGCAGTGCTACCAATCCGAGGGAATATATATGACAGACATGGCGCACCGATTGCATGGAATGTGGGAGAAGCCGGTAACACCGTGCCAGAGCGACGGTACCCAGGGGAAGGGTTCAGTTCACTCCTTGGATTCATACGATACCCAAAGCAGGACACGGGAGGAGAGTATTACCGCCGAGAAACAGAAGGAGCCGGAGGGCTGGAACAAAAGTATAATTTTTTACTTGCCGGAGGAAGCGGGTCAATTGTACTGGAAAAAGACGCAGGCGGCAGTGTCATCTCTGAGCTCTACATAGAAGAGCCAACAGACGGAGACACAGTAGAAGTGTCCCTCGACGCAGATATACAAAAGATGCTCTACACGGCAATCAAGCAAACAGCGGAAGAGCGAGAGTTTCAGAGCGGCTCCGGTAGCATGCTGGATGTGCAGACCGGCGAGATCATCGCACTCGTGTCATACCCCGACTTTGACAATAATATACTCGTGAACCGAAAGGAGAAAATACCAAAAAACTATCTCCAAGAGCAAGATGAAGGAGTGTTTGTACACCGAGCAGTTTCCGGACTATACAGCCCCGGCTCAACCGTGAAACCATTTTTCGCTGTTGCCGCACTGCAAGAAGAAATTGTCGCACCAACCGACATCATAACCAGCAAAGGGTCTATCACCGTGCAGAACCCATACGACCCAGACATTGTATACACCTATAAAGATTGGAAACCACATGGCGACCTCACAATGTATGATGCAATAGCACAATCATCCAATGTGTATTTCTACTATGTCGGCGGCGGCTACGGACACATAGATAAAGGACTCGGCATTGACCGTTTGAATTTCTATGCCGAGATGTTCGGATTCGGCCGACCAACAGCCATAGGCGTATTTCATGAACCAGAAGGATTAGTACCAAACCCAAAATGGAAAAAAGAGCGATACGGTGAAGGGTGGACTATCGGCGACACCTATAACACAGTCATCGGACAGTATGCATTTCAAGTAACACCACTCCAGCTCGCCCGCGCAACAGCAGCAATCGCAAACGGCGGCATGCTTCTTGAACCACACTTAGAAAATAACAAACAGTCAAAAAAAGTCCGACTGGCAATAGCAGAAGAAAGTTTAGCAATGGTACGAGTAGGAATGAGAAAAACAATTGTAGAAGGAACAGCAAGAACACTGCACACAGACGCATATAACCTTGCGGCAAAAACAGGAACAGCACAGGTAGGCACAGACGGTCTCCTCAACTCCCTCCTAATCGGATTTTTTCCGTATGAAAAACCAGCATACGCCTTCGTCATTGTCATGGAGCGCAGCGAACAAGAAAGCGGCGCCATAGTCGCAGCAAGAAAATTCTTCAACGCAGTGATGACCAAGCACCCACACTACATGACCGGCAAATAGTCACCGCACCCAAAGAAAGCATATGCCCCACAAAATCAACAAGAGATATCAACAACAGTAGGGCGAATAACAGACCTATAATCATCAGATTGCATAGCAATACTGGCAGTGCGCTCACCACAGTTAAAGACAATGCGCTCATTAGCAAATAGCTTTTGATCAGCATACACCGTAAGATTAAAAAGCGTGCCAAACGGCGGCACCGCACCCGGCAGTATCCCATCAGTAATGTCAGCCAACTCCTCCCGAGTGGCAAAACGGATATTTTTTGTTTGCAACACCGCACGCAACTTACTATTTTTAAACTTCGTATCACCAGGAACAACCACCTGCACAAAACCAACATCAGTTGAAAGAATAAGCGCCTTCGCCCCTTCCGAAAGAGAGTAGTCCTTGCGTATCACCGCCATCTCCTCGCTGGTAGTACCTGCCGCATGCTCCATAAAAGAATACGGAACCCCCTGCTCATCAAGAAGTGAGCGAATAGATGAAACAATAGGATGCATACAAAAACAGTGTACAGGGTTGCGGGGGGTTCAGGTGCGCCATATAATTCTGTTTTACTTGAAACGCTGAACCGTGGTTAACAGGTGTTGAGTAAGATAAAACACTACTCATTTTCACGCTCACGCTTGAAATACTCACTCGAAATCCGTTGTTTGAGTTCAAATAGAAGGTGGGAAAAAATCGAATCTGAATTATCTCCGTGAGGATCTGAAGGTCCTTCAGACAAAGTTCCTGCTTCAGCTTTTTCATAGGAGGAGTCATGCAGTTCGTTAGCAAGTTGTACATCATCCCAGGAAACATCGGAGAAATCAACATCTTCAAAATGGTCTGACAGAATCTGTGCCCGCTCATTATCGTTCCTATTCTTTGCGTAATAATACTCTCTCGTTCTTTCTTCTAGCTCCTGATATCCTTCGGGATATTTCCCCATCCGTGAAGAATCCTCTTGCATGTTGTAATAAAGAGTCAAATCTTCTCTTGAAGGTCTATCGTCTTCCCACAAGCCCTCATTCTTGTACGCACTGATAATCTCATCTAGCTTAAACTTTTCTCCCATTCTTTTTAAGCCGCTCTCAGTTCTTTCAAGCTCTTTTTCTTTTTCTTTAATTATTTGGGATAATTCTTTTCTCCTCTCTGCCATTAATTGATCAATTTCATTCCCCCCCCCTCTTTTTTCAATTTTTTTATTCTCATTAAATTTCATACTATATATAATTTCAACTTAATAATTATATAAATAGTATGCCATACCAAACGAGAAGTTACAGGAAGTTACAGTTTGGATTACCATGAAGTGCAATAATCACTAAAATTAGAATTTATTAACCACAACTTAGTACTTCAAGCGAGTCAACATCTTGTGTATTGTGAGAAATGCAGATACATCACTACTTTGTGTCAATAGTCGCCATAGTACGATTCTTCGCCTTACCAGTAAAGTTTGTTTTCCGACGCGTGATAAACCGAACGACACCATCCTGCAGAGCAAACAGCGTGTGATCTTTACCAACACCGATACCTTTACCAGCAAGAATACGCAACCCCCGCTGCCGAACCAACACCTCACCAGTACGCACCTGCTGACCATCACCCCGCTTAATGCCGAGAAACTTGGGCTTTGAATCGCGTAAACTTTTTGCGGAACCTCCCGCTTTCCTATGTGCCATAATGCTATCAGTATACAGCATATGAAAGATTTTTACAACGAATGGTATGTGATAATAGTAGTCGTATTAGTAGGAATAGGCATGTTCATGCTCGGCGGACTATTCGTACACTCACTATACAAACCAGCAAAAGCCACAGCAGACATACACCTCAAACCACTGGCAGTTGAACAACAAAACACCAACATGCGACGAGTGTACGCCTCAAAACAAGGCAAACGCTACTACCCCTGGTGGTGCGACGCAGGCAACACCATCGCCAAAGAAAACAAAGTGTGGTACAACACCCCAGAAAAAGCAAAAAAAGAAGGATACACCATCGCAAAAGGATGCCAGTAGCAAAATGAGATATACTAATACTGTAATCTATGAAAGACATAACATTTCAGCACAAGGAGAACCGACTGCGCCCCGAAGTAGCCACACGCATTGAAAAGGATAAAAAAGATTGGGAAGAAGGGCGAAGAGAAAATTTCTCAAAACCACTTACAGATACCGCAAAAATAGACACATGGCTTAATACACGAGCATCATAAGGGGGTGTTGCTTGCTAATGTTGTTGTGGCAGAATATCAACAATGGCGTTACGAAAAAACAATGGAGGCGGCATTGCGTTAATATCTGGTGACAAAGCCCATAAAGTTCTCCGGTATATTGCCAAATATGACAATCAGAGTAAGAAGACATCATCTCTCATGATTTATCCTGTGAGGGGGAAAGAAGACACCAATCCGTACATCCTCAGGAAAATTTGTTCGGGTAAGGTGGAGCGTGAGGAAGAATCAAGCGCAAGGGGTCTGAAAATAAACTTTCACACAAGCGGTGAATATCATATATCTGGCGGTGGTTTTAATAAGGGCAAGGGTGGGGGTAATCCATATAAAGCGCAAATAGCGTATAAACCCAATGCTCCCGGCTACTACCTGTCCCTTGCAGCAATAACCGATCACACCCGATGTCCAATTATTACAAATTTGAGGCAGGAGAGGAATAAGAAGATAGATATTCTATTTGAAATGCCGCCAGGCGGGGACGGGTGTGTGTTCATTGTGTTTATACGATTGAACAAAGGCGATGGGTACACAATACAAGGAAACACTGACAGGGGTCCAGGAGGTAGTGTGACATTAGATCCTGAATTAAAGGAAAGAATATGGTGGTATGTTAATGGTTTTTGTGTGCGACTTGCCGGTGGAAGCGCCTTTACTCTTAACAAAGACGGAATAGTTCCACAAGTTCTCGCAGAGGACATCTCTTCGAACGGCTGCATCTACTTAGTTTTGTGTATACCAGCGATACGCAGGGATAGGAACTTAGTGAACAGCAGAACATTAAAAAATGCGGTGATAGCACAAGTAAGTGAAATGGGCAGAGAAGTCACCACCCCATCACTTGTGTTGTTGTGGTAGGGACTTCTTATTTTTGTGATTATGCAGGAACTATCGCAACACCTTGGGCACCCTTTTCAAGCCATTCACATCTCATAGATCTCCAAATAATGTAGCAACAAGTAAATAAAATGGTACTACTATGATTAGGTTCCCATAGGTACAATGGATAACATGGTTACACTGAGCAACCTTTCTAACACATCTGCCCATATAGATTTTAGCGGTGCCTTAGCGGCATTCGGCTTAATTTTTACTGTATACCAACTTCGTAAACCCAGTTGGGAAATTGTTTTGCACATAAGAAGTTGGTGGCAGAGACACCTTGTTTGGATATTTGGTGGCATCGCCCTTTTGTTAGTGTTGATTAAAGCGGTGGCACCCCTATCTTCCAGTTTGGTTTTGTTTCTTGAGGTTGGGGCATATATCTCCTTCATTCTTTCCCCCTTATCGTTACTATATTTTTCCACAAAAACAAAGAAACTTTTTAAGGGAAGGGAGAGGAGGTTCTACGCAGAGATGAGTTCGGCAATTGCCACAACAAATGATGACTACGCTCGCCCTGTCGTAAAAATACTGTTAGATAATCTGGATGACATCTGCCTATCCGCGAAAAAGTATTTTAATCACACGACAGGAGGTGAAAGCAAAGTGACAGAAGAAGAGAGAACAACCTCTTTAGCACGATCAGTGCTTAATGTGTTTCTAAGTGATGAATCAGTGGCGAAAATTCTTACAACAAAAAATCTTGCCGCCCTTCGCCACCTTTTTGTTACTATACAGAAACACAATTTGGGCGATGAAATCGAAACAGGCCTCTCTAAGATATTTCACAATCTTTACAATGACAATGAATCATTCTTTTACAAACACCTTGACTATGTAGGTCTTTCAATCTCTTCCAGCATCTATAAAACCATCTTTGGTTCTAATGATTTTCTGAATAATTTTAACCCATACCCTCCTTTTTATTTTAGGGATAAACCTCCGAGTCCATTGAGTGTGAGAGTAATAGTACATGCTTTGTCTTGCGGAATAAGGACACACTTAACGAAAGGGAACGCACCTTTAAAATCCCTTAATCGTACAGCACCAAGAAATATCAACCTTGGCCTTGAACATCTTTCTGAAATTTTTAATAGCACATGTTTAAAAATGAATATCAAGGAATCTCGCAATTCTGATGTTGGGTATTCAATGAAAGATTGGCGGGACATATTAAACACCATCGCTCTCTTTCTCGTCCACAATTACTCATTTTTAGCACGCAGGGAAAATGTGAATAAAAATGTGAAACGCATGGAGGGAGAAACTTCAGAAGCAGACTTTTACTCAAACATGACAATAAATGCCGGTATTGCGGCATCCTTGTGTGAAGCGATTAAATCACTTTCATGTGTCGAGAATTATAACTCCATACACTCCATCAATGTTAATTTGTTTCGCGGGTTAAGGGGGCACTATGAAAAATACAAAAAAGGATATGAGAAACCATTCGAGAATGCGTTGTGGAGAGAGATCAAAGATAATGTTGCACTTCGTGGCTATCCGGCAACATTAAGGACATATCTTGGCTTTATAGGGGTTCACCTTGTCAGCAAAGGAAGAGAGGGAGAGTGGATGAGTAACCAAATTGAGAGAGTCCGAAGATTGTTGTATATTGATTTAAAGCCTCTCATAGATAGGTGTGAAAAAATGATTGATAAAACCGACATCAAAGAAGCACTCTTACCGACTCATTGTATGGACTACAGAAAGGGGAAATTTATTTATATATACCGCGGTGGATCGGAAAAAGAGATTGACCCGCCGAAAGATGGCGCCAAGTCCGCCTTCTTGGAAGGCATTGATGATCTAGCGCATTAATCTAAGGAACGATATTGTGAAAACGCATAAATACATGACTTGACACACGAGCATGTCTATCTCCCAATAGTCAAACCTCGTATTACTACGGCAAGCCCCTGCCTTTTCTTTTGCGATGCACTCGTTTCCTACTTGCACTGCTACACACCGTCGACCTTGTCTTTCATATTGACTTTATAATGTTGGTGTAGATGGATGGGGCAACCCACTGCCTGCATTAACAAGATAAAAATCAATTATGAAAGACATAACATTTCAGCACAAAGGGAGCGGCATTAAGATCACCTTCTCTTCCAATGTGCCAAAAAGAACAGACCTTTCACCAGCAGAGCTGAAAAAGCATGAGGAAGAGAGTGAAATGATGGAAAGCAAAACAAGTTTTCACTGTCCTACTTGCATGTTTCACAAGCCAATAAGGGATAGGGAACTGACAATGGCACTTGATTGTGCAACAATCAATCCAGAGGTTAAGAAGTCCTTGTACGAATATCTGTGTATTCAATGTGCCACCAACATTAAAGGAGGTGCGTATAACTGGTATACATGGATACAGAAACTTATCCGCTCAGGTCTGCGTAACTGCTCTGAG
This sequence comes from Candidatus Kaiserbacteria bacterium, assembly GCA_026713605.1. Classification (GTDB taxonomy): domain Bacteria; phylum Patescibacteriota; class Minisyncoccia; order Phycocordibacterales; family JABAAK01; genus JAPPJI01. Next base: position 16,418 of record JAPOOC010000004.1, read on the forward strand.
GGCAGAAAAAACATGATAAAAGATGCGCATGATATGGGGTATAAGGTTGTAGAAGAAAATTAAAAAATGCAGTGACAGCACAAGCAAAAGAAATCACCACCCCATCACTTGTGTTGTCGTGGTAGGGACTTCTTATCTTTGTGATTGGGTTGCTATATGTGTCTGGTTTTTCCTCCCGCTGATTAGTTACTGTCATAGTTACTCATGGTATTGCATACAAAAAAGTCAAGCATTTCACCACAAGGAAAAGTCAAGCTAGATTTTCCTTTTAACTGTAAGGCATTCTTTAGTTTTCCAGTGGAGGATTTTAATGGCTATTATGAAGGGTTACAATAAATAAGAAAGTACTGCTTATTGGGGTCGGTGCATCGTATATTTCTTATGACAAGAGAGCGTAATAAAAATACTAGTTGTTTAATAGACATGGGAACGGGTGACTATGCAGATATTGAAAAATTTTTTAATAAATTAAATGAAGATCAAAGCCACTTTGTTAATTCAAACGATGAATCAACTCCTATAGGGTGTGTTAAAGAGATGGTGGACACCATACCAGATAGTTTTTGGAGGAAAAAAAATTTAAAAATACTTGATCCTTGTGCTGGTAATGGTAACTTTCATGCATATATTTTTAATAAAAAAACAAAGATAGAAAATTTAATTTTTAATGAGATAAATGATAAGAGAGTGAAAAACATAAGAAAAATATTTGGAAATAGCGCCAATATAAGTTTAAAAAACTTTTTAGAATTTAATGAGAGCGAGGAATATGATTTGGTGGTTTCTAATCCGCCATACGCAAAGTTTAATTCAAAGGGAAGGACTGCAAAAAATCATAATCTTTCAAGAGATTTTATAAGGAAAGCGATAAAGATAACAAAAAAGAATGGCTTTATACTTTTTATCGTCCCTGATAATTGGATGTCTTTTGCAGACAGAAATGATGTAGTCGAAATTTTGAGTCAATATCAGTTTTTGCATTTAAATATTCATGGAGCAAAGAAATGGTTTCCCAAGATAGGATCTTCATTTTCTTGGTTTTTGTTGCAGAAAACAAAAAATAGCAAACCATTTACTGTTGAAAATTTTTACAAAGTAAAATCTACTGAAAGGGTAAAGATTGATCCTGGTGTTCGTTTTATTCCGCTATACTATTCACCAGTTGTAAAATCTATCATTGATAAAACAATCAATGCTGATAATGAAAAGTATCAAATTGAAACTTCAAGCGATCTACACAAGCATACAAAAAAAGATTTGCTTTCTGTCCATAAAAACAATATATATAGGTATAAGGTGATACATACCCCAACTCAAGTTGTGTGGAGTAAAAGACCACATAAATATCAAAGTGGATATAAAGTTTTCATATCTCTCACCAATCAGTACAGTACTTTTATTAATCGAAATTGTGGTGCGACGCAGAGCGTTGCATTTATTCGATGTAAGAGTAAGGAGGAAGCAGAGCAAGTGAAGGGAGAGTTAGATAGCCCTATTTACTCTTTCTTAAACAATGTTACAAGATATGGCAATTTTAATAACATACGAGTGCTACAGCATTTCCCTAAAATTAGAAGTTTCCTGCTCACAAAAAAAGAAAGAAGTTTTGTTGAGACATTTAACAAAGAATATTACAAGAGGATGTCAACAAGGAAATAATATTTTAGGTTTGCGTGCAGAATATTGGCATTTTATCCTCCTTTTTCATCTTTTTTAAAATACTCTTCTCCCACTGTTTTGGCGGCAATGATATTTTTTCCTTTTTTCCGAATACCAATCGGTCTATTTTTGGCGCAAAGAACGCGTACACCTCCACCTCCTTTTTGAAATTTAAAAGAGATTGCAGTACAAAATAGTTTGTTGTCGAACATGTCCCTCTTTTTCTCGCCTTGCCCTTACCGCAATTATACGACTGAACTCTTTCTTTGAAATTCTGTGTAGTACTTCCAACCTTTAAAAGGTTCTTTCCTATGACGAATATGTAAACCAGCCCTCTCCGTCGCATGTCTGAATCCTTGGCATCTTCCCTTGGCATAATTTCAAGGCACTCCTTTTTGTTGTTTGGGCGTATGTTGCAAAGAGGTTTAAATTTTGACTTATTTGGAAGATCATTAAAGCCCAGGGTAATTTTCTTAAGATCATTGATTTTTAAAGGATTGTCGTTTCTATTTTTTGACATACTGTATTTTTATCTTTGAGTGCAAAGCACCGGCTTCCTGCCTTCTTCTGCCAGCGCTGCCAATATCTTTCGTTCCCAGTGTTTTGGGTTTGGTTCAACATCCATCACAGTACCAAATATATCAGCGGCTTCTGTTTCTGGAAAAAATGCATATACATCAATAACCTTACCAAGCTTAAGAAATGATTGAAGACAGAAATAGTTTGTCGTTGAATTTTTTCCTGCTATTCTATACCTTGTTTTCCCTGTGTTATATGACTGCACTCTTTTTACAAAGGGGGTGATTGTTGATCCTACCTTTAGAATTTTCCCATCTAAAACAAAAAGATACACTAACCCACTCCTTTTATCCACATTAAAGTCATCCGCATCTGTCTCATCAATCACCTCCAACTTCTCGTCTTTCTGGTTAGGCCTTAATTTGCAGAGGAAAGAAAAGTAATCACGATATTGAAAATTCTCTAGATATAAGTCAACCTTCTCTATCTCCTCACTCGTTACAAAATTTTCATTTCTATTTGAGTATTTGTTGGCACTATGTTTTTTCTTTGTCATATTTTTAGGAATCTGTTATGCACCAAAAACCACTTTTAAATCATTGGCTGTTGTCAGATGGTTATATGATATAAGTGTTTGCTTGGAGTGTCAAGATGTTTTAGCAGAAATCCAATTCTGCTCATTAAGAAAATCAGTTTCCACACAAAAGCACTGGTACACTACTCTTAAGCAAAGATGTATGAAAAACAGTAAGACAGCAGAAAGAAAGTTTTCAATGACAGTGTCTGCACCGCACACTTTCGCGCAGGAGGAGCGTGACTTTTTGTCACAGGTAGTTACAGAAGAAATAAAAAAAGGTGCTGATATTATTGTTGATGAGGTGTTTGAAGAGAGAAACGCTGATGAGTATATCCTAAGTGGCGATAGTGTGTCTGCAGAAAGGTTGGCAGAAGCAATGGCGGACTATGTTGAATGCAAAGTTGTGCTCAAAGAGGTGCAGTAGGAGAGCAGTGCGGATCCGTCAGAGTCAGTAGTGTGTTGTCAAGGGGGTTAGGGGTAACTTTTACACAACGGCGGGGATAAAAAAATCCTATGGAATATAGACATTTTTTGTTTTTGTGCAAAATTGTGGAAAAAAGTGGGGATATGTGGAAATAAATGGTCTATAGTAGAAGCGTGGTGGGGAAGAAGTACCCTCTTGCGTACCTATGGAATTTTATTTGACAATGGACAAAAAGCGGCGATTTGCCGTTCCGACGAAGTGTCGGAAGATACTCGGTACGACATTAATTGTCAGCCGCGGTCTTGATAAGTGTCTGAATGTGTACGCAAGCAAAGTATGGGAGAGCGGAAAAACGAAAGCGCAGGAGTTAGATAGGCGACTTTCTATCAGCGCAAAGCACCGAAAGCTATCAAGATTTCTCACAACCGTTGAAGAGATCGCTGTTGATGGCTCCGGCAGAGTGTTGGTACCGGAACACCTTGCACAATTCGCTGACCTGAAAGATACCATTGTGTTTGTGAGCACCGAAGAGGGTTTTCAAATATGGAGTTCACAAGAATGGGAGAACGAGGGTATGCCTGATCTGCATGAAGCACAGATGCTTGCCGAAGGAGAAGAGTTTCAAAAACTGAGTGACTAGAAGGTATGGAGACGCACACACCCGTACTCGTGCAGGAGGTGCTTGAGCAGATGGCGATTGCACCGAACGGTATCATGCTGGATGGCACGGTCGGACTCGGCGGTCACGCAAAACATCTGTTACGAGCAATGCAAGGCGGCGTGTTCGTGGGTATTGACGCAGACCGGAATGCACTAACGAAAGCGCAGGAAAACCTCGCACCAGCACCAAAAGAGGTAACGGCACATTTTGTGGAAAGCAATTTTAGAGATATCGCAGCTATCACAAAAGAGTTGGCACTGCCAGGATACGACAGAGTGCTACTTGATCTTGGATGGGGGAGCCATCAGTTACACAGCGGGAGAGGATTTTCCTTCGCACAGGACGAGCCGCTACAGATGTGCTACAGCACCCAAGAAGGAGCATGCGTGGTAACGGCGTTTGATGTGGTCAACACCTTTGAGGAAAGCAACCTTGCGGACATCATTAAGGGATACGGCGGAGAACGATGGGCGGTGCGCATAGCGAAGCATATTGTGGAAGAGCGCGAGACGGCACCAATCGCCACGACAAAAAAGCTTGCGGCAATTGTGGCAGGGGCAATACCGAGGCGACTACACCCGAGGCGACTACACCCAGCGACGAAGACCTTTCAGGCAATTCGCATGACGGTGAATGATGAAATAAATACGCTCAAGCAGTTTCTTGAGGTACTACCGAAACACATGCGACCAGAAGGAAGGATCGCCATCATAGCGTTTCACAGCGGGGAAAGCAGAATAGTGAAACAAACATTTAAAAAATGGGAAGAGGAGGGTTTCGGAAAACGATATACAAAAAAAGCGCATAAACCGACAGAAGAAGAGTGCGCGCGCAATCCGCGAGCGCGGAGTGCAGTATTACGAACCTTTATTGTTACTTAAAAATTATATGAAAAAAATAAAAAAAGTCAGTTTCATCCGTGGGGGCATCATAGGCAGCGTCATTATCGGATGTATCGGGGTTATAGCGGCACATATGTATTTTGTATATATGAGTGGGCAGTATGTGAACATCGCGAGACAGACGGAGGAGGACATATATTTTGTACGGAATGAGATTGTGCAGATGGCAAGCGGTGGGGCAACGGGGGTAGATATGCATAGTATTGTCGCTTCGCACCTCGTCGTCGCAGAGCCGACAACGGTCTCATCTGGCTACACACCAGAGCATTAGTCAACATGCCACCGAAGGTGTTGACCTGCAGTATGTTGCCTGCCCTGCCGACAGGGTTAGTGGATAGCGAGTCGGTTGTATCAGTTTGCGGTATGGTATACTACAGACACTATGTTAAAGATACGATTACAGCGCATCGGTCGGCGGAATAATCCGTCGTATCGGGTGGTAGTGGTGGAATCCACGGTAGCGGCGCGAAAAGGGAAGCCAGTTGAACTGTTGGGGACATACGACACAATACGAAAGACAACCTCATTGAACAATGAGCGGATACAGCATTGGCTATCAGTCGGAGCGCAAGCATCAGACACGATGCACAACATTTTGATCAAGAATGGTGTAATAGAGGGAGTTGCCGTCAACACATTGCCGAAGAAGAGTCCAGTGAAAAAGAAAAAAGATGCAGCCGACGGCGCAGAAGCAGAGCAGAAAAGTGAAGCGCAGGCAAGTACAGGTGATGCTCCTAAGGACACAGCAGAACCAGCAGAACCAGCGGGCGACACAAAGGATGAGGCGCCAAAGCAGGAGGTCAAGACAGCAGAACAAAGCAATACAGATGACACCGCTGACACCGATGCAGAAAAACCATCTTCACCCCCTCCACAAGACACTCCTTCTACGGAAGGATGAAATAGTTATTGTTTACTAAAAATAGAAAAGTATGACACAAGAAAAAGAAGAGGCACAGTTTCTCAGAGAAATTATTCAGAGAATTGTTGACAACCCCGACAAAGTTACGGTCGAGCATGAAGTTGATAAACAGGGGGTGAAATTAACACTCAATGTTGACTCAAGTGACATGGGGAAAGTTATTGGCGCGCAGGGAAGGATGGCAACCGCAATCCGAACAATTATGCACGCATACGGAGGTCAGCATGAAGCAAAGGTGAGCGTTATCATAGAAGAGCCAGAGAAGAACGAGATGTAAGGACTGCTCTATGTTACGGGCACACATTATAACTTTGTTTCCGGAGGTTTGTACACCATATTTCCAATGTTCTATCTTAGGGAGAGCGGTGAAAGAAAACATAATTGACATACGGTATTACAACCCTATTGATGAGGTGCCACTACTGAAGCGTGTTGATAGCCGGCAATACGGCGGAGGACCGGGTATGGTTCTCAAAGCAGAACCATACCTTCGGTGCTTTAACAAAACAAAACAGCACGAGGGGACGAGGAAAGCAATTTTCCTCACTCCTGGTGGTGTTTTGTTTACGCAGGAAAAAGCGAAAGAATACGCACAGTATGAAAACCTTATTTTTTTCTGCGGACATTATGAAGGTGTCGATGAGCGAGTCGCCGAGGCAACGAATGCGGAGCATGTGTCTATCGGCGACTATATTCTCACCGGCGGTGAGCTACCCGCAATGAGCATCATTGATGCGACAGCGCGGGAGTTACCCGGCATCTTGGGAAATGAAACCTCCCGAGAAGATGCCAGAGTGGCGAGCAGAAAAGTGTATACTCGTCCGGAATCACTCGAATATGAGGGAAAAACCTATAGCGTACCAGAGGTATTGCGCTCAGGACATCATAAAAATATAGACGAATACCGGCAAGGGCTTGACAGGTAGGGTGCAAGATGTTGCAATCTGGTTTTACACAGCACTCTTGTGCAGATGTTTTTTAGTGTGGTAGAATTAACATACCCACTGTGATAAAACAAAAGAAGAGCAATCAAACGGAAGTAGTAGGAAGTGTTGACGAAACACTGCCGAATATGCTATTCCGGGTAACAGTGGAACAAACAAACGAGCAGACACTCGCGTATCTGTCGGGACGCATGCGAATGAATCGCATTAATGTCCTTGTGGGTGATAAGGTGTCTCTTGTGCTAGATCCACATGGCGGTAGAGCAAGAATCACAAAACGCCTGTAAGAGTGATAGATAGCACAGCATAACCACACCATAGTTTAGTGTATGAAGGTCAGAACCTCCATTAAGGAAAAAGATAAAAATGATCAGATAGTGCGTCGGAAGGGTCGTCTGTACCTCATTAATAAGACAAATCCTCGCAGGAAGATGCGGCAGAAGGCAAGTCCAAAAGGAAAAACACAGAAGCGACGACGACCGACCGCTCACAGAAAGCGGAGAAAGAAAAAATAACACAGTTAGTTTAGTATGCGTATTGTTGGCGTAAATATACCTGAAAAAAAACATTTAAGAATTGCGCTTACGGCGGTGTATGGCATCGGTCAATCCCGCGCGAAGAGTATTCTGGAAGAGTTATCTATAAACCCGACCAATACGGTGGGGGATTTGAATGCAGATCAAGAAACTGCTGTGCGTAAAAAGATTGAAGAATTTACCGTTGAGGGCGATTTGCGTCGATCATCTGCGCAGGATATCAAACGACTGAAAGACATAAAAACCTTGCGTGGGTACCTACATGGTGTCGGATTGCCAGTTCGTGGACAACGGACAAAGACAAATGCGCGAACAAGAAAGGGGCCAAGAAAGACCATGGGATCAGGTCGAGTGAAGTTGCAGAAAAAGTAGTATGGGAAAAAAGCGAACAGCAAATAAAGTGGAGCAGAATAGGAGTGATTCTGGAAAGCGCACGAGGGTACTATCTAAGATTCCGAAAAAGAAGATCAGCAGAGGTGTTGTCTTTGTTGAGGCAACTTTTAATAATACCAAAGTACTCTTCACTGAGCCAGGCGGCAATGTGGTGATGTGGGTAACCAGCAGCACGCTCGGCTTCAGCAGCGCAAAAAAAGCAACACCGTATGCGGCAGCAAAAGTTGCTGAAGCAATCGCTGAAAAGGCAATGGCAATAGGGGTGAAAGATATAGATATCATTGTAAAAGGAGTGGGAAGCGGAAGAGAGTCAGCACTCCGTTCATTTCTAAACCGAGGGTTTGTTGTACACTCCATTCGCGATAGGACGCCAGTGCCACATAACGGCCCAAGGCGCAAAAAGCCAAGGCGCGTGTAACAAACACAACTGGGCGGGTATCATCACAGGGTATGAAGAAAGTAAAAAAACATAAAATCAGCAGGCGACTGCAAGCACCACTGTTTGAAAATTGTCAAACACAGAAATTTGCTCTGCGTGAGCAACGGCGTGTTCCAAAGCGACGCAGAAGGTCGGCATCTGAGTATGGCAAGCAATTAGCCGAAAAACAGAAAATGCGCTACCTATACAGCGTCTCAGAGCGAGTATTGAAAAACTATGTGAAAAAGGCGGTTGCGAACCAAAAAGCGTCAGCCGAGGAAGCACTCGCCGAGGTGGTAGAACGACGGTTGGACAATGTGGTGTACCAGCTCAATCTAGTGCCGACCAGGCGCATGGCGCGACAGCTCGTCTCCCACGGCCACTTTACGATAAATGGCAGGAAAACAACCGTCCCATCATACCAGGTGCGTGACACAGACACGGTCGGAATCCGGGAAGGGAGCACAAAAACAAAACTTTTTGAGGTGTTGCTTGCCGGAAACACAACGAAGTCACGCGTAGGGTGGGCTTCTTGGGATAGCAAGGCGCGCCAAGGCACGATCACCGGAAAACCAGTGATTGGCGAAACGGTATTTTCAATCCCGTCAATTCTTGAGTACTATTCCCGCTAAATTACAAATAAACATTTTTATATTATGACAGAGTATATTAACATCGCTATTCCCTCCAAGCCAGAGATAGTACAGGAAACAGACACAGAGGGAACATATGAGATCTCAAGCTTATACCCCGGATACGGAAACACGCTCGGCAACGCCCTGCGAAGGATGCTACTGTCCTCAATACCGGGAGTGGCAATTACCACCATACGCATACAGGGGGTGCCGCACGAGTTTTCAGCACTGGATGGGATCAAGCAGGACGCACTCACCGTTATCGTGAATATGAAAAATATTCGCGTCAAGGCGAATACAGACACCTTCCCACAACGAATAGCATTGAAGAAGAAAGGAAAAGGTGTTGTTACTGCCGGGGACTTTGAAGCGCCGTCGCAGGTTGAAGTGATAAATAAGGATTTAGTCATAGCGGAGATCGCTGACGACAAAACAGAGTTACAGATAGAGGCAGATATACAACAAGGCATCGGCTTTCGCCCTCGAGAAGATTTTTCTGACGATTCAGAGGTCGGGTCAATTGTCGTGGATGCGATATTCTCCCCAGTGAAGCGGTCGTCGTATGAAGTAGAAAATATGCGAGTCGGCGAGAGAACCGATTTTAACCGCCTCTCTCTATTTATTGAAACTGACGGAACCATCACGCCCCGTGAGGCACTGGAAAAGGCACTGCGCACTATGCTAACACAGTTTGAGGCAATGCTTGGCTTCCAGTCAGAAAATAAAGAAAAAATGAAAGAAATAGAGCAGGAAGCAAATGAAAACATGAAGGTGATTGCAATACAGGATTTGGATCTGAGTGCCACCATTGTGAACGCACTAGAAAAAAACAATATACAAACCGTTATGGACTTGCTGAAAAAGGGAGCAGCCGGTATTCGGGAGATACCTGGCATCGGCACGAAAGCGGTTGAGGAGATCACCGAGCGCCTTGAAGGGCGAGGGATAATCCTGAAAGACGGAGAGTAACACAAACACCATGGCATACCACAAAAGAGGGAGAAAATTTGGGAGAAAAAGAGATCAACGAAAGCAGCTGATGCGCTCTCTCGCGCGATCTGTTATACTACATATGCGGGTTCAAACCACAGAAGCACGCGCAAAAAGTATTCGCCCCTACCTTGAGAAAATTGTCACCAAGGCGGCAGTCAATGACTTGTCGACCAGGAGATTGCTATTGAGTCGTTTCAATAATGACAAAATAGTGGTAAAAAAGTTACTTGAAGAGTTGGGGCCGAAATACAAAGAGCGAAACGGTGGGTACACCCGCATCACCAAGGTTGAATCTCGCCCGGGTTCGGGGCGGACAGTTGCGGTGATTGAGTTTGTATAAAAAGCAGTATGGTAAACACACAAGAAAAAATAAGCATCAACGCAGCAGGGAAACGGCTCGGTTGTCTCGCATCTGAAATAGCGAATATGCTGAACGGTAAGCACACACCGGCATATGCGCCGAATAAAGCCCCCAATGTAGTGGTGGAGGTCTCCAATGCCGCACAGATGCAAATATCTGAAAAGAAAAAGGACAATAAAATATATGAGCGGTACACCGGATACTTTGGCGGGAGAAAAGAAATAACACTCGCGCAACTCATAGAGAAGAAAGGGTATGGTGAAGCATTGCGCAAGGCAGTATATGGTATGTTGCCGGGCAATCGTTTGCGAAAAGTAAAGATGAAAAAATTACAGATTAACGAATAATAGTATGTTAGAGAATCAAATAGAACGAGGGGGGTACATAGAAACCGTCGGACGGAGGAAAACCGCCGTCGCACGAGTACGCATTTCTAAGCTCGCAAGGGGGATCGTGGTAAACGGCAAGCCGATAGAGCAGTATCTGCCAACGCAGGAATTGGTCAAGACAGCAATGCAACCATTCCACGAAAAGGAGGCGTACAAAGAGTTCCTCGGGGCAACGGTGATCGTTAAAGGTGGCGGTTCATCAGCGCAAGCAGAGGCGATACGCCACGCACTGACCCGTGCATTTGTCGCGCATGAACCCACGGATAGAAAATTTTTCAAAGATTTAGGGTTTTTGACACGAGACCAGCGGAAGAAAGAACGGAAGAAGTTCGGCCTCAAAAAAGCCCGCCGCGCACCACAGTGGAGTAAGAGGTAGCGGTCATATGTCTATCAGATCTCCAAAGATAGCAAATACCTTATACCACAAGAGGCTCCGCAACATTTTTTCCAAAGCATTAAAAAACCCTATAAAATCAAGACCTTCTCCCATAATCTAGCCATAAGGCAAAAATATAGAACACCAAACACTCTATTCGTTTCATTTTAATGAAAACGAAATCATCTTGTGTTTGGTGTTCTATATTTTTGCAAGGAGAAAAAAATGGCAGCAAAAGTGAAACACCTACACAACTCCCAGCTCCGAGGGTTAGCGGGCGGCACTAGCCGCATCGCTAAAGATGCGGCACGGGAATTGGCGCGCCGCGCGGAGCAGCGCGAACAAATTCGAAAAGAGGCAAACTGCCGTGGACATGTTTGGACACGCCACATGCGCCCCGCATATCCCGGTATGCGGGGTATAGAGGTGCAGGGAAGCCGTGTGCGGTGCGAGTCCTGCGACACGCATAGAAACCTGCACATCGGGTGCTGCGACGACCCGCGGATAGAGGAAATCGTCCCGGAAGGGGACGATTTTCTCTGCTCCTGCAGGAGCTGCGGAGAGATTAGCATTGCCACTCTCTCCAAGAGAGAAATGAGACCTGCGTCCAGGAAAAGGTGGCACTCAACAACGAGGACCTATCAGCGCAGGGATAGGCACTCGTAAAAAAAAGGCCGTGAGGATTGGCCTTAAACCTCAAACCCACAGTTGAAAAAAACTGTGGGTTTTTTGTATGCCCACACCTCACCTGAGGTGATTATACAAGGAAAACGCACCTTGTTCCTTGTTAATGAGACCACTGCCTATCCCTCTTCTTCTGACCGTGTCGCCTCTTATGATCCATACGGCTTTGTGCTGCCCGGTTTCGTTTGCGCTGTATTTTTTCCCTTTTCCTCTCTCTTTCCTCTTCTGATTTTTCATTTGGGTGAGGGTTCAGCACCTTTTCAATTGCATTATTCAATCGCTTGAAAGCGGCTTTCTCATTCTGTTCTTACTCTTAAATTGTTTTGCGCGTATGATAATATCTCCCGCTTCATTCATTTTCACAAGAGCGTTAAGTGCGTCCGCCCTGTCCTGAACTTCCGGACTCAGGTACATAATGTTAACACGCATATCAACAGCTGTTTTGTTTCTGTTTACATTTTGTCCACCGCTTTTTGAGCCAGGGTTAATCGGGGTGAGGACAATATCCCTATCTCGCAAATGCGCTAAATGCGGATACTTCTTATACTCCGCAACCGCTCTGTGCTCAACACGATTAAGGTTAAAAAACTTACTCTTCATAATACTACACATAGTATGCTCTGGTATTTCAGATCTATTGTGTGGTGTGTGGAAAAACAATACAGCCCCGAGGATTACTCCTCAGGGCTGTATTGCTGTACTGTAATATCGTTTTCAGATAGGTAGCACCTAGTCACAGTTTCGTTCAGGATTACTGCAGACGAAAAAGGTTTTTGAAGAAATTAGCGATCTTCTTGAAAAGGTTGGTGAAAAAGTTTCCGGAGGTACTTTCGCCACCATCTTTCCCGTCTTGATCGTTCCGGATAATCTCTCCATTATTCCCTGCGTCAGAGTTAGATCCTGTTGCAACTGTGTTCTTCGGTGTTACACAATCTGTAACGGTAATCTTACCAAGTGCATTAGGTGTAATGCTGTTGATAAGGTTTCTTGTTTGCGCGTCTACCACCCCGGTGACCGGGATATGGTACGCTGACTGAAAACGCTCCAACGCTGCAAGTGTTCGCGGACCGAAATATGAAGTTTCCTGTCCGGGTGAACCTGCGCCAATTGTTGCAAGCGTGAAGCCGTTTCGGTTCAGAAACTGTTGTAAGTTCTTAACCGTTGGACCACACGAATCACAACCAAAGTCGTCAGTGGTGTTTCCTGTCAGTGCTGCGATTTGCTGTTGTAACACAGCAACTTGCCTTTGGAGATCAGCAATGTTTCGCATAATCGTGTCCTGTTTTCTGGTGGCATGCCTTTTGTCAGTTTGTACCGCTGTAACAACACGAGTGGTGTCAACAGGGTGTCCGACAAAGACAACCTCCAAATCCGGCGTGAGGTACGAAGTCACCTTCGTAACAACCGCATCAGAGGTTGATGGGTACCCAGAGAAGACGGTCTCCAAGTCAGGAGCAGAGTAGTGTACTTTGCTCGTAACTGGAAAACGCAACTCCGACCGAACCATAAAGGTTTCTGATGCAGGTACTTCCGCAACATATACCACAGCTTCTGAAGAAGTAGGCAGGTTGCGTACAACCTGGCTTGACTCCTTCGCAGCAACAGTAGTGTGTGGATGACCCACAAAAACAACCTCTGCGTCAGGGATAGTAAGAGAGACATGCTGCACGACAGTAGTCGGTGCAGGAGTGTTCTCAAATACGGTCTCTAAGCTCGGAGCAGTGTAAGAAACACTGCGTGCAACCGGGAAAAACAGTTCTGATTGTGCGAATACTTTACTACCCACCAAAGGGGTAGCAACACAAACAATAACCGCTACGATAATCAGTAACGAGTTTTTACACGCGTTACTCATAATATAGTTAGTTAGATTAATAATAGGTGAAAGAGCGCAAAAAGAACGGTACAAGGGTCAGCAGAAAGAGGTATGGTGTGTACTGCTTTCTGGCATAAACTACCTTTATTTTGCCATATTTTACCAAAATAGGCAAGTTGACAAAATAGAGAAATATAGCATAAAAGATAGCAAAAAAAGCAATAAAATAAAGGTTTTTTGCAATACATCGGGTAATAAGCAATAGCATATATTTGACAATAAAGCAATTATTATATATAATTATAGCAATGTAAGTCGTGTTTTATGGTGTGTGGTTCGTTGGTCTATTACAATAATTGTTAAAGCTTAAAGCAGAGAACCACACACCATGGTTGGAAAAATCAAAAAAAATTGAAAAAAGACCTCCCGCGTTTGGGATAGGCAAAAAGGAGAAAGAAATGAAAAGTTTAAAGGGAATTTTTATCGTTTTGATCGCCATCGTGGCGACCATAATTGTGGGTTGTGACAACATGTCCAACCCGGTCTCACCCTCACCAGCAACCCCCACAACAATGGGGGAACTGAAACAGGCAGCCACAACTCGCGCCGGCGGAATCAGCGCCGAAGGAGTTGAGGTTGTCAGCGGCGGCTCCGCCGCCGCCCCCAGCATCGTCAAGCAGATCGATGCTGAAGGCACACTCACCGTTTCTCTGTCTCACATTGAGACAGAAGAAGATGGCGACGAAATCATCGCCATCACCGCAAAAAGCGGACAATTTGTCGGAAACGACAAATTCCGCTTCTACGCGGGTGGACGGTACCTCGGTAGGGTCACCCTGCCAGAGGACGCGGTCCTCATAGAGCTGCACATCCGCATGGATGATGCAGATCTCGGAACCGGGGAGAGCAACATTGAGGTCGAGGTCTCCCGCAACGGCAGAATCATCGCCGACGCGGAACTCGCCCTTGACCGGGCAATCCCCGGCCCTCGTCTTGAAGAAGCCAGAATCGGCGAATTCGCCGATGAGGTCGTCCTCGTATTCTCCGAAGATGTTGACGCTTTCCACGCCATCAAGGACAACCTCCGGGTTGTCAATGGCAGTGGCGAGGTGTTACAGATTCGGAGTTTCGGCGAAAACGCAGATGAGATCACACTCATCATGCGAAAAGATCTCAGCGTCGGCGAGTACACCATCACCTACAGCGGTGAAGGTGGACTTGAGTCGCTAAGTGGCGAACCTCTTCGCCAGTTCTCAACCACGCTGGTGGTTGGGGACGGAGATGCGGCTGACGAAGAGCCAACCGAAGACACGGCCGTATGGAAGACCATCCCCCACGGGCTATATAGCTCAGGGGATCAATTCCTGGTCGCCCTTGACGCCTTCGGCTACCTCCCGAGCAATTGGACTCGGGAGATCCTTGGAACGATCATGTTCCAAGTCCAGAGTGAGGTCGGCACCACCGACCTCTACCGCGTAACCGCGGCAGATCTCGGACTGAACGCGCCTTACTCGGCGAAGGATATTATCCTCGCTGTGGCAGGCGCCGGGTACCAACTGGTGCCAAGCGAGACGGCAGCGCAGCTCCGCCTCCTCATGCCGGAGCAGCCAGTAGGGGAAACCTTGCTGGTCGTGTCCGGCCCGCTGAACCGCCCCGGGCAAACGAGCAAATATATGCTCGCCCTCGGCGGCGGCAACGCGGAACACCCCGGCAAACACCTGTTTGCCGTGGGTGTTGAAGAAACCCTGAACTCCGGGGAGTACCCGGAGTTCATCGTGACCAAACAATAACTTGTTCTTTTTGAGGCGCGCCTTACGGCGCGCCTTTTTCTATGCAGAAAAAACCACACGAAAACCACCAAGTACTGGCTTTCCTACACTATTACCTAAATATTGGACAAATCAAGGGTTTTCGTGTATAATTAAAGCAAATGGTGTGTAGTGTAATTGTTCGTTAACAAAGACGAAAACTACACACTACCAACTTAAGGAAAAAAGGAGAACTGAAATGAGAAAAATTTTTCTCATGGTAGCCATGACCTTGGTTGCCATCACAATTGGCTGCGGCGACGCAGTCAACCCCGTCGCAGAAAGCGACGAAGACCCTCGCTGGATCCAAGAAGAGGGTGCCCATACTTTCAGTGTGGACACCGAAACCACGACCACGATCCGGGGCGGCACATGGATGACCGTCCCCCACGGGCTCCTTGACTCTGGCGATGACCACATGAACGCCCTCATCAATGAGGGCTTCAGAGTGGATCACCAAGGCGAGAGAATTTTTGGAACAATCATGTTCCAAACGGCCAAGGAAGAGGGTGAAACAACCCTCGGGCGTGTGAAAATCGCCGACCTGTTCCCAGAAGGGACAGGGTCGGTAACGCCGCAGGAGATCTACGACGCCGTCCGGCGAAGTGAGATCTTCGAGCCAGCACTGCCGGAGACGGCAGCACAAGTCCGGAGGCTGTACACCAACCAACCGGCAGGGGAAACCTTGCTGGTGGTGTCCCACCGCATGAATGCGGTGAAGAGTGAAGAGAAGTGGCAATTCGCTCTTTACAACAGCGGTACTGGCGACGAGCCAGTACAGGGGCTTCGGTCAATCCAGATGTCCGAAAAGCTGGACTCGGACATCGTTGAAGTTGTCGTTGCCGTCAAAAGCAGCGACGAGTAGGTAGTTTGAACTCTTTAACGGCGCGCCTTATACGGCGCGCCATTTTTATACACAGAAAAACAAAGCAAACACAAGAAAAGCACCGTTTGCACAGGGCAAGAACAGTGTGCTACTATATATACCATTATGGCAAACAACAAAGACATCGCCCAAGAGATAGAACGGGTTGGGGGGCACTACGCCGTAACAAATCGGTACCGGCACCCGTCTTTGGGATCTATGATTGAAGGGAAGAAAGGCAATCAAGCAGTTTTTTCTCTTGAAAAAGTAACAGATCTGCTGGAAAAAACACTTGCCTTTGTTGAAGAGTGTGGTAAAAAAGGACACATCATACTGTTTGTTGCCACGCGCCAGGAGACGGTTGACTTAGTAAAGCAGACAGCAGAAAACCTCTCACTACCGTACATGCTCAATCGCTGGATCGGCGGCACCCTATCAAACTTCACCAACATCAAGGGGCGAATCAACAAAATGAGCACTATGCAGAAAGAAAAGGAGGAGGGCGCATGGACAAAGTACACAAAGAAAGAGAAGGTGCTATTAAATCGAGAGCTGGCAAAACTGGAAAACCGATTCACTGGCATCGCGGCATTGACTGAGTTGCCAAAGGCAATATTTATACTTGACACCCGAAAGGAAAGCATAGCGGTAAAGGAGGCAAACGGTGCGAAGGTGCCGGTCATCGGGTTTTCTACCGCCAATGCGGATATACACCGCATACAACACCCTATCATAGCGAACATACACTCACGGCAAGCGGTCACCTACATTCTCAGCTTGGTTGAGGAGGCGTACAAGAAAGGGGCGAGCAACAAAGAAAAAGAGGTACCGCCTGCCGACAGCAAAAAGACAGATGGTGGAAATAGCGGTATGAGTCAGGAAAAAGCAGGTACTATACCTACTAAACAGGTATAACTATGGCAGACATAGCAACTATAAAGAAACTCAGAGATGAGACCGGACACGCAATAGCAAAGTGCAAGGAGGCGCTAGAGGAGTCGGGTGGTGATATGGAAAAAGCACGAGAAGTACTAAGAGAGAAAGGCGCACTTGCCGCCCAAAAGAAAGCAGATCGTGACCTCGGGTCAGGGGTAGTGCAGTCGTACATACACACCACAAATCGTATCGGCACAATGGTTGAGTTGCTATGTGAAACTGACTTTGTCGCGCGTAACGAGGAGTTCGTTACGCTTGCGCGGGATATTGCCATGCACTGCGCCGCGTTTCAACCGCAATACCTCGCGCGGGATAGCATGCCTGCGGAGGTCTTGGAGCAGATAACGGCTGAGTTGCAGGAGGGAGCAGATGCCGACAAGCCAGCCGAGGTGCGAGAAAAGATCGTGCAAGGTATGCTTGATGCGAAACTAAAGGAGGTCGTACTGCTGGAACAAGCATTTGTAAAAGATGACTCCCGAACCATCACACAATTGATTGAAGAGGCGGTGCAAAAGTTCGGTGAGCGCGTAGAGGTCGGTCGGTTCGTGGTTTGGGTGCTATAGGTGAGGGTATACTGTGGATATGGATACCGCTGAGATCATCGCCTACTCCTTTTTTGTAACAGCAGGGGTAACCACCCTATACCTGATACTCCTCGCAATAGAAACAAAAAGAGGAATTCGACTCGGAAGAAAGTTTCGGCAGTATATGGATCAAAAAGTGACCACGGTCGCAAAACGGCTGGGGAAAAATGCCACCTTGGTCAACACGCTCTATGAGCGAGGGGTTGATGAGGTTGAAAAAGACCTGATTGATCCGGTCGCTAAGCCGATTATAGAAACGCAGCACCAATATACAAAACTAAAAACCGGTGAGCGGGAAATTGTGTACACCGGGAAAAGAGGGGTATCACCGCACTTGCAGAAGATAGTGGATCTCCATAAAAAAAGCAAGAAAAAGAAACGGCGAAGAAAGAAAAAGCGAAAAGGAGAAAAGCAGCTCCAGCCACAAAAACAACCAGCGCAGCCGGAACAATCGCCGGAAGGCGAAGAAAGCAAGCGGCATGATGAGCAGTAGAATACCCAAAACATTTTTTGCGGTGCCAACCGTGCAACTGGCGAAAGATCTGTTGGGGTGTGTGCTCATGCGGGAAACGGAGACAGGACGGATGGCAGGCACCATCGTTGAGACCGAAGCGTACACCGAAGACGACGCGGCATCCCATTCGTTTGGGGGCAGGCGGACGAAACGAAACGCAATGATGTTTGCAAGTGCCGGACATGCGTATGTCTATGTGTCGTACGGTATACACCACTGTTTAAACATCGTCTCAGAGAGTATGGGGCAGGGGTGCGCGGTATTAATCCGAGCAGTGATGCCAACAGAGGGCATCGCACAAATGCGAAAAAATCGTGGCGATGTGTCGGACACGCTACTGACAAACGGTCCGGGCAAGTTGTGTCAGGCATTTGGGATTACCGGAGAACACAATGGCATTGACATGACGGACGCGGGGTCACCGCTGTATGTAGTACCAAGAGAAGAAAAAGCAATAAGCATCAGAGCAACGCCAAGGATTGGCATCACAAAAGCAAAAAGCAAAAAATATCGATTTTTACGCAAAGAGCAACCACACAACCGACCAAGCCACTGAAAATGCTGTACCATAGATACTATGCACAGGTTTATTGCATTAGATGTAGAGTCAACAGGGGTAGATTTTTGTTCGTCGCAGGTTATTCAGTGTGGGGCAATATTTTTAGATGAAAAAATGCAAGCAGTCGGTTCGCGGGAGTGGGATATTAAGTACATATCAGAAAAGTTTTCGTGGGACGCCGATGCCGAAGAGGTACACGGCATCAGTATGGAGCAGGCAAAGACACACGGAGTCGCGCCAGAAGTTTTCTTAAAAGAATTTGAGCAGGAAATTGTGAAACGGTATGGTATCAGTGAGGACATTGAGCTACATATTGTCGCCGCAAACGCTCATTTTGATTATTTAATGCTACAGCGACTATGGGATGCCTACCGATCTGACACCGCGCTACCCCTGTCAAGACGGATGATGGACATCACCGCGCTAGCATTGGCAGCACTGGGAGTAGCGGGGATGAGTACCACACTTGAGGTGCTGGGGATTGAAGAAGAGGAGAACAAGCGGCACTCAGCACTATACGATGCAGAACTGCACCTGCAAGTATTTCGCGCATTATTAGGAGTGCTACAGCAGGAGGGAGTATCACTTGTACTCAAATAATCGTACAAACTTTTCGCGGAACACACGACACGCCCTGCCAGCGCATCGGCAGGAGCGACGCATAGGTGGTATACTGATAAGAGTATGGGTACAAAGCGGATTTTGACAGGACTACAGCCGACAGGAGCGCTACACATAGGAAACTACTTTGGGGCAGTGCGACAGATGGTGGAGCTGCAAGAGGTAGGAGAACTCTACTTCTTTATTGCCGACCTGCACGCACTGACGGACTTAAGTGATGAGCGGACGCAACAGAGCAGCGCGCAACGGCAGGAGAACAGCCGACACCTGCTTGCAGCGAGCATTGCACTGGGAATAGATCCAAAAAGAACAATCGTATATCGGCAATCAGATTTCCCGCAAATAACCGAATTAATGTGGATCATCAGCTGCATGCTCAAGCATACCTTTTTAACAACCGGGCATGCGTACAAGGACGCAGTGCAAGAGCAACAAGATGTCGGGCTGGGAGTATTTTTGTATCCCGCTCTCATGGCGGCAGACATATTAATTGCCAACGCCGAGATAGTGCCGGTAGGACAAGATCAAGCACAGCATGTAGAGCTAACTCGGGAGATGGCACGCAAGTTTAACCACATCGCCGGCGAAGCATACTTCACAGAGCCACAAGAGCAGATACAACAGGCAGTTGCAGTCATTCCCGGTCTTGATGGTAAGAAAATGAGCAAGTCAAAAGGGAACACGCTACCAATTTTTGCTGACGAAGAGGTGTTGCGCAAGCAGATAATGAGCATCGTAACCGACTCAACGCCACAAGGCGAGCCGATTAATCCAGAGACCTGTTTGCCATGCGTATATCTTGAGAAGATAATGCCACAGGAAGAGTACGGCACGATAGCAAACCGCTGCACAACTGGGAACATTTCGTACAAAGAGTTAAAGGAGCTTCTGGTGGAGCAGTACGGTAGGTATTTTAAGGATGCGCGGGAGCAGTATGAAAAACTAATTGATGACAAAAAGCATCTTGAAAAAGTACTGGAACGCAACAGAAAACACTTGGACGCCCATTTTACAAAACAACTCACAAAGGTAAAACAGGTACTTGGTGTTTTGTCCGGATCATAAGATCAGCGACAGTGTTTTTATGCTTCGCGCAGTAATGTTATGCCAATCACACTTGCCAAACAGGACTGTTGGGGGTATAGTTATACATAATGGCAGCAAAAAAGAAAAAGGAAGACGCTAAGGAGGAGGTGGTATTTGAAGATGTCGCTGAGGCTACAAATGGTGCACTTGAGAAAGCAAAAAAAGCACTAAAAGCGTGTGAGAAAGAGCGAAAAGAGTACCTTGACGGGTGGAAGCGAGCAAAAGCAGACGCACTGAACGAAAAAAAACGACAAAAAGAGGTGTTGGAGCGAGAACGAAGCATAGCATTGCAGGGATGTGTTATGACCATATTGCCGATGATAGATTCCATTCGCGCCGCACTCAGTCAGGCATCGGATACCGCGGCAGCACAGTCAGGGGTGAAGCAGATACATACCCAGTGCCTACGGTCGTTTTCTGACCTTGGCGTAACCCTCATTGACACAGTCGGAGAGCCGTTTGACCCACTCCGACACCAATCAGTTGGAGAGCAAGAGGTTGCAGACAAAAAAAAGAGCGGCACAGTGACTGAGGTGATGCGAGCAGGGGCAACCGTCGGTGATACGGTCATTCGCCCCGCAATGGTGTCTGTTGGGGTTTGTGCAAAAGATGTGGATAAGTAGGGTTGACAAAAATACAAGGTTCCTGCTATCCTGCTGTACATTAAAGCACGGTGTGTATTTTGCTACGGGTCTGTCTGTTCTGTGTGCTTAAATGTGATGAGGTTCAAGCATAGCATCCTAACGCCTGGGTCTGTGTTTGATTGTGTTATACACCTACCAACATAATCAGGATGAGCGAGCCACGGACAAAAAAAACTTTTTCACAGTACAAATGGTCCCCACTACCACTGGGGGGCATTATTGATTTTCAAAAAGAATCATACGATAAGTTTTTAGAAGAAGACATCCCGGCTCTTTTCAAAGAATTTTTCCCAATAGCAGATTCAAAAGAGCGATTCTTCATAACCTTTATTTCACACAAGTTAGAAGAGCCACGGTTAACACCTGCAGACGCAAGAGAGCAGTTTGCCAGTTACACTGCCCCACTTCGCGTTTTATTGCAATTAGAGAATAAGGTAACGAAAAAAATACGGGAAGAAGAGGTGCTGTTAGGCGATGTGCCGATTATGACACCGCAGCGATCGTTTGTGGTCAACGGTATAGACCGCACCATTGTCGCGCAGTTGGTGCGCGCACAGGGAGTGCGGTTTTTCAAAGAATTACGCGGAAAATCCGGCTTCACTTTTGGTGCGCAGGTGATTCCACAGAAAGGGAGAGGCATGTGGGTGATATTTGAGAGTAATGTGAGCGGCAATATCTATGTGCGTGTTGATCAAGGGGCGCGGAAAATCCCGGTTACCACCTTTATCAGAGCGTTTGGACCAGAAACACCCGAGCAAGTGCTGAAACTCTTTGACGACGACCCAAAGACACAAGAGATAGTGAAAAAAACCTTTGCTGTTGACACTGCCACGACCATGGACGAGGTGTGGACATCATTCTATCGAACAATGCGTTCAGGTAATGTGGCAAGTCCAGATCGGGCAAAGCAGATTATCCAGTCACGATTTACCCCTGAGTGGTATGATATGGGCGAGTTAGGACGACTGAATTTCAACAGGCGGTTCAACCTACCAACAGACGGCGCAGCAAAAAAGCAGCGAGTGCTGACACTGGATGACATTGTGTTGATCACAAAAGAAATTGTTCGCCTGAACAACACGCCAGATGCACAAGGAGATGACATTGACCACCTCGGATCAAGGAGGGTACGGTCAGTAGGAGAGTTGGTGTATGAATCCGCCCGAACTGGCTTTATGCGTATTCGCAAGAATGTCCGGGATAAAATGCTTACCATTGATCCAAAACTATTTGATTCACCAACCAGCGTGTTGAACTTGCGCACTTTTCAGTCAACAATTCACGGTTTTTTCAATACAAATGAGCTTTCACAGCCGTTAAAGCAGCAAAATGTGCTAGACGAGATAGAGCATCTGCGCACGATTTCTGCACTGGGCGCTGGCGGTGTAGCACGAGAGCATGCGAGTGTATCAGTACGCGACATCCACCAGACACACTATGGACGCATCTGTCCGCTGCACTCACCAGAAGGGGCAAACATCGGCCTCGTGCTGCACATGGCACTCTATGCGCGTATCAATAAGTATGGTTTGTTAGAGTGTCCTTACTTTAAAGTAAAGGACGGAAGGATAACCGATGAGGCAGTGTACTGTACCGCGGACGAAGAGGAGCGATACCGTATAGCCGGTGCCGATATTGAGATTGATGAGCAAAACAAAATAACACAGGAGTCAGTGCTGGTGCGATATCAAGGGCAATATGAGCGGGTTGGTCCGGAGCAAATTGACTATATTGATGTCGCAACC
Source organism: Candidatus Kaiserbacteria bacterium (assembly GCA_026713605.1). Classification (GTDB taxonomy): domain Bacteria; phylum Patescibacteriota; class Minisyncoccia; order Phycocordibacterales; family JABAAK01; genus JAPPJI01. Next base: position 38,989 of record JAPOOC010000004.1, read on the forward strand.
GGACAAATTTTATCAGTCGCCTCAACGCTGATACCGTTTGCACACAACACACTGCCAGTGCGTGCTGCAACCGGAACCCGTATGCAACGACAAGCAATCCCATGCCTTCGACCAGAGCCACCGCTCGTATCCACTGGGTATGAGCAAGAGTTCGCCAAGGCATCAGGGAGGGTGGTAATCGCTGAGGAGTCCGGTGAAGTCACAAGCGCTGATTCAAAACATATCAGTATCAAAACAAGCAAAGGAGTGAAACGGCATGACCTTGAGGTGTTCACACTGGCTGGTTCTGCGTATTCATTTGCCAACCACCAACGACCAATTGTGTCGCCGGGAGACAAGATAAAAAAAGGTGCGGTTATTGCGGACACCGCATCAACGGCAAACGGCGATTTGTCAATCGGAAAAAATCTACGAGTCGCCTTTTTGCCGTATGATGGCGGCACTTTTGAAGATGCAATTATCATTTCTGAACGACTGGTGCGGGATGATGTGCTAACCTCAACACAGGTGAAAGAGCATGTCGCCGAGGTTCGTGAGACAAAACTGGGGTTGGATGTTATGACATCAGATATACCGAATGTCGCGGAACGAAAATTGAGAAACCTTGACGCTGAAGGAGTTATTCGAGTGGGGTCTGATGTGGTGCCGGGCGACATTTTAGTCGGTAAATTAACACCGCGCGGAGAAACACAGGTGTCCGCGGAAGAGCGACTGCTACAGTCCATTTTCGGTGACAAAGCGAAGGATATGCGGGACACATCCAAGACATTGCCGCCAGGAGAGAGTGGGAAGGTGGTATCAGTGCAGGTACGCGACCGAGACACAGAACACATCGCCGACACCAGTATTTTGAAACAGATTCGTATTGTCATCGCTGACCTGCGTCGTATTTGTGTTGGCGACAAGCTGGCAAACCGCTACGGAAACAAAGGAGTGATATCACGCATTGCACCCATTGAGGACATGCCGTTCACGAAAGACGGGGAGCCGGTCGACATTATCTTGTCTGCCCTGGGTGTTCCATCTCGTAAGAACCTCGGACAAATTTTAGAAATGCACACCGGACTAGCAGCACACGCACTAAACTACCAGGCGGTCATACCACCAATGACATCAGTAACAGAGGAGGAGTTAGAAGAGGAGTTACAAAAAGCAGGACACGCAAAAACCGGTCAAGTCGCATTATACGACGGCAAAACCGGAGAAAAATTTTCTGGAGATGTGTCAGTTGGCTGGATATACACGATGAAGTTAGAACATATGGTGCAGGATAAAATACACGCCCGATCAACGGGGCGATATTCACTGATTACCCAGCAGCCACCAGGCGGACGAGCGCGGTTCGGTGGTGGGCGATTGGGAGAGATGGAAGTATGGGCGCTGCTCGGACACGGCGCTGCGTATACGCTGCGTGAAATGCTGACCATCAAGTCCGACGATGTGCAGGGGCGGAACGCTGCATATAACGCAATTATCCACAACGAGCCGGTTACACAAATGGGAACACCGGCAGCATTCAATGTTTTGCTGTATTACCTGCGGGGACTCGGACTGAATGTAAATCTGGAGATCCCAGACAGAGACGAGCCGAAGGAGGAAGATGAAGAGCGACGAAAAAAGCACGCAAGAAGAAAGATAAATACGAAGTAACATACTATGAAAAAAACAATACGACAATCAAACAGGTTCAATGCGTTGAGCATAGGTCTCGCCTCTCCAGAGGAGGTGTTGTCATGGTCATTTGGTGAGGTGGCAAAACCGGAAACAATCAACTATCGCACACAGCGAGCAGAGCGAGATGGGTTGTTTTGCGAAAAAATATTTGGACCGGAGAACGATTTTCAATGCAGTTGCGGGAAATATAAGGGGTCGCAGTACCAAGGCATTGAATGTAGCAATTGTGGTGTAGAGATAACCCGCTCAACAGTTCGTCGTGAACGCATGGGACATGTTGACCTTGCCGCACCCATCGCGCATTACTGGTATTTGCGCAAAGTGCCGTCTCACATCGCAACACTCCTCAACCTCTCTGCGCAACAAGTGCAAAATGTGGTGTATTTCTCATCGTACTACATAAAAAGTGTTGATGAAGAAAAGCGAAAAGAGCTGAAGAAAGAAATAAAACGGGAGTTTGATGAAAAAATACAAAAAGCAACACAGGAAGAAACACACCACATGCTGCAAGATCAGTATAAAAGTCGGGTAGCGGATATTGAATCTATCCAAGAGCACAGCATTGTTGATGAGGCGCGACACGATCGCCTCAGTCGTCAATTTTCAGGGCTATTTGAAGCAGAAAAAGGTGGTGAAGTTATCTATGATCTCCTGAAAGAAATTGATTTAAAACAAAAAGAGAAAGATATTGTAGAGCAGTTAGATGGGGTGAACAAAAGCCAGAAAGAGAAGATGCAGCGACAGCTGTTAGTCGTGCGGTCACTGCTGCAATCCGGTAATAAACCGGAGTGGATGTTCTTGACCCGCCTCCCGGTGATACCCCCTGGCATTCGCCCAGTGGTGCCACTTGACGGTGGAAGGTATGCGAGTTCAGACCTGAACGACCTATACCGCCATGTGATTGTTCGGAATAACCGGCTGAAAGAGTTTATTGAGTCAAAAGCGCCAAAAATTTTTATCAACACACAAAAGCGGCTGCTGCAAGAATCGGTCGATGCCCTCTTTGAAAAAGAGATTGCCAGCAGAGGCAGAAGCTCATCTCAGCGCGGTAAAAATCGACAGTTGAAAGCGATATCAGAATATCTCAGCGGTAAAACCGGAAGTTTCCGATTAAACTTGCTGGGTAAGCGAGTTGACTTTACCGGACGATCAGTTATCGTGGTTGGATCACACTTAAAAATTGATGAGTTCGGACTACCAAAGAAGATGGCACTGGAGATATTCCGTCCATTTGTGATAGGAGAGGTGCTAAAGCGTGAGCTGGCGTACAATGTACGCGGCGCGCAACGACTATTAGATACAGAAGCACCAGTTGTGTGGGAGATTTTAGAAAAAGTAATCCAGGGTAAGTATATGTTGCTGAACCGCGCACCAACACTGCACCGTCAAAGTATACAAGCGTTCAAACCCATACTGATAGAAGGACTTTCTATCGAGCTACACCCGCTTGTCTGTAAAGCGTATAACGCTGACTTTGACGGCGACGCAATGGTGATTCATCTGCCGCTGTCCAAAGAAGCGCAGGCAGAGGCGAAAAATATACTAGTATCCACAAACAACATTATCAACCCTGCATCAGGAGAGATCAACGCGTCTCCTTCAGAGCAAGATATGGTATTAGGGTGTTACTGGGCAACCGTCGCAAAAGAAGGCGTGCAAGGAGAGGGGAGGTACTTCGGTAGCGTGAGTGAGGCAATAACCGCGTATGATTTTGGTATTGTTGATATACGCGCGAAGATAAAGGTGCTGGCTTCCCAAAAAGAAAAGTATGGGGAAAACAAAGGAAAAATTTTTGAAACAACTGTTGGACGCCTGCTCTTTAACACAACGCTGCCAAAAGAATACCCGTTTGTGAATGAAACCATTGATAAGAAAATGATTAAAAAGGTGGTGCGTGGCATTATCAACACATTTGGGAAAGAGGAGTTGGTGAAGCACCTTGATCCGATCAAGGACTTCGGCTTCCGATTCGCATCAAGGTCGGGAACCACTTTTTCGTGGAGCGACTTGCGAAGACCAGATGGACGAGAAGAGCGCATACAGGAGGGATTGCAAAAGTCAAATGAGATACAGCAACAATACGAGGAAGGTCTGATATCACTGCAAGAGCGGAAACGAAAAAATATAGATCTCTGGCAGGAAATCAAGGAGGAGTTAGGACAAATCACAAAAGACAGTGTGCCGGAAGAGTCATCTATCGGTGATATGATTCGCTCTGGCGCGCGTGGATCATTCAACGACCTCGGAGACATGACTGCGATGTTCGGTGTCGTTGACTCATCATCAGGAGAGCCGATAGAGCAGCCGGTGCTATCATCGCTAAAAGACGGTATTTCCTCGGTTGAATACTTCAATGCGTCATTCGGTGCGCGGAAAGGTGTGGCGGACACAGCACTAAAGACAGCGGACGCAGGATTCTTGTCACGAAAACTGTTTAGTGTTGCTCAAGAGGTGAAAATTGAAGACCTTGATTGTAAAACAAGCACCGGATTTACTCTGTACCGGCAGACCGCATCAGGCGCTGGCGACTCATTTGGAGAGCGAATCCAGGGGCGCTATCTGATTGAAGATGTTGCAAGCGCGGACGGGACAGTAGTAGCGAAAAAGAATGAACTGATAGGAGTAACGCTGGCAGAAAAAATAGACGCTGATGAGCAGGTGGAGAAAATACGGGTTCGTTCACCGATTACTTGTCGCCACGCACGGGGGATTTGTGCGAAGTGTTACGGTGTGGACAGAACAACAAATGAAATTGTTGATATTGGTGAGCCAGTCGGCACGATAGCGGCGCAATCGGTTGGTGAGCCGGGAACACAGCTAACTATGCGTACTTTTCATGCAGGTGGTGTCGCAACGGCAGGCGGAGACATCACCGCTGGGCTACCACGAGTAACTGAAGTGTTTGAGCGGCGTACGCCAAAATCTCCGGCAGCTATCGCGCGTATTGACGGTGTCGTTGAGAAAATTGAGCAGCACAAAGACGGTGGACACACCATCCGCCTGAATGTGGGCGGCAAAAAAGCATCAACGGCTGAAAAGAATTACTCGGTATCACCGCTACGAGTGGTTAAAGTAGAAGTTGGCGATAAAATTACCAAAGGTCAATTTCTAACAGACGGGACGGCAGACCTGGAAGAGATGTTAAAACAATGCAGCAAGGAGGCAACACAAGAGTATATTTTCAGTGAAATCGGAAAAGTGTATGAGCTGCAAGGGGTAAGCATTGCTCCAGTGCATTTTGAAATTATCATCCGTCAAATGTTTAGCAAGATGCTCATCACCGATCCGGGAGATGCTGCGTACATACCGGGAGAGGTCATTGACCTAAGCGAGTTAGTTGATCTAAATGAATGCCTTGAATCGGAAGGGCTAAAACCTGCAAAAGCAGAGAACATTGTAACCGGTATTACAAATGTGTCGGTGTCACGCAGCAACTTTCTTTCCGCGGCATCATTTCAAAACACCACAAGTGTACTCATTCGGGCGGCGGTGAGTGGTGCAATGGACACCTTGGACGGGGTGAAAGAAAATGTGATTATCGGGCGATTAGTGCCAATTGGTAGCGGACATGAGGGCAGTGCAAAGCAGGTTATGGTGAAAGAGGTGCAGGATCAAGTCGCAAAGGAACTTGCAGAAAAAGAAGAAATGACCTCATAATGTCAGTAATGGTAGAGCGAGCCAACCAAGTACAGGCGGTGAAGGATGCAATTGATATTGTTGATGTGGTGGGGCAGTACACCACATTGACCCCGGCGGGGAAACGAATGAAAGGGTTGTCACCATTCACCAGCGAGAAAACACCATCGTTTTTTGTGGACCCTGAAGAGGGGGTGTATTACTGTTTTTCCTCCCAAAAAGGTGGCGATATATTTTCGTTCGTGCAGGACACGGAAGGTGTAGATTTCAAAGAAGCACTACGGATACTTGCGGATCGGGCAGGCATAGCATTGACAGCCACCCCCACCAGCAACAAACAAAACAATGCACCACTATATCACACGCTGGAATCAGCAGCAACACTATACCAGCAAAAGTTAACTGATGAGGTGAGGCAGTACCTTATCGGCAGAGGTATCAGCGAGCAGTCAATACAGGAGTGGGGCATTGGGTATGCGCCGGATGCCTGGAACACAATCTGCTCAAAGCAGTCGCCAAACCGCGCCGAGCAAGTAACAGCAGGCATGTGCGTAGAAAACAAGGAGAAGCAGTCCGTCTATGACAGATTTCGGAACCGAGTGCAGTTTCCATTTTATGATGAGCAGGGGCGGGTGATTGGTTTTTCCGGAAGGATATATGGAGAGAGCGAGGGTGCAAAGTACATCAACTCCCCAGAATCACCATTGTTTGACAAATCATCCTTCCTATACGGGCTACACAGAGCAAAGCCACACATCCGGAAACACAATGTTGCGATACTGACTGAGGGTCCAATCGATGCGATTATGGTACACCAAGCCGGGTATCCGATGGCTGTTGCAACCTCGGGGACAGCAATAACAGAGAGGCACCTACAGAAACTGCAGCGACTATCCAACCGATTACTACTCATACTGGATGGTGACGCGGCGGGACACCGCGCGGCATTACGGGTGATTGAAATGACCTTTACGCTCGGCATAGACAGCAAGGTGGTTGTGTTACCCGACGGGTCTGATCCAGCCGATGTGGTCGCCGAAGATGTTGAGCAATTTAAAAAAGCAGTGAAAGAGGCAGTAACAGCAGTTTCATTCCTCACAAGGTATGTCGCTGAACAGTATGGCGAGAACAGTGAAGACCGTATCAGGGGAGTACGAGAGGAGGTACTACCGATTATTGCGATGAACAGAGATCCAATGATGCGGGAACACGCCATCAAAGAGGTCGCCAATTTCTGCGGGTTAGATGTCAAGACAATCCAAGAGAGTATGCGACAGCGTACCGATACCACCCCCGCGCAAAACACCGAACCCACACTCCGCCGCAAAAAGCCAATCATCACCGCGGCAGACCGCACCAAGACACAGGAGAGAAAAATTAACGAGTTGGGAAAGTCCATCGCTATGGCATTGCGTTTCCTCAAAATGAAAGGGGTGCCAATACCGAAACTAATCGAGGAGATGGTAAAAACAGTGCAAAAGAGCATAACACTCCCAGAAGTGGATGAAGAAGTCGTCCGTATATGGTACGAAGAAAATGTAACAACCGCAGACGCACCGGAGGTAACAATAGAGGGTGTCTTGTATAAGTTGGGGGTGGACTCGAAGAACCTCATTGCTGAACTAAAGAAGAAAGAGGAACTGGAAAAAGTGTACCCACCAACAGAGCCGACCACTTGACAGCTGGTTATCGTGATATAGTAAAAGTGTATGCGATATATTCGGTATTCATTGGTATTGTCTGCACTGATCGGCGGATTATTAGCGATAGGTATCCTATCGGTTTCTTTTGCACAGCAAGGTGAGGGTGATTTTCGAATAGTGCAGATGCTGCGAAACAATATAAATCCGTCAGTCGTGGCGTTTCAGGTATACGGAACTTTTGAAAGTGAAGATGTGGTAAATATGTACAGCAACGATGTATTTATTAAGGCAAAAGCAATCAACACACCAGACGCAATCGGAACAAAAGAGATCACCATTGAAAACATTTCAATTGATGTGTTTCAAACGGGAGACAACCTCATTGTGGCAAAGATAGAGCGCGCTGGTGCCGTGGTGCAACGGACGCCCGCATTCCGCCTAACCGTGCAAGAGCCACCACCGATACCAACCGTCCGCGCGCTGGTCAATCAGGAAGAAGAGCTAATCGGGCTGGATATTACCGCCGCATTCAAAGAGAACGATGTCATACGAGTGTTCCTAAACGACGCTGAAATTCGGACAAAAACAATCCTCCTTGCTGACATCGGCAAAGAGACCGTGCGAATCGCCGGCATACCAATAGAGACATTGCGCATCGGCCAAAACTTTTTCACGGCAAGCGTGAGTCGCGGTGAAGCGGTGAGCGAGCGGAGCGAGCGGTCAGAGCCAATCCTCATAGAAGACCCGACAGAAGAAGAGGAAAAAGAGGAAGAAGGGGCAGCGCTACTACAGTGTGCGACCTACGGCGAACCACAAAAAATACTTGCCCGAGAAATAGATGCCTACGAGGGCTTTGGTAATGATGTAGCAATGCGGGACGGCGTGCTTGCCGTCGGCACCCGAGGTGAAACTTCACACATATACATCAAGGAAAAAGAAGGTGCCGCACTGCGCAGCTCAGCGATATTGCGTGAACAGCACATTAAAAAGTTGGGATCAACAAGAAAGTCAGTTGCGGTACAGGACAAGATGACCGTGTTGGTCGGTGATCCAGGTTCCGACCATGTGGCGATGTCTGGAGGTGCAGTACAGGTCTATAAACGAGCGGCTGACCAGTGGACGGTGCGTAGCATAGTGGCCCCAAAAGACCTAAAGCCGTATGAGGCATTCGGACGCACCCTTGCGGTAGAAGGGAACATACTTGCCGTCGGCGCCTCCCGCCTAGACAACAGCGGTGCCGTGTACATCTACACCAACACGAACGGTGTCTGGGGAAACCCGTTCCGCGTGATACCAGACGACACCGCCCCAGATCAGGAATTCGGACACAGCATCACGGTCAGTAATGGCAGAGTCGCCGTCGGCGCTCCCGGCGATCGCTTCAGCAGGAGTGGTGCGGTATATGTATACACAAAAACAGGAAACGCATGGTCTGTGGAAAAAATAGTACCACAAAAGCGACGATTAAACGCCCATTTTGGCAACGAGGTAGTGCTCTATGACGGCGTGCTATTTGTCGGAGCAATGCGAGACGATCAGAGTGGCGACACACTCAACTCAGGCGCGGTGTATCTCTACATCAAAGAGGGAGGAGCATGGCAGTTAGCACAAAAATTGACACCACAGGCAAATGACACGGGTGCCGAATTCGGCACAGCGATCGGGCGTTCAGGAAACATGCTTGCAATCGGCGCCCCCAGGAGCAATTTCGGACGCAAGAAGAGCGGTGCGGTATATCTGTATAAGCAGGCAAGGAAGGGAGCGCTGTGGTCTTTTGAGAGGGCTATCGCGCCGACCGGGCTGCAGAACGGAGATCGATTCGGCGCATCCATTGCATTTGACGGATTACATATATTTGCTGGTGCATACGGTGATGACGAACAAGAGAAAAATACCGGTGCGGTATATAGCTACGCCGGAGAAACAGTCGCATGTACTTCCAGTGCGACAGCATCTGCCACAGAGGAAGAAGAAAAAATAGTCCCGTTATCACAGGCGGAGAGAGAGGAAAAAGTAACAAGTTTGTTAGACACCCTGAAGAAGCAGAAAGAGGTGCTGAGTACTTTAGCATCCAGCGCATCATCCATCGCAAGCAGGTTGGGCGAGCAAATTCAAGGGGCGTATGACGAGATAGCAAAAAAGAAGGAGGGCATTGTGATCTATGACGAGGATAAGGTGCTCGCAAACGCTCAGCGCCGAGCAGCCGAGCAGCGCGGCATCATCGGGCCAGGGTTGCCAAACGCAGTGGCGGTGCAGCGAGTTGAATCTACTGATAAGATACCGTCCCCACCAACCGAGGAGACCGTACGAACACGGGATTCGGTAGTGCGAGAGACAGAGCAAAACTTAGGAACCGTAGTACCAGTTTCTTACAAAGATCTGCGCCTCGGTGATGTGCATGAAGATGTGTATCGTCTGCAAGTATTTCTAAATAGTAACGGATACCGCGTGGCAGAAGAAGGTGAGGGAAGCCCAGGCAACGAAACGAGCGTTTTTAACGAAGCAACAGATCGGACGCTGCGGTGGTTTCAGTTAGTGGAAGGATTACCAGTTACCGGCGTGTTAGACAAAGAGACACGAGAAAAGATGTTGGGTCGCATTACCACCTTTAAGCAGTAAGAAAAGAACTGCATCATAGCGTGCCATACTAAAGACAATGCCACTTTCTACGAAATACAAGTTAGACAGTCCATATACCGCCTTTTATGTGGTCATAGCGGTCGCGCTCCTCTCCATATTTATCCTCTACGACAACCAATTCAACAAAAAGGTAGAGGGAAACACCGGCATATTTCTGCCATTTAGGAGTGTTGGCGACCGAGGGAATATCTACTTCATTGATAAAGAAGATGAAAAGCATCTTGCTGCGACAACACACTTCGGGTACAACCTGAACATCTCCCCACTAGAGATTGAGGATGCAGAAGAGGTGTATGAACACCTCAGCGAAGAGATTGACATAGACCGGAAGAGTTTTTTCAAGAGCGCGGAAAAATCAGAAAAGGATGAGTATGAAATTATTGAGCGCGACATACCAGAGTCCATACAGGAAAAAATACAAGCACGCATTGATCAGTACGGATTGAAAGGGGTGTGGCTTGAACCCTTCAAAAAACGGGAATATATCAATGGCTCACTCGCAGCACACACACTCGGTTTTGTGTCAGTTGACGAGGAGCAAGCGACACGAGGGCAGTACGGTGTAGAAAATATCTTTGATGATGTGCTCAGTAGCGCGAACAGGGTGCCAAAAACCGCAGCAACAACAGTGCTACGACAACTCGGTGAACTACCACCAGAAAATGATCGTCCGTCCGCCGGCAATGTTACCCTAACAATAGATATTAATGTGCAACGACAGCTGGAGGAACAGTTGCGGAGAATACAGTACAACTGGGGCGCACAAAAGGTCGGAGGCATTGTGATGGATCCAAATGACGGTGCCATTGTTGCAATAGGAGCAGTGCCATCGTTCAATCCAAACACCTTCGGGCAGGTAACGGACTACTCAGTGTTTAACAATCCAATTGTTGAGGATGTGTATGAAATGGGGTCAGTGTTTAAGGCATTGACTGCCGCAATCGGCATTGATTCAGGGCGGGTATCATTGCGTGATTCATATACCGATTACGGGCAGGTAATTGTGGACGGAGAGATAATATCAAATTATGACAGCCGCGGTCGGGGACCAAATACCAGTATCCAGACCATCTTGTCGCACTCACTAAACACCGGCGCCGTATTTATGCTACAAAAAATTGGTATCGGCACCTACAAGGACTATATTGATGAGTTTCGCTTTGACAGCATCACACAAGTTGACCTACCAAAAGAAATAGCGGGATTAGTAGAAAACCTAAACAGCAATCGTGAAATAGAATTTGCAACCGCATCATTCGGGCAGGGTATCGCCGTCACACCGATAGCGGCAGCGCGTGCATTTGCCACCCTGGCAAACGGCGGTTTCCTCGTGCAACCCTATGTAACAAAAGATATTGAACAACCACAGGTCGGCGGGGTTATCTCGGGAAGAAATTTCACGCGAGAACGGAAACGAATCTTCAACACTTCAGCAACAGACAAGGTAACAGCCCTACTGACAGGAGTGTATGATCGGGGGATACTTGGCGGATCACTACGGAACACGCAATACAGTATCGCCGCAAAAACAGGAACCGCACAGCTTGTTGACCCGCAAACCGGTAAGTACGCAGAAAACAAATTTCTCCACTCATTCTTCGGCTACCTTCCCGCATCAAAGCCAAAACACCTCATATTCCTCTTCGCCGTTGACCCAAAAACAAAATTTGCCTCCACCTCACTCTCCCATCCATTCGCTGCACTAGCAAATTACATCATCTCCTACTACGCCATTCCGCCAGATCGCTAACGGCAAAAACCAAAAAACCCCGCTCCGAAGAGTAGGGTTTTGGTCTGCTCACAAGGGTGTGGCAGCAAGTATAGTTGATGATCAGCGGAAGAAAAGCAGTACGCATACCACCTTCCTTCCACTGTGAGTCCTTTTACCATAGGGCAATAACACGGCGCTGTACACAGCGTATTGCCAAAGTACACACCACTACAGACAGTATAGGTATTTTCCAAAACTCCGCAATCTTGACAAAAACCAAATAATCCAAGGGTTTTTTGTCAACCCAACAAGAGAAAACCGCATACAGAGCAATAGCAGAGAGGGCAGGGAGCCGGTTAAAAAAACGCAACACAAACACCCGCCACAAAACGGTGACGGGTGTTGCGGCTGTGCAGGTAGGGCAAGAAAGACACGGACACCGTTCTTACTGGTTATCATGCCTTAAAGAGGTCAATATAGTGATGTAACTTAAACACTTTATTGCGGGAGAAGCCAGTAGTTTCTTTGAGCATACCTTCCTTTACCATGCGCTCTATTACTTTTGTCGCGGTGGTTGTTGACACGCGTACCTCTTTCGCTGCGGTCGATATATCAAACGCAGGTTTTGAAAATGCAAACATGAGCAATGCGTGCGCTGTTTTTGCCTGACGACCGAGTGGTAATAGTTTTTGTTCATACTCCCGTTGGAGGTTAAGCATGCTTTTGAGCGTTTCTTTCCCCTTTTTTGCTGTTTCAGTGATGCCAGAGAGGAAAAATAACAGCCACTGATCCATGTCGTTTTGTTCACGCACAAATGTCAGAGCATCATAATATGCTCCCTTATTTTTTTCAAAAAAATCAGAAAGATACAGGACAGGTTTTTGCAGTACCCCCATATGCATCAGCTGCAACACTATGAGTATTCGGCCGACTCTCCCGTTTCCGTCATTGAAAGGGTGTATTATTTCAAACTGATAGTGTGCCATCGCTACCTTTATGAGGTTCGGTATGGTGAAAAGTGCCGTATTCCAGAACTCTTCCAGATCTTTCAGTGTGTCCGAAAGGTCTTTTGGGTGTGGCGGGATAAATGATGCTGATTTGATTGATGTGCCTCCAATCCAATTTTGTTGTGTTCGTATTTCTCCCGGCTGTTTGTGCTCTCCGCGCACACCTTGCATGAGTCGCTTATGTATTTCACAGGTTAGGCGCATACAGATAGGCAGTTTCGGTAGTTGCGCCACCCCATAATTCATTGCCGTTATATAGTTCTGCACCTCTTTCCAGTCATCACGCTGTTCCGGGGCGATTTCTTTTTCTTCAAGCACTACCTCATCAATGCCGGTATAGGTCCCTTCAATGCTACTTGATTTTACCGCTTCATTGCGGACATGCATGGAGATGAAAAATTCTATGTCAGGCACGAGATCTGCATATGCGTCCAATCCTGCGAGGTGGTGTGCTGCCTCTTCAAGAAGGAAGGGAATGCGTTTGTCTTGGGTAGTATAAGGTGTGTTTATCGGGGACGGCAAAAAACTCTGATACGCATATTCTTTGCCATGAAACTGCTGTACATAGGAACCACTCACAAAACTTGACTTTTTTGATTTTTCCTGTCTCATATATATAGTATATCACACTTTCAGCCCTAAAAGTTGGATAAGAGGTTTCCTTATTCCAGTTTCAGCCCTGAAAGTTGGATAAGAGATTTCCTTATTCCAGTTTCAGCCCTGAAAGTTGGATAAGGGTCTCCGTCACCCAAGTTTCTATGACTTATGGCAAATGTTTTCTGTGTAAAAAAACATTGACTTTTTTCTATGCATTGCTATAGTAAGCATGAAGAATAAATATTATATACCCATGGAAAAAAATCAAAAAACATCACACAAAGTTATGTATACAAAAAAAGCACTGAAAATCATTGATGAAATGGATAAAAAATACGATTTTGGTGGAAGAAATAACACACTGAGTTTTGCTCTCCATGCACTCAAACAGCTTGATAAACATGGGAGGATTAGTTGATAACAAAAGAGGACTATATGTTTTTCCTTGAAGAAATTCTTCTTGCCTTGGCTTTCGGCTATGCCATGTATGCGATAGGCATATTCGGTGGAATACTGATTTGCACAACGATGTATGTGCTACCAATCATGATTGCGCTACTACGCTCCCACACTCGCCGCCGCCGCATCACCGTGATCACCTTGTGCCTAGGATGGACTTTCGTTGGGTGGGTGTGGGCACTCATATGGGCATGCACCGACAACACCGAAAAGAAATCGTAGCACCACAACAATTGACCTTGCCCAGTCGGGCAAGGTCAATCACTTTGTATACACAGCGACCACAAGAAAGAAGCGACACAGACCAAGCACCACCGCCCACACCCACGAAGGGTACGAAGAGTGATAGAAATGAATACAACTGCCGAAATACCGACAGCAAGAGTTTTACACAAAATGTGCAATACAAAGCCAAAAACAGGGTACTATACCAGTAATGATACAGGGTGTCAGATTTATTGTTGTGGAGTGCTATAAACAATGCATAAGAGTGCAATATGAATATGATTTTTAAGAAAAAGAAAGAAAGACGGTATACAGCAAGACCTCAGAGACCGCCAAGCACAGGGAATCTGACATGGCACCCCACTCGTGTCTACCTCCTCGCCATCGCCACCCTCCTCACCATCCTCACCCTCACCACCTTCGCCGGGCAAGCGAGTGCGGAGGGTATCTGGCGCAAAGACGGAACGGGTAATGTGGTCACCACCACCATCAGCACCATAAAGATTGGGGCGACCGCAACCATCACCGCAAGCATAACAGGCAGTGGCAATGCAATAAGTGCACTCTCTGCTTCTTTCAAAGGTGAACCCTGTAGTTCTTCCAACCTCCCCGCGAGTGGCGACACGGACTATGTTACCGATACCAATGCATCAGACGGGTTTTCTGTTTCGATTGTTGTACCGACAATTGCTTCTGGACGCATTTGTGTGTCCGTTACCCACACTATTAGTTCGGTGGCAAGCACGCTCGCAATTCCTTTCTTTGGAGCAAGTCAAGACCTTTTTAAAAAGCCAGCCAGTGTTACCGCAACACGAGGCGATACGCAGGTTACTCTTGGGTGGGCTGCAGCAAGTGGCGCGCCTAATCATATTAGAGGGTATCAGTACCGCTCAAAAGCAAGCGATTCTCAGACATGGGGTTCTTGGACGGATATCTCTGGTAGCGATCACACAACCACCTCACACACCGTTACCGGACTCACCAACGATACCCCATACGATTTTCAAGTGCGAAGTCGGGTAAATAATGGTACGATCAGTTCCACCAGTGGTGGCTTTATCCCCGGAGATACTTCAGATACCGTATCAGCGACCCCGGTTGCCATCCCCACAGCCCCTACCGCTATAGTCCCACACAATGTAGGTGTAGACGGTTTCACTTATGACCTAGAAAATGTAACGGTAACGCTGCCGAGTGGTGCCAGCCCAACCAGCACAAGCACCCTCACCGTATTTTCATACACACCAACCA
>JAPOOC010000005.1 GCA_026713605.1 Candidatus Kaiserbacteria bacterium
AACAGAACCACCTGCCGAGTAGCACTAGTCGGAGCCGGCTCCCCAGGACAAGAGACCGACTACTTCGGACAACGCACCAAACAAGCAATCCTCTGCTACCAAAGAACACAGAACCTCCCACAAACCGGCACCCTCACCCAAGACCTCCTCACCCGCCTCCGCCAAGAGAGCCGACCACAACAACAGCAAACCACAGAAACACAGACACAACAGTCAACCGAAAGGGAAGAAGACACCACAGATACCACCAGCAACACAGACCGTGACGACAGCACAGAAGACGAGAGCTACCGACCGATCAACAACCCCTACACCTACACCCGTCCAAAGAGAAGTTACACACCGCCTTCGGTGTAGATAGCAGCTACCCTACTTACTATTGCCCACGCAAGAATCATAGATGTCGGTATGCTATTCCATAGTGTGGTAGTATTGAGGTAATGGACAAAGAAAGCGCAAAACAATGGATAAAAGATAACAAAAAGAAGGTGATAGAGCAGGTGTGTGCCGAGGGAGAGTCGGTCACAACCAGCATCGCGATATATATGGCAGGGTCGCCCGGCGCAGGAAAAACAGAGACAGCAAACAGATTGATAAGGGATGAAAGCATGGTCGCTCCTTTTATTCACATTGATCAAGACAAGATTAAGGCAATGATCCCTGGGTACACAGGAAAAAATGCAGAAGTATACCACGGTGCAGCATCTATCGGTGTTGATGTGGTGTTTAGTCACATATTGAAAAACAAGTATAACTTTGTGCTTGACTCAACTTTTTCAAATTTTGATAAAGCGAAGAGCAACATAGAGCGGTCACTAGGCAAAGGATATGCAGTCCGTCTATACTTTGTGTATCAAGAACCAAAAAGCGCATGGAGCTTTGTAAAAAAGCGTGAGAGCATAGAGGGGCGAGTAGTTCCGCAGGAGTCATTCATACGGCAATTTGTTAACGCTCGGGTCACGGTGAATGAAATTAAAAAACATTTTGGTAAAAAAGTCAACCTCAATATGGTCTTGAAAACAGTAGATGAAGCAGGGATATTAGGCGAAGAGTTTTGGTTTAATGTGGAGAATGTTGATAGGTGTATTGGAAAGGTGTATACTAATGAACAAGAAGTACTACAAGACATATGACTTCATTTTTGAAAAAAATATTCAGCAAAAATAAGAGTATTTTTGATGAGCCAATTTCAGCTGCAGAGCAGGCATCACGAGATTTCATCAACATGAGTGCACGGGAGCATAAAAAGATGATGAAGCGGGTTATCAGAAGAGCATCCGAAGATCAACTAAAAATCCTAAGAAGTTAGGAAGCGTGTAACGACCACGCATGTAGCCCAACCCCGGTATACGACACGATGTTTGCATACAATGATTGTCACTCCAAACAAACACACCCCGCTGCCTATAGGTAGCGGGGTGTGTTTGTTTTTGAGTGTTCCTTGGTGGTATGCCACTTGGCGTACCTCAATTATGAACGACTCGGAAGAGCAGGAGATACCTTGTGCTTCATGTCGTAGATACTCCATGCAATCTCTACATCAGAATCTTGAGATTCCTTGTCAGAGCGAGCATGCTCCTCTTCAGTGTCAGCGGTGTCATCGGCAGTGTCAACAGGTCGCTCTGTCTCTTGAGTGGTCTGCCTTTCCTGCATTGGCTCCGGAGTGTCGTTGTCGCCCATACCAAGTTCGCGTCGCACCTCAGTGTTCGTTGATCCACAGTTGTCTCGTCCTGCAACAACACAGGTGATGTAGCCAGGGCGCATTGCGCCAGTTCCTTGGTCACTCTTGCCAGCACTATTCTGCGCATTCTTAGAAGCAGTGTAGGTCATCTCATATCCTGCATCAGCAACAGAATCGCTAGCATTATCAGAATAGAAACGCACGATTATATAAGCATCAGTGAAACTCACTCCCCAGTCATCGTTGGGCAAAGAAATGGTAACGAAATCATCATTGGTTATTCGTGCCTTTTTGTTTCCACCAAGACGCTTCTGCACCTGATCCGCCTCTTCGTAGAAGAGTTGGTAAGATACTGTATTTGCAGAATAGCAATTATCAACACCTCTAATAAATTCAAATCTGGCGGATGCAGTGTCTTCATTCAAATTCTTATAACTGGGAATATTGTTGGCAAGGAATTCCCCACAATCTCTGCCTTGTGCATAAGCACTTGATGGGTAAGCGGTTGCTACTACCAGTAATCCAGCAATAGCGATGAGTAATACGCCGATAAGCGTTTGTTTTATGGTGTAATTCATAGTATTTTAGTTAATTATGTAGGTAATATAATAAGGAGTAAGTGCAAGGTAGTTTCCTTGCGCTCTACACACATAACGGACGACAGGGCAGACAGGGTGACTACTATATAAACAGAGAAGCCCAATAGCACGGCGAAAGATCAGTGATATTTCGTGCTATTGGGCTTGTTTTATTGCTGCTGGAGCATCTGGAGCGTCTGCTCCGAATACTCCGGCGCCCCGGCCTTATCTAGGCGACGATCAATTTCGTCACCTAAATATCTAAAGAGGGAGCCGTCATGCTCCCCAGGCAGTAAGTACCGACAAGCGGTACTCACTGCTTGAATTCTTGATTCTCCGGCCCGCATCATCATGATACGGGCAACTTTTACCCCGGCTTCGAAGCTCCACTCCTTGTGGGCACCTGGTTCGCTCGGCGCGGTACCGAGCAGCTCCGCGATTGCGATCTTCCCTAGTTTTTGCATGGCCAACTCCTTTCCCGCCCTTCCGGCGGGAGGTTGTGTTTTGTTATAAAAAAAAGATTGCTGGTTGTAATATACCATATATACATCCTTTTGTCAACCCCCACCAACGCCATACAAGGAATACAAAAAAATACCTTTATTTTATAAGGTCATATACCAAAATTCATTCCTTGTATAGTGGAATATACAAGGAATACGCATTCCTTGTATACTGCAATTGACAAGGAATACGCATTCCTTGTATACTGCTACAGACATGGATACAAAAACAAGAGAAAAAATAGAGGTTTTTCTGCGAGAGCAGGTAGCGAACACCGGTGCTGTGGCAAGGCAGTACATAGCTGACACAGCAGGGAACTACTACCCAAAACGAGATATATACAAAGATATAAGTAAGTATGTATATGATTTTTTGCAGGGAAACACCGCGCATCCTTGGTGCGTCATAACTGGATTGCGTGGCGTTGGCAAGACAACAGTACTGATGCAGATTTTTTCTGAAATAACGGCAAAAAAGGTTGACACATTGTTTATATCGGTAGACAGGATTACAGAATTGTTTGGTGTATCACTTGCGGATGTGCTACGGGTATATGAAGAGATGACCGGCAGTGTTTTTGAAAAGCGAGAAAAGCAACTAGTACTTTTTATTGATGAGGCGCAGTACGATAAAAAATGGGGCATAACACTCAAAGATGTGTACGATCGTGCAAAACATAAGGTTTTTATATACACAACCGGCTCTGCCGCACTCCAACTGAAGACAGACAAAGATCCGACACGAAGACCAGTATTCATAGAAATGCTACCACTCACCTTCACTGAGTATATGAAGGTAAAAAACCAAAAGCCAATAGATAGTGAGGTGCAAAAACAAATGCACAGCGCATTGTTTGAGAGTACACATGCTGATGAGGCATACCAAAAAATACTGACAGTAGAAAATAAAATAAAAAAGTATCAGGCAGGCAGTACCCCGCTCGAAGTACAAAACTTTATCAAAGAAGGGTCGTTGCCATCCACGCTGTTCAGTCAAGCAAAGGAGGTGTTTGACGCATGCGACAGGACGCTGGCAAGGACAATCAAGGAAGACATCGCAGAAATGCACAATTTCAAAGCAAGCACCGTACAAAAAGGATCAACAATGCTATACATGCTGGCATCTACGGATCAGGTGAGTTACGAGTCACTCGGTAAGAGCATGCTAAACCTCAGTCGACATACCGTGAAAGGGTTGCTTGATGCATTTGTGACTGCGGGGGTGTTGATACAGGTACCGGCATATACCGCTTCGCATAACGCACAGGTTCGCCAGAAATCAAAATTTCTTTTTGCTGCACCTGTTTTTCGGTCGACAATGTTTAATAGAGGGGGGAGTGTACTATCCCCAAACATGATGTACGGAAAATTGCTGGAAGATGTTGTCGGAACAACGCTGTACCGCATAGTACGACGCAATGATAACAGCAGGAACGCCCTCACCTATGACGCCAAGGATGGAGGCGCTGATTTTGTGGTTGATTTTTCAGGGAAAAAAATTGTTATTGAGGTCGGTGCCGGCAGTAAAGACATACGGCAAATTAAAAAAACGGCAAAGCGGGTAGACCCAGCATACAGTATCCTCATAGACGATACCACAACCGTATCGCTTGATACTGAAAATAACACAATACGAATGCCACTTGAATACTTTCTCCTACTATAACCTGAAAGCAAAACACGCCACCTGTTTAGACCAGTAGTCACAAGGAGATCTGCGTTTATGGATATAATTGGACATAATTGGATATACCTACCTATAGCCATAAATATGCATGAAGATAGATGTATCAAACGAATCCCCATCACTCCTGAAATCGTATAAAATCAAGAAAATACCGCAAAAATACACAATCAGCCAGAGTAAAGAGGTATAAAGACGACAGCGCGTAGCAGGAACTTGCAGATGGTACACTACAGATGTTATGTATGATCATAAGGAGATAGAAGGGCGATGGCAGAAGCGGTGGCGTGCCGACAAGGTGTATCAGACGAGCGAAGATACGACAAAGGAAAAATGCTATTCGTTGGTAATGTTCCCCTATCCGTCAGGGGATGGGCTACACATCGGGCATGCGCGAATATATATTGGCGCGGACATCTACGCGAGAATGAGGCGAATGCAGGGGTATCGGGTACTACACCCGATGGGGTGGGATGCGTTCGGGCTACCGGCGGAAGGATATGCGCTCAAACAGGGGAAACATCCGCAAGAGACGACAGAGCAAAATGTAGCGAACTTCAAGCAGCAATGTCAGCAATTAGGACTAGCATACGATTGGGAGCGGGAAATCAATACGACTGACCCGGCGTACTACAAATGGACACAGTGGATTTTTTTACAGTTGTATAAAAAGGGGTTGGCGTATGAATCTCACGCGCCGGTAAACTGGTGTCCATCCTGCAAAACAGGGTTAGCAAACGAGGACTTAAGCGGCGGGAAGTGTGAGCGGTGCGATTCTGCCGTGGAACGGAAGCCGTTGCGACAATGGGTGCTACGAATTACCGATTATGCGGATCAGCTCTTGGACGACTTGGAAACGCTGGAAGGGTGGTCTGAGTCAGTGAAAGAGGTGCAGCGACATTGGATTGGTCGACAGGAGGGCTTTGTCATACCATTCGTGGTGCCATCTGCCGGTGCTACCATTGAAGTGTTCACCACTCGTCCTGACACACTGTTCGGGTGCTCATACATCGCGCTTTCACCGGAAAGCGGGTATGTTGAAACACTACTACCACACTGCACAAATCGTGAGGCAGTAGAAGAGTATCGACGGGAACAGTATATTGCAAAAGCAGATGAAACAGTCAGTAGTGGCATGGTGCTGGAAGGGATATTCGCAAAACACCCGATTACCGGCGACTCGGTACCGGTGTATGTCGCGGGGTATGTGCTGGGCGGGTACGGAACCGGCGCAGTGTTTGCCGTGCCAGCACACGATGAGCGGGACCATGCCTTTGCACAAATACACGGACTGCCGATTACACAGGTTGTTTCCGGGGATGACCACCTGCCAGCAGTAGAGATAGCGGCAAGCTCGGTGCTGATTAATTCCGGCAAGTATGACGGCACACCGTGTGAGGAGGCAAAAAAGATACTCACTGAGGCGGCCGGAGGAAAGCCGGAGGTGGTGTATCGTCTACAAGATTGGGTATTTTCTCGGCAGCGATACTGGGGCGAGCCGATACCATTGATCCACTGTGAACAATGCGGAGTAGTGCCAGTACCGGAAGAAGACCTGCCGGTGGAACTGCCGGAAGTGGACTCATATGAGCCGACAGGGACGGGAGAGTCGCCACTGGCGGCGATTACGGAGTGGGTGTCTGTCACATGCCCGCAATGCAAGGGTGCAGGGAAGCGGGAAACGAACACTATGCCACAGTGGGCGGGGTCGTCGTGGTACCACCTGCGGTATATTGACCCAGGCAATACGACAGCACTTGTGGACAAAGAGAAGGAGCGACAGTGGATGCCGGTTGACATGTACACCGGAGGAATGGAGCATGCGGCGCGACACCTCATTTACGCGCGGTTTTGGCATAAGGTACTACGAGATAGTGGCGCCGTGAGTACTTCAGAGCCATACGCCACACTACGAACAGTGGGGATTGTACAAGCGGAAGGCGGAGGCAAAATGAGCAAGCGATCAGGGAACGTGGTTGACCCGCTGGCGATTGCAGAGTATATCGGGGTTGATGCAGTGCGCGTGTACCTCGCACACATTGCACCATTCGCGCAGACGGTCGCATGGGACAGCAAGGGAGTTGCCGGACCCCGAAGATTTCTTGAGCGAGTGTATGCGTTGCGAGAAAAAGTCGGAGCCGGAAACGCCGACAAGGCAGTAACACGCCTGCGCCACAAAACCATACTGTCCGTTACCGCAGATATAACGGCATATCGATTTAACACGGCGGTAGCAACATTGATGATTTTTGCAAACGCGTTGGGAGATATTGAGACCGTACCACAAGAAGAGTACCGTGTGCTGGTACGCCTACTTGCACCATTCGCGCCGTATCTTGCCGATGAGTTATGGCACGCTTTGGGGAATGAAACTTCCGTGCATACTGCGCCATTTCCGGAAGCGGATGCGGCCGCAGCGCAGGAAGAAACGGTTACGATTGCCGTGCAGGTGCAGGGCAAAACCCGCGGAACAGTAACCGTGCCACGCGGAAGCGAGCAGGAAGCGGTACTCTCAACAGTGCAGGAGGATGAACGACTGCGCGACTACACCAACGGATTGACCGTAAAGGTGTTTGTCAAGGATAAAATTGTAAGTTTTGTATAAAAAACCAGAACAGTATGGGTGCGCAACCCTGGCGACAGCAGCATCGTTATAGGGTATAGTAGATATGTATGAGATACGAAGTGTACACTGACGGATCGTGCAAGGGGAACCCGGGACCGGGAGGTATCGGCGCAGTGGTGTATAAGGACGGCGCGGTTGAGCACACCTTTTCGCAAGGGTACTACAAAACAACAAACAACAGGATGGAGTTACGGGCAATCATTGAAGTGCTGAAAAAGTTCGGTGCAGTTGAGGTGATCACGGTGTGGACTGACAGCGAATACGCCCGAAAAGGGATTACCCAATGGATGGAAGGGTGGAAACAAAATGGATGGAAACGACGAGAGAGAGGGCGACTGCAACCACTAAAGAACGCTGACCTGTGGCAAGAGTTGGACGCCTTGGTAGATGACCATGTGGTATTTAAATGGATTAAGGGGCATTCTAACGAAGAGGGAAATGAAACAGCAGACGCCTTGGCGACACGAGCATCAGCGCGCGGACCGTTTATGCGGGACGAAGGATTTGCGTAAAGCTAAAGTATTCCACCACCCACCCTTAAGGTGAACAGGAGAGAGGTACAATATTAATAAGTATGGAAAAATCAGGAGGGAAAAAGACATGGATACTACTTATAGCACTACTTATCGTTGCGGGGATGGTAGGTATCCTGATACAGCAAAGCGACGACACCAAGCAGGTCGCCAGCAGCGGTGGTGAAGGACCCCTTGTGATCGGCGTGCCAAATTGGAGATCAGGGATGGGAACGGCATACATTTTGCGAGAAATGATTCAGCAAAATTTTGACACGGAAGTGCGATTGCAGTCCGGCACAAACGAAGAAATCTACACCGGCATTGCCGAAGGTACGATACATGTGCACCCCGAGGGCTGGATACCAAATCATGACAACTGGCACACGCAGTTTGCAAAGATGTTAGAGCGCAACAGAAGTGGCGTGAATGCCATCCAGGGGCTCTGTGTGGACAAGGCGTTGGCAAAGCAGTACAACATTACGCACATTAAAGACCTCCTCAACCCGGGAATCACACAGTATTTTGACACAAACGGCGACGGGCGAGGTGAGATGTGGATCGGCGCTGAAGGATGGGGTGCAACACCTGTAGAGCGAGTGCGCGCAAAATCATATGGGTATGACACGGTGTTTGAATTACTGGAAATGGACGAGTCAGCAGCACTAGAGCGGCTGGGAGAGGCAACCGCAATGGGGAAACTGTTTGCAATGCACTGCTACACACCACATGCTATATGGCGCATACACGACATATACCGACTAAAAGAGCCAGCCCACAGTGCGGCAAAGTGGAAAATGGTATTCCCATCAGAGGATCCGGATTGGCTGGAGAAATCAAGCGCAGCAGTAGCGTGGAAGCCCGCAAAATTACACATCTACTACGCAAAATCACTAGAAAAACAACACCCTAACATCGCGCAGTTTTTGAAAAAGGTAAAGTTCACCATGGACGAACTCCTACAAATCACCTATGATCTGGAAACCAGTGGCATTGACCCGGCGACCTACGCACAGCAATGGGTAGGAAAATACCAGTAGGATAAAATCAATAACAGCAGTATTGCAATCTGATAGGCAAAAAAACCATTGAAATCCAGTATACACAAACACAAAGCCCCAGGCCATTTACGGACTGTACATACGGCAGCCCCGGCACTGAGGTCTTACTTGCTACCGCCAGCATACTTTGTGCAGGAGAGGGTGTCAATATACAGGGTGTGGATTATATAAAAAAGAGCAACAACAGACAGGGGTGTGGCATACTGGTACAGTATGGCAATACTGGATAAACTATTCGGCTCTGAATCGGGGCGGTATGTGAAAGGGGCGAAAGGGATTCTACAAAAAGTGCAGGAGCATAAAAAAACACTCGCAACACTGTCTGACGCTGACATGCGAGAAAAAACAGCCACTTTCAAGAAACAACTGCAAGATGGAGCAGGACTGGAGGATATTCTGCCAGAGGCATTTGCGGTAGCATGTGAGGCAGCAAAGCGGACGACAGGGATGGATCCGTTTGCCGTGCAGATTGTTGGTGGAAAGGTGATTCACGAAGGGTCTATCGCCGAGATGCGTACTGGTGAGGGAAAGACGCTTGTTGCGGTGTTGCCGGCGTATTTGAACGCATTAAGTGGCAAATCGGTGCATATCGTGACGGTGAATGATTACCTTGCTCGGCGAGACGCAGTGTGGATGGGGCAAGCATTTGCCTTTTTGGGCTTAACAGTCGGAGTGATTAATGGGCAGGATGACTCATACATCTATGATGCCGGACACCGAGAGCAAGATCAGCAACGAGACGATGCGGGGGCATACAAGGTGGTGTACGAGTTTTTACGGGAGGCAAAACGGCAGGAGGTATATCAGTGCGATATTGTGTACGGGACAAATAATGAATTCGTATTTGATTACTTGCGGGATAATATCGCCTATAATCCTGAAGAGATTCGGCACCGTGGCTTTCACTTCGCAATTATAGACGAAGTGGATTCTATCCTTGTTGATGAGGCGAGAAGCCCTCTCATTATTTCTGCGCCGTCAAACATCCCAGCATCGCACTATGCGCAGTTTACAAAATTTGCCGACACGCTCAAGGAAGAGGAAGATTATACGATCGATGAGAAGAAGCGGGCGGTCGCATTGACGGCGAGTGGAATAGAGAAGTTCGAGCGGTCACTGAAAGTAGAAAATGTGTATGTTGAAGGAGCGCAGCGAACACTGCACTACCTACACAACGCACTGAAAGCAAAATCACTATTTAAGCGGGACAAGCAGTATGTGGTACGGAGTGATCAGGTCATCATCGTTGACGAGTTTACCGGACGACTACAGCCCGGGCGACAATGGAGTGATGGCATACATCAAGCCGTTGAAGCAAAGGAGGGGGTAACAATCAAGCAGGAGACACGCACCTATGCGTCTATCACCTTTCAAAACTATTTCCGAATGTATGAAAAGTTAGCAGGAATGACCGGGACGGCAAAGTCGTCTGAAGAAGAGTTTTACAAAGTATACAAAATGCCGGTAATAAGTGTGCCGACGAACAAGCCAATACAGCGAGTCGACCACCCTGATGCTATTTACCAAACCCATAATGCAAAAATCCGCGCAGTGATCGAAAAAATAAAGGAATTACATGAAAAAGGGCAGCCGGTCTTAGTCGGTACCGCTTCTATAGAGCATAACGAGGCACTCTCTAAGCGACTGAAGCGGGCAAAAATACCGCATGAGGTGTTGAATGCAAAAAAACATGAACGAGAGGGAGAGATTATCGCACAGGCCGGGAAACGCGGGGCAGTCACCATTGCAACCAACCTTGCGGGGCGTGGAGTTGACATCAAGCTCGGCGGGGCAACAGAGGAAGAATCCAAAAAGTACGCAGACACCATCAAGGAACTCGGCGGATTGTTTGTGCTGGGGACGGAGCGACACGAATCACGGCGAATTGATGACCAGTTGCGAGGACGCTGCGGACGGCAGGGTGATAAAGGGGAAACACAGTTTTATCTGTCACTGGAAGATGATTTGACACGGGTGTTCGGATCAGATCAAGTGAAGCAAATTGCCCAGCGTCTCGGGTTGCCGGAAGATCAAGGAATACAAAACAAGATGATATCGAAGTCAATAGAAAGTGCCCAAAAACGGGTAGAAGGGCATCATTTTGATGCGCGCCGTTTCAGTTTAGAGTATGATACTATTTTAGACACCCATCGCGCAGAGGTGTATACGAGGCGGAAAAAAATGCTGTATGCAAACAACATTGAATCACTACAAGAGGTATTAGATGAGCAAACGATTGAGGCGGCAAAGAAAAAGAGTGCGGACGAGTATATGACAGAACTACGGGCAAAAGTGTTACGGAGTATTGACCTTGCGTGGATGGAACACTTAGAGTTGATGGATTATGCGCGCAGCAGCGCAGGACTACGCTCGTATGGACAACGAGAGCCGTTAATGGAGTACCGGAAGGAAGGAAATCAGCTCTTCAGTGGATTCTGGGGGTATGTGCGAGAGCTTGCATGTAAGCCAACTCCTGAAGAAGGTGGTAAGTAACAGTGCGTAAAGTAGTACTGAAAATGCCTATTTTCAAAGGAAAATAGGCGCATTTTACTTTCCTATGGAAATATGGTATAGTAGTAAAAGTTTAATGAAATTAACGAAAAAGGAGGTGATAGAGATGGTGTTTTTGCTTTGCTTCCTACTCGGATTACCCGAGTGGGTGCGAAAAGCAACGGGTCTTACGGCAGCAACCCTAGGGTTATTGTTTGTAGGACCGATACAGTAGATTGGACACACAATGCCAATCTGCTGTATTTTTTTACCCCTATTTTTTCTTCACGGACAACTTCTTGTGAGCCGCCTTATCGATTTTCGGCATATCTATGGTGAGAACACCATCTTTCACCTCTGCTTTTGCATCCTCAACTTCTACCTCTGCCGGCAGGAGGATGGAACGAGAAAAAGAGCCGAATGAAAGCTCTTCATAGAGGTAATCACCATCTTTTTGAATACAATGCTCGTTTGAGCCAGCGGTAATAGTGAGCATTTCCCGATTCAGGTCAATTTCAATCTTGCTTTCATCAACACCAGGTACCAGTGCCTGTGCGACAAGTGCCTCCCCGATATCTATCAGGTTAATCTGCAGGTCATCATCGCCAGAGGTAGAGGCGGGCATGGACACGGTTTCATCTGTAACATCAAACACGCCGTCATCTTCAAAAGAGTCACCATCTTCAGCCAAATCGTCAAAAGTATCCTCAAGAGCAACCTCGGAAAAATCATCATACTCGTCAGCGTCATCACGCCCAAAGATGCGCTCAATCCATGATAATTTTCTTCTATCTTCAGAAAGCATACAATACTCTATGTGTGTGATACGGCACCACAACACCATTACAAGCAGTATACCACTGTGCCAAAAAGCATAACGATACTGGTGGAAAACACCTACTCATGGGCACCACATGGAAACGAGAGGTTTGCATCAGCAGCAAGGGTTTCAGAGTCAACGGTGGTGCGATTGCTATAGGCGGTAAGGGCGATCATAACCGCGTTATCAGTCGCGTGGGCACGGTGGGCAAGGTGGAGGGTGGTATTTGGATACTGGGCAACAAGGGCGCGAAACGCCTCACGCAAATGATTATTCGCTGAAACGCCACCGCCGACAATAATACTGTGCGGATGGTGCTGTTCCAAAGCACGCTGGGTTTTCTTGAGCAGCGTTTCAACAATAGCATCCTCACACTCCATCGCGAGTGCCGCCTTTTCAGAATCTGTGAGGTTAGGATGTTTCTCACAAAAAACCCGCACCGCTGTCTTTAATCCGGCGTATGAAAAGTCAAGAGTATTATCTCGCAACATCGGGCGGGGAAGCGTTACCGGTGCCGTGAGGTGCTGCTCCCGCGCCCACTTCGCAAGGCGTGCCACCGCAGGACCGCCAGGATACGGGAGCCCGAGAAGTCGCGCTATTTTGTCAAACGCTTCCCCAGCAGCGTCATCAAGGGTTTGTCCTATTTTTTGATAACTGCCGGGTTGTTGCGCTAGTACCAGTTCGGTATGTCCTCCGGAAACAAGGAGGGCAAGGATTGGATACCGTGGCGTGATAAGTGCGGTATCCGTGATAAGGGCAGAAACAATATGCCCTTCCATATGATTGACGGCAATAATCGGTATATCCCACAGCAGTGACAGCACGCGAACAAAATTTACCCCGACCCAGAGTGCCGGAGCAAGCCCTGGCCCATGAGTAACCGCCAAAGCGTCAATAGTGGTGGGACGAGTTTCGCTGAAATGATGTTTGATAGCAGCAAGCATCGCTGGCCCTCGGACACATACATGTTCGATGGTATTGGTTATCTGCACAGACGGATCTTTCTGCAAGAGTGACTGCTCGGCTAAAAGTTCTTTGGTGAGAATTGGAAGTATCTTCTGGTGTTCCCGTTTTGCTAAAGAGGGGTACACACCGCCATAGGCGCTGTGCAGGTCAGATTGTGAGTATAGTTTTTCAGCAAGGATGCGATAGTGCGTGGCGTCGCTCTTTTCGGTAAACGCAAGGAGTGCAACAGCGGTCTCATCACAGCTTGTCTCAATAGCGAGTAT
Source organism: Candidatus Kaiserbacteria bacterium (assembly GCA_026713605.1). GTDB lineage: Bacteria > Patescibacteriota > Minisyncoccia > Phycocordibacterales > JABAAK01 > JAPPJI01. The sequence continues at coordinate 13,185 of JAPOOC010000005.1, forward strand.
GCGCATAGCTATAGTGTACGGCAAAAGAGGGAACACAGAAACAAGAGTGCTTTTTCTTACAAAAAAAGCCCCTGTGCGATTGAGAGTTTTTGGCGCAATAAAAATATCATAGAATATATGGTGCCAAAAAACTTCCCAAGTACACAGGGGGTAGGTGGGGTAACTTTTAGAATTAGAAGGAGGCGTACCCCAATGAAAGGATGTGGTGTTGTAGAATAATAATCACCTACATATATACTACCATACTTTTTTTAACAAAAAACAGTGTAAGTAAAAATACAAGAAATCAACAAGTTTGTCAAGTTTCAGAAAACAAGAGTACTCACTAAGGAAATGGGTTGCGGTGGGTAACAGCGTTAATGAGGGTTTCAGGGTCTGAGTACTCAAGCTCAGAGCCGGAAGAGAGACCGCGACCAAGGGTGCTGACAGCAATAGCAGGAAATTGTTGCTTGAGGAGATTGCTAAGATGCCGCCCGGTGTGGTCAGCATCAGGGTGGACCGCAAGAGCGATGATGATTTCTTTCGGGCTATGCGTTTTGACAGAGGTAATGAGTTGCGGGATACGGGCGGAGGTCTGATTGCTGTTTGCGATAGGGACGAGGCCGCCGAGAATAAAATAGTATCCCTGAACAACGGCATCAGTTGACGCAGCGAGCATATAGGCGTCCGCATCTTTCTCAACAACAATGAGCGTATCAGTATTACCACGATCACATATCGGACAAGCAACAGTTTGTTGCTGGTGGCGAATAAAGCATTGCGGACACTGCTTGCTAGCACGGTGGAGGGCAGTGATAGATGCAGTAAGGTGTTGTATGTAGGAGGCATCCTGCTGGGCAATAAATCGAGCAAATCGTTCTGCCTGTCGGAGTCCGATACCAGGAAATCGTTTGAAAAGGGTAATGAGGCGTTCTAAGGTTTCTTCGTGTTGCATGGAATGATAGATTGATAGATGGTGATCTAAAATGCCTCAGGCACCGGCGCCTGAGATTCGTATGTTTCGTTCGCCGGCTCTATGAATGTTGCGTGTTTTCGGTCAAATTGCAACGCCACTTTGCCAGTTGGTCCGTTTCGATGCTTCTCAATCATAAGATCAATAGGTATTGGGGCGTCGTCTTCACCATCGTACATTTGATCGGTCCGACGATGGAGGAACATTACCACATCAGCATCTTGCTCGATGGAGCCGGAGTCACGGAGGTCTGAAAGGCGGGGTTTACCTTCGCGCTTTTCTACATCACGAGAAAGTTGGGAGAGTGCGAGAACCGGAATAGAGAGTTCACGGGCAACCTGCTTGAGCGTGCGAGACACTTCGGTGATGTGCTGCACCATTGAGTCATTGCCACGACCATCATGCGGGGTAATGAGCTGGAGGTAATCAACAATAAGCATCTTAATATCGTGTTCTCGCTTCATTCTGCGAGCAGTTGAGCGAATAGTCAGGGTAGACATACCAGAGCGATCATCTATAAAGATGGGAAGCGTACGGAGGCGATCCGCCGCCTCGTTAAGCGCGCTGAAGTCCTGTTGCGACTTTATTTTTCCAGTACGCATGCGCCACGCATCAAGACGGGATTCGGTCGCGAGAAGGCGTTCTATCAGCTGTGAGGTACTCATCTCCAGGGAAAAGATGCCGACCGGTGTTTTTTGCTTACTTGCTGATCGGCGGGCGATGTCCAGAGCAAGAGAAGTTTTCCCGACACTGGGGCGAGCGGCGAGGATGATGAGGTCGGCAGGATGAAAGCCAGAAAGAGCATCATCTATCTTGGGGTATCCGGTGGAAATACCGCGATGCTGATCAGTATTGTCAGAAACCTTGATAATCTCCTGCACGAGATCCGGAATGGCATCCGCCACCTGCTTATAGCGGGCATGCGTGTGGGTTTGGGTAATCTCAAAAAGTTCTCGCTCCGATTCATCTATGACTTGTTCAATGTCTTTCTCTCCTTCGGTACTGATTTCAGCAATAGCAGTGCCGGCGGTTTGCAAACGACGACGAGTGTACTTGTCCTGCACAATTTTTGCATAGCTCTCAAGGTGCGCCGCCGCCGGAGATTGCTCAACAAGCTCGCCGAGGTACTCTCGCCCACCAATCATTTCTAATTTTTCAGCGTTTGCAAGTTGCGTGCTAACGGTAACAGAGTCAATAGCATCACCGCGGGAGGCAATAGTGGCCATCGCCTCAAAAATATGGCGATTGCGTGGGGCGTAGAACGCATCTGACTCCACAACCTCAGCGACATCGTGAAACTTGTCGGCATTCCACAGGAGTGCACCGAGTAGCGACTGCTCAACAATCATGTCGTGCGGCACCACCTTTGCCGTTGGTGGCGCAAGAGCATAGGTCTCGGCCGAATAGTCATCCATTACCACCAGTTTACTTTGTCAGGAGAGGATAATAGGAAGCAATGTGTATTGCAGGTCTGCATAACTTCTGTACTGCTATGAAATAGGTGTGAGAAAGGTCAAAAACACGAGGTGTGTACAGCAGGGATAGTGTGGATTGCGTACAAAACCCTTTTCTCACTTTTTTGTTTTTATGTTTTTTAAGGTATTATGAACATATATGAATGAAAGCAAGGCGGAAGATAGCGCGAACAACGCCCCTGACGGAGTGAAGCGAGCAATTGGATTAGCGTTGTTGGAAAAGGATGCGGAAGCGGAAGCACGGCTGGAGGGCGAGGTTGAAAAGATATTGGCGTTCGTGAGTGAGGTGCAGTCAATCGCAACGAATGACGCAACACAAGACAACGGAAAAGTGAATATATTTCGAAATGATGTCGTAACCGTGGAGGCAGGGGAGTATCGCGAGAAGATGTTGGCGCAGGCACCGGGATCGTTTAAGCAATGGTTTCTCTCTAAGAAGATTTTATAATGCAGTACGAGAAAGCAACAGTACAGGATATGCGCGAAGTATTGGCGAAGGGCGATTCGTCCGCTATTGATTTGCTGAAGGAGGCAAAACGGGTGATAGCAGAGAAAGATGGTGAAGTAAAAGCGTTTGTGGAAGTGTTTGACTCAGCAGAAGAAGACGCGAAACGGGCAGACACCATGCTCAAGGAGGGGCGAGCAATGCCACTCACTGGCATTCCGATCGCAATAAAAGACAACATCTGTATAGCGGGCAATACCGTTACCGCCGCTTCAAAGATGCTGGAAGGGTTTGTGTCGCCGTATGACGCGACAGTGACTGCACGCCTGCGAGCACAGGGGGCAGTATTGGTGGGACGGACGAATTTGGATGAGTTCGCGATGGGATCAAGTACCGAGCGGTCGGTATATGGGACAACCTACAACCCGCACGATACGGAACGGGTGTCTGGCGGATCAAGCGGCGGCTCGGCAGCAGCAGTTGCGATGGGAGCGGTGCCACTTGCGCTTGGCTCAGATACCGGTGGGTCTATCCGACAGCCGGCAAGTTTTTGCGGGATTGTAGGATTGAAACCAACCTACGGCGCGCTATCACGACACGGGTTAATCGCATTGGGATCATCATTAGATGTGATCGGGCCATTAGCGCGGACAGCAGACGACGCAAAACTATTGTTTGAGGTGCTACAAGGCGAGGAGGGGCAGTATGACAGTACGGTAGAGATATTTGCGGGTATAGGGCAGAAGAATAATACAGAAAAAATTATCGGTGTGCCAGATGCAGTCACAACTGTCGGCATCTCACAGGAGACACTGGACGCGTTTAATGCAACGCTTGAGCGGCTGAAAGGGAAGGGGTATACCGTACGCGAGGTGTCGTTGCCAATTATGGAAAAAGCAGGAGCAATTTACTATATCATCCAGCCGGCAGAGGCATCGTCCAATCTCGCACGGTTTGATGGAGTGCGATACGGCTACCACAAGGATGGAAAGGAGGTGTGGGGTGACTATGTACAGACGCGAAGTAGTGGTTTCGGCGAAGAGGTGTCGAGACGAATTGTAGTCGGCTCGTATGTGCTTTCAGCCGGGTACTATGACGCATATTACAAAAAGGCAGTTGCGGCGCGAGACGCCATGCGCCAAGCGTTTTTGAAAGAGCTGCAGGAGGTCTCGATATTGGTAATGCCAACAACTCCAGACATTGCGTTTAAAGAGGGGGCTATTCAAGATCCGATTGCAATGTATGCAGAGGATCGACTGACCCTGCAAGCAAACCTAACCGGATTGCCAGCAATATCAATACCAATGGCAGTGGAGGGGCTGCCACGCGGCATGCAGGTTATAGGAGATTACAACAGTGAAGAAACGTTATTTGCGTGTGCAAAAGATATTGAGCAATCATAGTATAAAAAATAAACCAGGACGCATGGGCGTCCTGGTAAATGCAACAGGGCTGGTTTAAAAGGCATAAGAAGCCCTCACGCTCCACCACGAGTGGTATTCTTCCCGAAGCAGGTCGTGGTGGATATTGAGCCCCGCTTCAATCTCTGCCGCATCTGAAAAATTGAATGCAAGCGCGGCTTTCATCTTTGCGAAGGTCTCCTTTTCGAAGTTGAAATTAAAAAGCGTCGTTGCGATTGAACTCTCTGTATTGATCGCGATAAGCGGGTGTACTGCAGTGCGGGTCGCAAGACCCGCTCCGATAATCCCGATCGCTTTATCAACCGGAACATAGGCGGACTGTACCATGCCGAGGAAGAGGTACGGTTTCGGATTGTCTGAAACCGTCAACCCTGCCTTCAACAGCGTCTCGTAGGCATCTCCTTGAAAAAAATCCCGATTGTTCGGCGACATGGCGTGCATGTACCGTTCCTGTGCACTAAGGTGCACGATGCCAGTGTGCCAGTGGACTCCAACAAACGCTGAGGTATGGCCTGAAACAGCATCTCCATGGACGCCGGTGTCTTGCCACCGCTGCACAGAAACACCACTAATACCGGCGGTAAGACCGCCATCAGGGATGCCAACAGGGTGGTCAAGTAATAAAGTCATCCCGCTACTGGGATGGTCTGAGAGGTGCGGAATGAGGTGCCCCATCACATCTTTGCTGTTGTACATGAAACTACCCTCTATAGTTGGGGTGGCATGCGCCTGTACTGGCAACCAAAGGAGCAACAATGCGACCGCTATGATCAAAAATTTCTGAAACATCTTTAAATCCCTCCAATTTTCCAATCTATTTTTACTATTTTTAAGGACTTTGGTTCAGTTTGCCGAAGAATATCTCCAGCACTGGCACAAGTATAGCACAAAAGCGCAGATTATCAAACAACGCAATGAAAAAACCGAGGTGTATAAAACACCTCGGCGAATTTATATGAGTATTACCGTGTTGCCAGCAAGACATTTGCATAGCAAATATTGCGGTGGTGGTCATGCGTAACTCGGGAATCAATTTCCCGAATATCGGATCCAAGAATTTGCCTTGCCATTCTGTGTGCATTTTGCACAGCAACCTGCTCCGGATGTCCGGTCGCAGAAACCCAAACAGCCGAACACCTTTTTCCATCCACCATGAGGGAAAAAACCTTATTTTTCCCGGTTGCTTCTGCCACTTCCCATAACGATGATTGCGATGTAGCACAACCGAAGAAAACAACGCTTGCAATACCGAACAGCGCAGACAAGAAAATAGGGGAAAAAGAACGGGACATTTTCACAGCACTCACCTCCTTTCTTAAACCAGTATACCACACACAAAACACCAAGCAACAAAAAAAATCGTAACCAATACCTTTGTGTGCAAATATTTGCTACACTATAGGTATGAAAACATACACACCGACTATTGGGCTTGAGGTACATGCGGAGTTACTAACAGAGAGTAAATTGTTTTGCGGATGTCGAAACGATCCAAACAGCGATGATCCAAATATGTTTATTTGTCCGATATGCGTCGGGTATCCGGGAGCGCTACCATATATGAATAAACAGGCAGTTGAGCACATGCTACGGATTGGAGTCGCACTCGGTGGGGAATTAGCGTCATTCACGGAATTTGACCGGAAGCATTACTTTTATCCCGATATTCCAAAAGGATACCAGATTAGCCAATATGCGTTTCCGCTGGTAAAGCATGCCTCATTAAACAAGGTGGGTATTGAGCGAATACACCTTGAGGAGGACACTGCAAAGAGTGCACACGATGTGTGTTCACGGGGTTCAGTGATTGACTTTAATCGTTCAGGCGTGCCGTTGATGGAGCTAGTAACCGAGCCGGTAATACACAGCGCTGAGGAGGCACGGGCATTTGGCGACATACTACAACAAACCCTTCGATACCTCGGAGTAGCGCGCGCACGAATGGAGTGGGGGGAAATGCGAGTTGAGGCAAACATTTCAGTAAGCAAGACCGACACCTTGGGAACAAAGGTTGAGGTGAAGAATTTGAACTCATTCAAGGCAGTGTCCGGCGCTATTGAGTATGAAATAGAACGACAAACAGCATTGTTGGAGCAGGGGGAACAGATAGCACAGGAGACACGGGGGTGGAATGAGAACACTGGCAAGACCTTTTCGCAACGGTCAAAAGAAACCTCGGCAGAGTATAGGTATATGCCGGAGCCGGACTTGCCGAAGTATTACATTGATCGGATGCCGGAGTGGGACGCAGAGTCGCTACGAGCAACCTTGCCCGAACTACCAGAGCGACGAATGGAGCGATACACCGAAGAATTGAAACTTGATGCGAAGAAAGCAGATGTGTTGGTGAAGAACAAGCCACTCGGAGATTTGTTTGATGGGGTTCTGCAAACTGTAGAACACGCTGACGCCATTCGCCTGACAGCAAACTATCTATCATCGGATGTGATGCAGTATGTGGAGGAGGGCAATGACACACTGTTTGAACGATTGACGGCAGACGCACTTGCGGAGGTAATACAAATGCTCATTGATGGCGAGCTGTCATCACGCGGCGCAAAAGAGGTTATTGCGGTATTAGTAAAGGAGGGTGGTGCAGCGCGAGGAATAGCAGAACGACAAGGACTGTTCCAAGAGTCAGACGAAAGTGCCTTGCAGGAAGTCATCACAAAGGTAGTAGCAGGGAACGAGGCGGCCGTAGCCGAGTATAAAGCAGGAAAAGAGCAAGCACTACAATTTCTCGTTGGGCAGGTAATGAAAGAAACCCGCGGATCAGCAAACCCCACAAAAGCACAAGAGTTACTGAAAGAAGCACTGAAGTGATAAAGGCACCCACCCGCGACACAGTTATGCAGATACAGATGCTGTACCATACAGGTAATGAGCGATGTTGTTATGCAGTTAGTGGTCAATAGTATTACTGCAGGGGCTTTGTATGCGATTATTGCAATTGGATTTACGCTGTCGTATGGAGTGGGGAAGTTTTTTAATCTGGCGCATGGAGTAATGACAGCAATCGGGGCATACGCAGTATTCTACTTGACGAAAGGGTTGCAGATAGAGGCGTGGTTGGCAGTATTCATCGCAATTATATTTACCGGGGCAGTTGGTTGGCTGTTGGAACGATACATCTATGCGCCACTGCGGGCACGAAAAGCATCTACCATGGTGCTATTAGTTGCGTCATTGGGGGCATTTACCGCATTGCAAGGAGTGCTATCCATCCTCTTTTCATCACAAGTACAAACCTTAACACAGGGAAGTGCGGTGCAGCAGGTAGTTGCATTCGCTGGGGCAACAATAACGGAGATACAGATTATTACCATCATCACGGCAATAGCAACATTGCTCGGTTTTGTTGTGTTGTTACGATATACGCTGTTTGGAAAGTCAGTGCGGGCGGTGAGCGATGATGAAGAGGTGTCAAAGATTGTCGGCATTAACACCACTCGAGTAATCGGTGTGGTATTTTTTCTTGCAGCGGCAACAGCGGGCTTGGCAGGTATCCTGGTTGGATTTGACACGGCAATAGAACCGACGATGGGAATGGCACTACTACTAAAAGGAGTTATCGCCGCAATTGTCGGTGGTATCGGGAATATATATGGAGCAGTACTCGGAGCATTGCTACTTGGGTTTGTGGAGAATTTTGGTATTTGGAAAATAGCAGGCGAGTGGAAAGATGCAATCGCATTCGCACTGTTAATTGCCTTTCTACTATTTCGTCCGCACGGCATACTAAACAAAAAATCGTAACATGCAAGAACTTATATACTACTTCACCCACCTCGCGATTATCATAGGAATATACGCCATCTTGGCATTAGGATTGAATCTGGTGGTCGGGTACACAGGGCTACTCTCTGTGATGCACGCGGCATTTTATGGCGTTGGAGCATATGCCACCGCGCTACTGATGACGCAACTCGGCTTCAATTTTTTCATCGCAACCGGATTGAGCGTAGTAATTGCCATCGTACTGAGTTTTGCCATTGGGTTGGTATTGAGCAGATTTGACGGGGACTACTATGCACTTGGATCACTCGGGTTCGGGGTAATCCTATACTCCGTCTTTCTCAGTTGGCGGGGGGTAACACGAGGGGCACTGGGCATCCCACAGATACCAAAGCCAGAGTTATTCGGTTTTGAATTTTCACAAATTACAGTGTTCCTGCTCCTCGTGGTAGTGTTGGCAGCCGGGGTGTATCTATGTTCCCGTTTTGTCACCCGATCTTCGTTCGGTAGAGTGTTGATGGCTATTCGTGAAGATGAACGCGCAATACAAGTATTCGGCTATAACACACTATATTTTAAATTGACGGTGTTCGTCATTGGCGCAGGTATCGCCGCAATCGCCGGCGCACTATTCGCCAGCTACATCACCTACATCAACCCGTCAAGCTTCACAGCCATGGAATCAATCTACCTCCTCTCCATCATCATTTTAGGCGGGTTGGCAAGCTTGCGCGGATCGGTACTCGGTGCAGTATTCTTGGTAGTACTCTTTGAGGGATTGCGGCATATCGGCCTATCCAGCGACATGGCGGCACATATGCGAGAAGCACTCTATGGGGTCATACTGGTAGCACTAATGCTGTATCGTCCGCAGGGACTCGTGGGTAAGTATAAGCTATGAGTACTATCAAAACAGAAAATATCACCAAACAGTTTGAAGGAGTACACGCTCTGGACGGGGTGTCGTTGGAAATACCACGAGGAAGGGTAACCGGCATTGTCGGCCCAAACGGATCAGGAAAAACAACACTCGTTAATGTCTTAAGCGGTATAGTGCGGCAGGATGCTGGGGTGCTGCACATCGGCGGAAAAGAAGTGAGCATACTAAAGCCACAACAGGTAAACGCACACGGGATCACCCGAACCTTTCAGGAGGTACGACTCTTTGAGCAGATGACCGTGTTGGACAATATCTTGGTGGTGGTAACGGAACGAGCAGTAGCCGCGTCATTGTTCCGTCGTCGGCAGGAGCGATGTGATCGTGAGGCAAGGCAGGCATTGGAAACAGTCGGTTTATGGGAAAAGCGGAGCAGCCCGGCAGCAGCACTATCCTACGGGCAAAGAAAATTGCTAGAAATTGCCCGAGTGCTGGCTATGCGAGAGGCAGAAGTATACCTTTTTGATGAGCCATTCGCCGGACTGTTTCCGGCGATGGTCGATGTCGTAGTCAAGGTTATGCAGGGCTTAAAGCAGGAGGGGAAAAGTGTGGTGCTGATAGAGCACAGCATGGATCTGATTCGCCAACTATGCGATACGGTGATAGTAATGGACGAAGGAAAGCTCCTTGCGCAAGGTACACCCGAAACCGTATTTGCAAAGCCAGAGGTCATCGCAATCTATGTAGGAAAGTAATATATGAATACAGAAACACTGTTACAAATACGCAATATCAATGTTCACTACGGCGAGGTGGCGGTACTCAACGGGGTGTCTTTGGCGCTAAGGAGAGGAGAAATTGTCGCACTCATGGGACCAAATGGAGCAGGAAAATCAACAATACTAAAAGCGATATTCGGACTAGCGCCAATAGCCGACGGACAAATGCTGTGGAAAAATCAACCTTTCACGCCGATATCACATCAAGTCGTGCGTCGCGGCATTGCGTTTGTTCCACAGGGAAGACGAGTGTTCTCTGGACTGTCGGTAGAAGAAAATTTAGAAATCGGCGGAGCGATTATCGGCAACAAGGAAGAAGTCAAGAATAAGATTGAAGAGGTAATACGGTTTTTCCCAATGCTGCAGCAAAAACGGAAAGCACCGTCCGGCACGCTCTCCGGCGGACAACAGCAGATGCTCGCATTGGCACGCGGACTAATGACAAGCCCAAAGGTGCTGCTACTGGACGAGCCATCACTCGGACTAGCGCCAAAGATTGTAAAGGAAGTTTTTGCAAAAATGCGAGAGATCAATGAGAATCACAAAACAGCGATACTGGTCGTTGAGCATAACATCAATTCATTACTCGCAGTCGCCCATCGAGCATATGTACTAGACAAGGGAAAGATTGTTGTTGAAGACACAGCAGAAAACCTGCAGGGAAGTGAGGCACTGAAAAAGGTATTCCTCGGCACCTTGTAGTTCTACACAAAATCACAACGCACGGTGTTATTTTTATTCATAGCAACAGTGCATCTTCTTGACTTTCTATTAATTCTGTAGCATAAAAAAGCACTTGTATTTTTTACAAATCGGTAGTATGCTGAAAATAGATTAGGCACCTTTAACGGTGTCTTTTTTAATGCAAAATCAAACTTGCATTTTGAATATTTGTTTTTATTTATAGCATGTTTGTGGTAGACACCACAAATATAGTGGTGGTGACTGGATATGATACAGATTGCGTCCACAAATATAGTGGTGGTGACTGGATATTGCCGTTGTTGTTGCCACAAATATAGTGGTGGTGACTGGTATTTTTACGAGGAAACACCACAAATATAGTGGTGGTGACTGGTGGCCTACGACAACAAGACCACAAATATAGTGGTGGTGACTGGCCAAATCAGCCACTCGCGCCACAAATATAGTGGTGGTGACTGGCTTAATATCATATTGAACCCACAAATATAGTGGTGGTGACTGGACAATCGGCATCACCATCCCACAAATATAGTGGTGGTGACTGGCTAAGTCGCCTTTTGTGGCCCACAAATATAGTGGTGGTGACTGGACTGTGGCTCTTTGCTTGCCACAAATATAGTGGTGGTGACTGGTATTCCAGTAACTGCTTTCCACAAATATAGTGGTGGTGACTGGATGACCAGTTCATTGACTCCACAAATATAGTGGTGGTGACTGGCATATCGGCGATGTTGCCCCACAAATATAGTGGTGGTGACTGGCTGTAAAAAAGGGAACAACCACAAATATAGTGGTGGTGACTGGATCCAGTGCGCCGTGTGCCCACAAATATAGTGGTGGTGACTGGCTATATTAAGGATAGCGATCCACAAATATAGTGATGGTAATAACCGGGAGACGAAAGGTAAATCTCCCAAGGTACCAAGTAGGTATCTGCGGCACAGTCAGCCGTTGCGCGACATAGGTGCGCGTTTGCCCATGCGTTTTTTTACCCAAATTTTTCTAATTTTACCTTTTTAAACGGAGGGTAAGAAAACAAAGGGAATGTTCCGCAGACATGTTATAAATGGAAACAAAGAAAAAGACAATAACACAGCCCAAAGGGCTCCACAAAAGCAATGGTGATGAGGAATCAAAGACAAGAACAATCACCTACAGCGTGCGAGCATGCACGCCAGAAAATGAAACATATCTGCGACAAATGACTGATACCGTGCGTTATCGATACAATCAGGCGGTGGAGATGAATATGAAAACACAAGAGCAGCGCAAGAGGTGCAAGTACAAGACAAAAGACGGGTGCCGATGCGGCAAGGAATGCAAACACAAACTTAAAACAGGTCGGCAAGATTCCCCAGAGATAACCAAGTTGTTTCAGGAAGAGAAAGAGCGCGGGATGGGTGCACATTGGCACTATGAGTTTGATCCACATAAATTTTCAAATCATATACAGCGGGCGGCTATGAACGAAGTTACAGAGCTAAACAAAGCACACTTGAATAAATTAAAAAAGAAGGAGAAAAGCAACATTGCCGGATTCCGAAGTGCAAAGAAAATATTACAAGATACCATCACCATCCCACACAACTGCTTCCACCTCTACGACAAAAAGAGTAAAAAGTTAATCGCACTCGAAAAGAGAAACAGCACATGGAGGCCGCAGCATAATGATAGATTTTGGATTGGCAACAAAAATATGGCACCGAAAAACCCAAGGCACCTTCTGCAACTGAAAGAAAGCGGTGGAGGTAAATATCCGGAGGGAGTTCCGCGTAGCGCAATACTAGTGTTCTGCCGCGTCAAAAAACGGTGGTATTGCCACATAACCTTTCATATATCAGACGAAAAAAAGGACCGAAAGAGGCAACTATCCGTCCTCGGGATAGACCAAAACGCCGGCTTCCATTCCGCATCAAACGGCAGGCATTATCACTACACTGGCAAAATTGCAAACCATAACGATCGTATAGCGAGGGAATCGCAAAAATACGAGCCAAAGAAAAAAGCGGCGATGCAACACAACAACTGGGATAGCAGGTCACGCAAGGAGCAAAAGCGATTACTGCAACTCGCACACAAAAAGAAGAGTGATCGTGTTGATGCGCTCAACAGAAACTTTGTGCAGGATATTGTTGCCGGCGGATACACCCATGTTGCGTTTGAAAAGTTATCAACTCTGAACACCAACAAAAAAGAAAAGCGAAATTTGCCACGGTATGTAGAGCGAGAAAACCATCACAAAATGCGAGAAATGTCAGCATACAAACTGAAAAGAATGCTTGAGGACAGAGGAGTAGAGGTACTAGAGGTTGATCCGAAGAATACCAGCAAAGCCTGCTCTGTATGTGGGTGTGTTGACGAAAAAAACAGGATTGAGACCAGACGGTTTGTCTGCACCGAGTGCGGACACAAACAACATGCGGATATAAATGCTGCGCATAACATTAGAAAACGCGCTGAGGAATCAATCAAATAATTGCAAAGGCATAATCTTGAGAGTAAACATGTAGGGCATATCCTATTGAACCCAAATCAACCATTTCGTCAGAAACTTTCTGCACAGAAAATAAACCGTCTTCATACTCGGATCTACCAGCAGTGATCGCATCTTCTTTTGTGCTGTAGTAGTCAATAAATTTCTGTTGACGAATTAATACAAACTTTTCCGCGTATTCTGGACTAATTTCGTTCTTGTGCCTCTTAAAAAAAGAGTAATTGTCATCCACCTCTTTTTGCAACCTTTCTTTATTCATATATCCAGTATATAGCTAAAATTATCAATACCAAAAACACAAGGTTAGGTTCTCGGTTGAAGATATGGTGAGGGGGTGATAAATGTGGTTTGGGGAGGGTGATAAATAGCAATATTCTTTAATTCAATGCATGCCTTGATTTTTAGAGATATTTTAGTGTATACTGATAAATAATGAAAAGCATGAATGAAAATAACCAGCGGTGTATTAGAGATATATCATTGTGCGCTATTAAGCCGGATTGGGATTCCAGTTTGGTGGGCATAATTCTGGAACTGGAACACTTAAAAGCGCGTACGCTGACAGGTAGCACACCACCGTATATTTTCTTTCAGTTGAAAGAAATTTTTCACAAGTTAGAAAGTCTAGGATCAACGCGCATAGAGGGGAACAGGACAACCTTGGCAAATATAGTTGAGGAGATGGCAGGACGCGATGGTCGCAGTCATATTGCACATGACGAGCGGATGCAGGAAATACGGAATGTTGAGAAGGCGTTGCGATTTGTTGAGGAAAACATTGATACTGGCAAAAAAATCACCAAAGCGCACTTATATGAAATACATAAAATTATCACGGATGGACTATCGCCGCCGAGTAAAATAGAGGGTGGAGAAGGGTCTGACACACCAGGTGATTTCAGAAAGAAATCCGTAGAGATTAGGCAGTCAAAGTTCTGCCCACCCGACTATACGCAGGTGAATGACTATATCGAGGAGCTGTTAGATTTTATCAACCAGGAGGCTGAAAGCAAAGATTTTTTACTTAATACTGCCATAGCCCACCATCGTTTTGCCTGCATCCACCCGTTTGATAACGGCAATGGTCGTGTAGTTCGTGTGTTTACCTATGCACTACTCATTAAGTACGGTTTTCAAGTACACAACGGCCGCATTCTTAATCCAACTGCCATATTTTGTATGGACAGAGATAAATACTACGACATGCTGGAGTTGGCAGATTCAGGGAAACAAGAGGATGTATTGCAATGGTGTGAATATGTATTGAAAGGTTTGTTACGAGAGATAAAGAAAATTGATAAATTGCTAGACCACAAAACCCTGAGAGATACAATACTCACGCCGACTATCAACAATACATTTGAGCGCAAGTTGATTAGTGAGGCCGAACACGCCGTTTTATCTTTTATGGCACGGAATAAGGATGTTTCCCTGAGGGCTGGCGATGTAAAAAAACTCTTGGACATAGGTTCTTCGGTTAAAGTGTCCAGGATAATCAAAGGATTAAAGGAAAAAAAATTGATTCAACCGATAGGCAAGGAAAGGGGTCGTATCTATACCTTGTCATTTATAAATGAATACCTATTACGCGACATCATTGATGCACTTGAGCAAAATGGTTTTACGCAAGGTTTAAGCGAATAGTGGTTACATTGCTCAAGAGATAGTACACTACACACATATGGATGTCAGCACTATTTTATCAACCGAAGTAATAGGCCTGTTTATACTGCTCGCAGGGTTTGTGGTGGGATTGGGGGCAGTAACGGTGATTGATATGCACGGGTTTCTCGGAAGAAAATCAGCGTATTGGAGCGAGGCGACGACACGAACACACAAAGTAACAAAGCCATTAATTTGGGTAGGTATCGCACTGGCAATTATCGGCGGCACTATATTCTATTGGGGCGAGCCGTTTACGGGGATACCGCTGGTACACAGCGTCGTCGCGGTGCTACTGGTACTCAACGGATGCTTTTTATCATTTTCGGTGAGTCCGTTTCTGCTACAACGAGAACGAGAAGGGAAGGCGAAAGAATTGCTACCACAGTCGTGGCAACAGAAGATTTTGGCAAGTTTGCTGCTGTCTGACATCGGCTGGTGGGGAAGTTTGCTGCTGCTGGTAGTGTATGTGGTAGGTTGAATTGATGGACACCGTCAAAAAGAACAGAGTAATGTATGGCAATTGTAGGGTGGTACACTATACAACATATGGCAACAGAGGTTATACTGCTCGGAATTGCTGTTTTTTGGTCGGCAGTGGGTATGGGTGTCGGCGTGACGGCAATAGTTATTCCCGGTCTTAAAAAAATGCAAGCGCAAAAAAAGAAGGATCGCAAAGAGACGATGTATGGAACAGAGGCGGTTGAGTTTAATAAGATACGGAAGGCAGAAGAGCGACAGGTAAAAAAGGAACCTGTTGCACGGATCGGTGGCCTGACCTTGCTGCCGACCATCCTATTTATCGGCTTGTGTGTTGCATGGGTACTGCAATCAACATTGCTGGCGGTGTGTGTGATGTTGATACTCGGCGTAGCATTAGTAGCACTGTATGATGACCTGCTTGATATTGGTTTGCTACAGGGGACGGTGTGGCGGGCACGAAAGCGATTACTACTGATGGGATTGGTTGCATTTGTGGGTGGCGTCGGACTCTACTATCAACTGCTACCCGGTACCATTTCATTGTTACCGTTCCCAGCATTTGAGCAAATAGCGGTCGGGGCATGGTTGCCACTGCTGTTCGTAGCGTGGTACATTTTTTGGCAAGCATCATCTATGATAGACGGCATAGACGGGCTGTCGGGCAGTATATTTTTGGTGTTATTTATTGGTACCGGGGTAGTAAGCATGCTGCAGGGAAGCGTTGAACCATTGCTGTTGAGCGCTTTAGGGGCGGGTGTCATGGTGCCATGGCTATTTGTAAACTATGCGCCGGCAAAGGCGTATCTGACAGAAACAGGTATTACTATTCTGTTAATGCTATATGCGTTGATATCGTTTCTGCTTGGCAGCGGGGAACAAGCGGGTGACGGCTTATGGGTTGGCGGTATATTTGGATTGGCACTCATAGCAACATGGGGCTCAAACGCACTGCAGTTGCTATACCGAAAGAAAACCGGCAAAAAACTATTTCGCATCGCCCCGCTGCACCATCATTTTGAGGCACTCGGATTGCCGGGACACGCCGTGGTAACGCGATATATGCTGGCAACAATCGTGTGTGTCATAGGCGGACTCTCGCTCCTTTTCCTGCTACGCTAACCAACTGACCTTTTCATTTTTCTATGCAAAACATTATTCGACAGTACATTACCAAAAAAGACCAACTACAGCGGTTGATATTGCTGATGATCGGCACGCTGTTTTGTATGGGACTGTTTTTCCTCTTTTATGCATATATTGCCGAGGCGATAAAATTACCGAACATAAAGATATTTAACAACTTAGGCGTGCAAATCGCAGCATTTGGAGTCGGATTGTTGGTAATGTACTTGGTATCACGATTGAAGTATCAGGTATACCGACGGCACATTCTTTTGATCGGCGGACTCTCGCTGGTATCAATGTTGCTACTGGTCACGCCATTGGCAATTGAGCGGAACGGTGCGGTGCGGTGGTTAGACCTGGGCATTCTACAGTTTCAACCTTCTGAAATTCTCAAGTTGGGGTTTGTGCTATTTTTCGCATTCTTATTTACACAGAAAAGCATACGGAACAATGTAAAAAAACTACTCACTTTCACAGCTGCCGGATTCATCGTACTACTGGGGACTTCAGTGCTACAACCGGACTACGGAGCAGCAGTAATTATCGGTAGTGCCATTATGGGGATGGCAATTATCGCCCGACTGCCAAAAGTATGGTGGATAAGCATCATCAGCGCGCTCATCGTGGCAAGTATTGGCCTTAGTTTTGTCGCACCATCATACATTGCGAATCGATTTAAGGTATTCTATGATATTAATTTTGGTGAACTAACTCCAGAACAACGGTATGGCGAAGCATATCATTCATTACAGAACTTAGAGGCGGTTCGAGTCGGAGGGTTACTCGGGCAAGGACCCGGATATGTGGCACAGAGTTCACATCTCAGTATTCCCGAGGTGACAACCGACTCTATTTTCGCACTCATTGCAGCTGAAGTCGGCTTTATCGGATCACTCATTTTGATTACATTGTTTTTATGCTTCTTTCTGTTATGCTATACCATCGCTGACTTTACAAAAGACCCGTTCGGAAAGTATGTGGTGGTGGGTATCACGACACTATTTGCCGCACAATTTTTCGTAAACATCCTGGTGGTACTCGGATTACCAGCAACCGGTATTCCACTCATCTTCTTTAGTCGTGGTGGTAGCTCTTTGGTTATCACACTTGCTTCAGTAGGTATCATCTTGAATGTGCTGAAACAGAAGCCAACACGGCGAGAAATTTACCGAGGAGAGATATAGGGCGGGAGCAGAAACAGCCACAAGATTCCCTCGCTGATAAGGTGTGCATAGCACAGGGGGAGACAGATTGGGTGTGGTAGTATGAAAAGTATAATGAGTATTGTATCGTTTGAAGAGGCAACAAAGTATTACGGCGATAATGTCGCGGTGCAAGATGTGTCCTTTGAAATTGACGGCGGCGATTTTGTTACCTTAGTCGGACACTCCGGCTCGGGAAAGAGTACCCTCTTTAAGTTAATTTTAGGTGAGGAAGATGTGTATTCGGGTGTGGTGCGTCGCGGTGGTGTAGACATTGCCGGCATGACAAAGAAAGAATTACTGGAACACCGGCGAAAGACCGGCGTTATTTTCCAAAACTTCCGGTTACTACCACGAAAAACGGTCTATGAAAACATTTCATTTGCGATGGAGGCGCTCGGCTACGATGAAAAACAGATAGAAAACGATGTGCCATATGTACTGGACTTGGTTGATCTGCGACATAAGGTGTGGTCGTTTTCGCAGGAACTCTCCGGCGGTGAACAGCAGCGGGTAGCAATCGCGCGAGCAATTGTAAATCAGCCAGAACTACTGCTCGCAGATGAACCAACCGGCAACCTTGACCCAGTGAACGCACACGAAGTCATCAACATCTTGAAGCAAATTAACAAACTCGGCACCACCGTTATACTCGCAACACACGACCAAGCAGTGGTAAAAAAGATAAAAAAACGGGTCATTACCCTCGTAAATGGGGAAGTTGCGCTTGATGACCCGAAAGGTAAGTATATTCTATAAGTATGGCAGGAACACAAATAAAAAGAATTTTTTACTTAGGATTAGTAAATGTAGTACGAAACTCATTTGTTTCGTTCTCGGTGGTATTTATTATGACCGTCTCATTATTCATCGTCGGCTTTTCATTGCTGTTCGGACAGGTAATGAATGATGTTACTGAGGAGTTGCGAAACAAAGTTGATGTAACCGCATACTTTATAACAGACACTCCCGAAGAGCAGATACTCGCATTTCGCGATCGATTAGAAGAGCTCTCACAGGTGCGAGAGGTTTTCTATGTGTCACAAGAGACGGCATTAGAAGAGTATCGCAAACGACATGAAAATGACTTAGATATTTTGCACGGATTAGATCTCCTCAAAGAAACCGAGACCCCAAACCCGTTCCGCGCACGACTATCCATTCGTGCACAGCAGTCAGGTGACTTCGAATCAATTGTTCGCTTTTTAGATAATGAAGATGTCCTATCCGACAACCCATCAACAGTGATTGATAAGATTGATTTCTATCAAAACCGGCAAGTCATCATGCGCCTCTCGTCCGTTGTAGACACCGCAACATTACTGACCCATGTGGTAATCGCACTGCTGATATTTATCTCTTTCATCATCGTCTTTAATATCATCCGTCTCATCATCTATCTCAGTCGCGAGGAGATCAAAGTAATGCGCCTTATCGGAGCGGAGGATTGGTATGTTCGGGCACCATTCTTGGTCTCAGGAGGCATCTACGGATTAGTTGGCTCAATTTTAGCAACCGTCATGCTGTACCCCATTTCCTACTGGCTTTCTCCGGTAGTTGAACGATTCTTTGAAGGGCAAGGTCTCTTCTCCTACTATATTTCAGAGTTCTTCGTGTTAGTGCTTATTCTAACCGCCTTAGGAGTGTTTGTCGGAGTGTTTTCAAGCTACCTCTCCTCCCATCGCTATCTCGATGATTAATCTGCAGAAAAGATAAAAGTGTATTATCATAAAACTGTACGCCACATGCGTATTGCCGGATCGTCTAATTGGTAGGACGACGGGTTTTGATCCCGTTAATCTAGGTTCGAGTCCTAGTCCGGCAGCCAATAAAATAGGTAATACCAAACATGACAAAACCCCCGCAAAGGGTTTTTGTTTTCATGGTCACAGCAACCATAACGCAAACCCAAGAAATAGCAAATTTAGACGGTTGGTGATAGAATAAGAGTACATATAAACAATGTCATAAAATAGGTATGAAAAAAATAGATTTTCACATCCACACCATTCCCACAAAAGGCAAGGATGCAGTTTTTGAATTTAATTCAACAAAATTTCAAGAATATGTCAACACTTTTTCTCTAGATGCTGTTGCTATAACAAATCATAATGTATTCAACATAGAGCAATACAATACAATAAAATCTTTTTTGCAGGGCGTTGTTATTTTTCCAGGCATTGAAATAGACCTTGAGGAGGGCCAATTATTATTGATTGGTGAAAATGAAGATCTCAATGATTTTAATCAGAAATGTAAATCTATAGAAAATGAGTTAGAGATAGGAAAAAAAATAACTGCCAGTAAATTAAAAGAAATTTTTACTGATCTAAATAAATACTTACTAATACCTCATTACGATAAAAAACCAAAAGTTTCTCAAGACATAATTAACTCTTTCAACGGTTATATTTTTGTTGGTGAAGTTTCAAGTCCAAAAAAATTTTATCGTGCCATAAAAGATACAAGTTCCCTTGCGCCGGTTGTCTTTAGTGATATTAGGATTGATGAGAACCTTGACCTTAAAGAATATCAGGGTAAGTACACATTTATTCAAACAAATTCTAACCCATTAACACTTGATGCAATTAAAGCCGCTTTAATGGATAAAAATAAAATTTTTTTATCCGACAGCGGTAAGCGTGAATTTTTCCAAGTTTTTAACAGCGGGCAAGAGTTATCAAGCGGGTTAAACGTTGTTGTCGGCGGTAGATCAACGGGTAAAACTTACCTTTTAGACAAGTTAGATAAAATTTTTAATGTTGGAGATCAGTCAGTTAAATACATCAGGCAATTTGACTTAGTAACGGATGATGAAAAAAAATTTGATGAGCGAGTAGAAAGAGAGAAGAGTGAGGTCAAAGAAGAATATCTAAGAGAATTTCGTAATGTGGTAGAAAGTGTCATTGAAATAGATTTAAAAGAAACAAATCATAAATTGGAAAAATACATTGAGACATTGTTAGATTTTGCTTCAAGTGAAAAACTTCAGGATGAGTTTTCTAAGGCAAATCTATTCAAGGAAAATATGTATATGGTAAGGCAGGATCAGGAGGATGAATTAAAAAATCTATTCAATGCTGTTGCCTTGCTGTTGAAGAATAACACACATAAAGAAACAATAAGGCAATATATTTCCAGGGATGCCCTACAAGAATTGTTTGATGATCTAACAATGAAGTATAAACAAATGTTAGAGGCACGCCTAAAGAAGGAGTGGGTAAACATGGTGGTCAAAGATATAAAGCAACAATTACAAAGGAAAACATCTAGTCCAAAAATTGACGATGATGAGATTGATTTCTATCAAGTAAAATTAGAAAGAGAGAAAATGAGGAGATTTAATGCCATTGCAAAGGGAATAAAGAAAGAAAATGAAATAAAAAAAGTAGATGCTTTCGGGAAGTTTAAAGTAAGAGCACTCGCAACCCATTATGCAAGGGCAGGAGATTTGCGTAATGAATCTGGAAAGAGGGTTTCTTTCGCCAATGCGTTCAAAAATTATGATAGGCCAATTGTTTTTTTGAGGGAATTAAAAAATATTGAAGATCTTTCAAAAAGCGATTTATATAAATACTTTTGTAAGGTAACTTATGAAGTATTAAACGAATATGAAAGAAAAGTGTCTGGTGGTGAAATGGCAGAGTTTAACTTGCTCAAGACTTTGGAGGATGCACGACAATACGAAATGTTGCTGATAGATGAACCTGAGTCTTCTTTTGATAATCTATTTCTGAAAGAGAGTGTAAATGAGGAAATTAAGGATCTTTCAAAAGATATGCCCGTTATCGTTGTGACACACAGCAGTACCGTTGGCATGCTTTTGAAGCCTGACTACATTTTATACACAGAAAGAAAAATTGTTGATGGCAAAGATGAGTACAAGATTTTTTCTGGATCTCCTGGAGATAAAAGATTAAAAACCGCTGATGGCAACGAATCGGTGAAAAGTTATAATACACTCTTGAGCGCATTAGAGGGTGGGCAGGAAGCATACGGTACTAAAAATAAATTATATGGGAGTTATAAAAAATGATATGAGGTATTTAAAAATAAAAAATGATCAAGGTTTTTATTGGGATGGAAAAGAGGATCGAGAAATTGATAAAATCAACAAGGATGACCTTCTTAAATTGCTGAATGCAGCAGAAACTGATGAGTTTTCGATGGATCCTTATGATGATAGTCTTATAAAGAATAAAGCCCATCAGATAATTTACGAAAATATACATTCAAAAATCACTCAATTTTTGGATGAAAAGGATCAGTTTAAAAATCAAGTTGATGGTTTATATAAAGAAGCAATAAGAAAATACTCTGCTGATGTTCAAAATAAAGAGACTGACGATATTGGTAATTTGGAAGATGAAAATGAGTCAGCAGATTGATCTTTGTGGCTTAGTGGTATACTGACTTACATGGAGAACGGCAAAGAAAATGGAAAGGGGAGGCACACGGAGCGTAGCAATAAAATCGGGTTGTTTATCAATCGAATGAGTGAGGTTGTACTGTCATTTCCGTTTAAGGATTGTATTCTTGAAGGAGGAATGACAAAGGAGGAGAAAAATGGTGGCAGAGAAGAGCGTTTTTTTTGTGAAGAGATAGATGGATATGAGATAGACACCTTGAAAGACAGGAAGGTACTGACTAATTTTAGCACAATAGATAGTAAAGGAGAAAAGAAGGCGAAAGACACAGAAGGTGTTGACTTTTTTGACAAGCAAGGAAATTTAAAAAACAATCTTTTGATAAAGGGCAATAACTTGTTGACCTTATACTCAATGAAAGAAACATTTGGCGGAAAAGTGAAAATGATTTATATTGACCCGCCGTATAACACGAGTGGAGACAAAAATACTTTTACCTACAACAATTCATTTAATCACTCAACATGGCTTACCTTTATGAAAAACAGGTTAGAGGCAGCAAGAGATCTGCTGCGGGATGATGGGGTAATTTTTATCAGTATTGATGATAACGAACAAGCATACTTAAAGATTTTATGTGATGAGATTTTCGGGAGAGATAATTTTGTCGCGAATATTATTTGGGAAAAGAAGTATTCACCACAGAATGATGCGCGGTGGCTTTCGGATACGCATGACCATGTTTTGTTGTATTCAAAAAACAAAGAAGTGTGGCAACCGAATCTTTTACCAAGGACAGAAGAAATGGATGGCAGATATAAAAACCCGGATAATGATCCAAGAGGGTTGTGGAAATCGGGTGACCTTTCAGTGAAAACTTATTCTGCCGCTATGGATTACCCAATCAGGACTCCAAGCAAAAGAACGGTTCGTCCGCCGGCAAGTCGCTGTTGGAGGTTTTCAAAAAAGAAATTTGAGGAGTTGAGAGTTGATAATAGGATTTGGTTTGGAGAAAAAGGTAATAATGTTCCAAGTTTAAAAAGATTTTTATCTGAAGTGAAGCAAGGGCTTGTGTCAAAAACAATATGGTATCGTGCAGAAGTTGGCGATAATCAGGAAGCGAAGCAAGAGATTAAGAATCTTTTTAAAGGAAGCGATACACTTTTCGATACTCCAAAGCCAACACGACTTATTAAAAGAATGTTGCAGTTGGCAACAGATGACAACGACATCATCCTTGACTTCTTCGCCGGCAGTGGCACCACCGGACATGCGACGCTTGCGCTGAATGCAGAGGATGGCGGCAACCGAAAATTCATACTCTGCGAACAAATTGACGAGCATTTTGATATCTGCAAAGAGCGGCTGCAGAAGGTTTTGAAACAGAGTGGTAAACTACTTGCAAAACCAAGCAAAGAAAAGGTCATAGCATTTGAATTAAAGCAATATAATCAGATATTTTTAGACAAAATAAAAAAAGCAAAAACCAAAAGGGAATTAGGTGAGGTATACAAAAGTATGCAGAAGAATGCATTTTTACAGTTTTGGTTTGAGAAAAAAGAGTTTGAGAAAAATGGATATAAAAAGAAGGAGGTGAATGAGCAGAAGGAAGAATTGCTCGGCATCCTTGACCTCAATCAGCTCTACTTGAATTATCCGGAAATGGAGGATGTAACATATAAAGTGGCGAAGATTGATCAAGATTTAACGCACAAATTCTATGCCAACACTTGAAGAAACATTGCAGAATTTTCTGTTCAACAAGATAAAAGAGGATGACAGATACCCATCATTTCGTGAAAATGATGTTCCTGCACATATTGCAGATAACCTTGCAAAAAGCAAGACACTCAGACCATATCAGGAAGAGGCAGTGAAACGGTTTCTCTACTGCTTTGGAGAAAGTGGCGGAATACCTCAAAAAAATCATCTGCTATTCAACATGGCAACTGGCTCCGGGAAAACATTGATCATGGCGGCTGCTATCCTGCACCTCTATGCAAAAGGATACCGCAACTTCATATTTCTCGTACACAGCAAAAATATCCTGACACAAGCAATTAACTCTTTTACTAACGCATCGTATGAGAAGTACTTATTTAACCAAAAGATTTCTTTCAATGGCAGGGCAATTGAAACAAGGAAGGTCACCGATTTTGAGAATGCAAACGATATTGACATCAACATGATATTTATGACCACCCAGTTGTTTTTTAACCGGATGAATAATGCTGCTGAGGATGTGTTGCAGAAGAGTGATTTTGCAGATAACCAGACCGTTGTCATTGCAGATGAAGCGCATCACTTGAATGTTGAAACTGCAAAAAATATTAAGGAAAGAGATAACTGGGAACGGTCAGTTACAGAAGTATTGAATATGCGGGATGATAATGTGCTATTAGAGTTCACAGCAACCGTTGATCTGATGAACCCGTACATCAATAAAAAGTACAAAGACAAGTTGCTCTATAAATACGATTTTGCAGAATTCAATAACGACGGCTACTCAAAGCAGGTACAATTTCTCTTTAACAAAGAGGCGAAAATCGCAGATCAAAAGAGGTTGCTTATTGTCAATGCGGTCGCACTGTCACAATTCAGGAAAATGCAGTTTGAAGATTTGGGGTACCCACACATTAACCCTATCATGCTCGTCAAGTCAAAAAGGATAGCAGATAGCGAACAAGATAAAGAGTTTTTCCATGAAGTCATAAACACATTAAAGGTTAGTGATTTCAAATTTCTTAAGAATGTGCAAAAAGACGAGAAACAGGTCGTGTCTTCATTGTTCAAGTATTTAGAACGCAAAAAAATCAGCGAAGGTGCGTTCATTCAAAGTATTCGCTCAGCTTTTACAGAGAAAAGCACAATCATCTATAATTCAAAAAATCAAAAGAACGCAGAATTGCTGAAGGATTTAGACGAACAAAATCCAAGAAACATCATTCGCGTTGTGTTTTCGGTCAACGCACTCAACGAAGGGTGGGATGTGCTGTCGCTCTATGACATTGTGCATTTTGATATAGGCAAGGATAAAAAGGTAAAACAGCAGGATATTCAATTGATCGGGCGAGGTGCACGATACTGCCCTTTTTTGCTTAAGGAGGAAAAGAATAGCCACAATTTATTCGGCGTATACGGCACCGAACCCGACAAGAGAAAATTTGACGACATTGGCATCAAGATTGACGAAAGAAAGATACTTGATAATTTCTACTATCATTTTGTGGAAACACAAACATTTCTTGATGGGTTAATTAAGAATCTAAAGAATGAGGGGATTCTCAACGAAGAGGTGCAGAAAGTTTCCATCAAAATGAAAGATTCATTTATGCAATCCAATACCTATAAAAAAGGATTTGTATTAGTAAATAGCATCGAAAAAAGGCAAAAGACAACAAAAGATGAGAAGGAGCGGGTGTTCGGAGAAACACTGGATGTTACGGCATATGAACTAAGTGCGAGAGCCCTGACAGATGCCGAAGAAGCAAAAAATGCGAGCGGCAGAAAGGTTGGAGACATGAACATCATAAAAGATTTTGATAGGAACATCATCAAAAAATCACTAATGGCAGCAGAAAATGGTTTTTTTAGATTTGCAAACCTGAAAGAACATATAACCTACCTACAATCCATTGATCAATTTATTGATGAAGGTTTGGGTACATACACAATCAGGTATGAGCATCAGGTCGGAAAGGACATACACAATCTGGAAGTGAGAGAGAAGTTGCAGCTGCTGATAGGTGAAATACTACCAAAAGTGCGCAAGATAGTAGATAGGGAGCTTCCTAAGAAGAGTGCTGGCAGAGAGTTCAGGCCGGTTTCCTTACGAAAAATCTTTGAAAAAGAGAAGTCAGTGTATATACGATCGCACCCGGAAACCAATGAAAGAACAGGAAAGGTTGAATATGTTTCTCCGGGCGAAAGGGCGGAGGCGCAGTCGGACAGCAATAATCCAAAGTTGCAATTAGACATCGCAAAGCTTGAGTGGTATGCGTACAACGAAAACTACGGAACAAGCGAAGAGAAGCGATTCGTCAAGTACATAGATTCTCAAATAGAACAGTTATTTGAAAAGTTCACAGGAGCAGAAATATTTCTTCTAAGGAACGAGTTGGACTACTGGATATACGGAGAGGGCGGAAAACGGTTTTCTCCAGATTACCTCTTATTCATCAATGATGCAAAGGGGAAAAAGTTCTACTACCAATGCATTTTTGAGCCGAAGGGATCGCATCTACTGGAAAAGGACAGGTGGAAAGAAAAAACTCTTGAAGAACTTGAAAAGATGACAAAGGTGTCTTTTGATATAAAAGATGGAGATAAAAAGGCATATGCTAAGTACTTGGGAGAAGTAAAAAAGATGGGGTACACGATAATCAAGAATATGGGATTCGCATTCTATAACTCGGAAAATGCAGAGCAGTCACTCAAATTTAAGGGACAATTTCAAAAAATATATGATTGATAAGATGAGGTGCGGGTGTACTTTACCTTCTCAACATCTCACATCACAGCGTTAAGGGTTTGTCAAAGCATTACTGTTTTTCCAAAAATAAGTACTATGTATATCTGTACGACACTTTTTGGAGGTCTAAATAGTGGACATGCCACCCGGAGTTTTAGGTCTCCGTTATCAAAACCTTTTTTTCATACACCGCCAAGCAACCTACCGGCAGTTACCTGCTCTCATGCAAAGTTTTTTCTACAAGATCCCAGAAGCGTTTTGAGTGATTCATTTCCTTGAGGTGGCAGAGTTCGTGAACAATAAGTTTGTCGGCCTCCCGTTTGGGTAGGAATATAATTTTATAGTTGAAAGTGATATTTCTGTTTGATGAACAAATGCCCCAGCTCGCCCGAAGTTGTTTTACCCGTATCATGTTATACGAAAATTTATTCTTCCTATTCCAGTAGGAAACCTTTTCTTCGCAAAAACGCTCCGCCCGCTCTTTGTACCGAAGAAAGTGCGCACGATCTTCAATCGCAAGGTTCTCATTCGTTCCATATTTTTTTGCTAACGATTCAGTGCGTTCCGTTATCCATGGCTGCTTCTCTCGAATAAATGTTTCAACAGTCGCCTGTTTAACCCACTTCGGTTTGGTAACCGTTATTTTCCCGCCGATACCAACTGCAAGCTTTAGGTATCGCGCTTTCGGGTGGTTAAGCAACTCATAGGCGATGTATTGATTTTTATATCTAATTTTTTGTTGCGAGCGACGGGTACTCATACATCAAACAGTATAGCCATCTGCGCCCAAAAAAAGCAACTTGACAAAAAATGGTATCATTATATATAAAAACACCCCGAAAAAAATGAGTTTGTTCGGGGTGTTTAAGCAAGGTCGCGCTCCTCATTCAGCGTCCTCGTCATAGACAACTACAAGGGTGTTGCTCCGCCCATTTCTGGAAGAGACAAACAGGTTATGGTGGGTGGCAAAAAAAGTGGTAATACCTTCATTGAAGAATCGTTTGGGCAAATCAAGGGTAAAAGTTTTCTGTCCATCCGCTTGAAGATAGGGCGGGCCCACTACCGAACTCACGGTGTAGTAGCCAACCTCATGAATGTCATCTTTAAAGAGCCATATCCGATCGCCATTTTTGAAAGTGCCACGATCCGCCATGAAAACCAGAGTAACCTCTTCGCCATCAAACCGGGTAATGTTGTCATGTGGCTCACCGGTGTCGTCAGATGGGTCAAGGGTAAGAGTGAAAGGGAAGAACCCTCCTTCAGGCAGGGGTGGCTGAAATAAATGAAACATGCCAATCCTATCGGTGTCACATCCGATGATATCAATGCCAACCAACAGAAAAAGCAAACAGAGCAGACCAAATTTTTTAAGCATGCGTTCCTCCTTCGCAAAAAGTGCACTGTTCCAATCCATACTTGTTATAGCACAGAACAAAGATACACAAATGAGCGTATACTATGGGTATGAATATATCCATAGGCATTGTCGGGCTGCCAAATACCGGGAAGAGTACGCTGTTTAACGCACTAACAAAAAAAGCGGTGCCAGCAGAGAACTTTCCGTTCTGCACCATTGACCCGGCAGTTGGGGTGGTACCGGTGCCAGACGAGCGACTTGAAAAACTCGGGAAAATGTCTGCATCTAAAGAAATTGTTCCCACGGTGATTGAGTTTGTTGATATTGCGGGACTCGTACGGGGCGCATCTGAAGGCGAAGGGTTGGGAAATGCGTTTCTCTCACACATACGAGAGGTGGATGCCATTGCCCACACCGTGCGCTGTTTCTTGGATGACTCAGTCACCCATGTGGACGGCGAAGTAAATCCAGTGCGGGATATTGAAGTCATAGAAACCGAACTACTGTTAGCAGACATACAATTAGCAGAGCGGCGATTAGAAAAGGTAGAAAAAGAAGTAAAACGAGGCACTGAGGAGGCAATCGCAGAGAAAGCATTGTTAGAAGAGGCACTAACGGCGTTGCGCGAGGGACGAATGGTGGCATCACTCTCGCTTGACGATGAAAAACAGCAGAAATTGTGTCAATTGGGACTGCTCACCGGTAAACCAGTAATGTTTGTCTGCAACATCGGTGCGCACGATGACGAACGGTGCGTGGCACAAGTACAGGAGTGCGCGGCACGGACGGGAAGTGAGGTGGTAACAGTATCCGCACAGACCGAACAAGAACTATCTGTACTTGATCCGAAAGAAGCAAAGAGCATACGCGAGGAATTAGCAGTCGTTGGTGGCGGCCTGGATGCCATTATACAAACAGCATACAAAACACTCGGGTATATTTCATTTTTCACCACCGGTGAAAAGGAAACCCGCGCATGGGCAATACCAAAAGGTTCAACGGCACCGCAGGCAGGTGGAGCAATCCACACTGATTTTGAAAAAAACTTTATTCGCGCGGAAACAATCGCGTACGATGAGCTGCTTGCCACCGGCTCGTATGCAACAGCACGAGAAACCGGCAAGCTCCGCCTAGAGGGCAAGGACTACCATGTCCAAGACGGCGATGTCATCATCTTCCGGCACGGGTAACAAAAGGTTGGCAAATTAGACAGGAAACTGTGTTTCCAATGTTTCGGTGAGCGTGGGCAGGAGACCGCCGAGGTCACCAGAAGAAAGGCAGAGGATGAGGTCACCTTCTTTAATCTCCGTAAGGAGTGGAGAAAGGTCGTTGCGCAACTGAACTGCATCAGCGCCACCGTCTGTAATATGGGTGAGTATCGCTTCACCGGCGACAGTAGTGTCGTCTTGCGGGGCGGGCACAGCATCCAGATAGACAAACACCTTCTCCGCACCGTCAAAGAGCCCTTGATAGCGATCAACATATTCTTTTCTCCGCCAAGAAAGAGAGTGGGGTTCAAAGACAACAAGCAATCGCTTATCAGGGAAATGTGTCTTCATCGCGGCAAGGGCAGAGAGGGCTTTGCCATGAGAGGAGCCAAACCCTTCGTAGAGCAACACCGATGATTTTTCCGTCTTTTTGTCTAACCGTCGGCGAAGACCAGTGAATGTGCGTATCCGCTCTTGCAGTACTTCCGGTGTGATGAGTTTCCTTTCCAACAAAAGCGCGGAGACACCAACAATATTTTCTATGTTGTGTCGCCCAAGCAGTGGGGTGGTGAGTGATGTAATGGTTTTGCCAGTATGGCAGAGATCAAATGAGGTTTCTACGCCGTACACAATAGCATCCGCATACCAGTCGGTCTTGTATTCTGGACTAGCGCCATAGGTTATGACCGGCCGCTGTATGGTCGGCAATGTTTCCTGCATCTGCTCATCCTCACCACTCACAATCAAGAGACCATCACTTGGGAGCGTATCTATGAGTTGCAGAAATGGTGCAGTGTATGCCTCTTGTGTCGGAAAGACATTGAGGTGGTCATGTTCCAAAGAGGTAATAAGGAGGTCGATTGCATTATAGTAGAAAAATTTTGAGATCGGGTCAGTGTTTGCGGCAGGATATTCATCCCCCTCAAGAATGAAAAGATCTCCTTTCCCTGATCGGGCATTAGTAGCAAGATTATACGGTAAAGCACCGATGAAAAAACTCGGGTCTTGCTCCATAAGACACCATGCGGCCATACCAGCACAGGTTGACTTACCGTAGCTACCCGCACAGATCAAATTATGCGTGCGCTTTGTAAGATCTTGCAACACTTCCGGAAAAGAGCGGATGGTAAAATTGTTATCATACACATAGGCGACCTCCTCATTTTCTTCCTTGGTGAGTCCGGCGTGTTTGCCAACGACAATCAAATCAGCATCGCGTGGCACATTATTTTTACTATGCGTCTTAGCATAGGGAATGTGGTGTTGCTCCAAGTAGGTGGTAATCGGCGGGTAAGCCCCCTCATCTGACCCACTGACTTCCCAGCCAAGTGTTTTGAGGAGTTGCGCAGTGGCACTCATACCTGCGCCGGCGATACCGATGAAATAGGCCTTTTTCCTGCGAAAGGGAAGTGCGGCGCGTATCTTCTGCATGAAATGCATACTATCACTATACCGCATAATTACATGAAAAGTGGGCGCAAAAGAAACCAATTTTTGCATTTGCAAAGGTTTTTGTGTATACTTGAAAGGTAATCGATTTATTTAAGGATTACATACCTAAATTATTTAATTTTTTAATAAATTAATTCAATATGAATGTAACAATAAAACCATTGGGTGATCGTGTGCTTGTTGAGGTAGATGAAACGGGAGAAGAAACACGGTCCGGTATTATTATCCCAAAAAGCTCTGAAGAGAGTGGTGGCGCCGTACATATTGGCAAAGTTATCGCAGTTGGTGACGGAAGAGAAACTGACAACGGAACGGTTGTGAAACCAAAAGTGGCAGTTGGACAAAAGGTCGCATTTTCATGGGGCGAGAAAATAGAAGTTGGCGGGAAAGAATACCATTTGGTCGGCGAAAGCAGCTTGCTTGGGATTCTACAAGATGGCAACGCAGCATTGACAAGTGGGAACATTGCATAGCAAAAATAGTAAAAAAGTGGCAAGATTTGATTTTTTTGCCATTTTTTACTATAATGAAAATATCTATTATTAATCTTCATGGTGTTATAGAGTAATTATGGCTAAACAAATTATATTTCACGAGGACGCACGCGCTAAAGTAAAAAAAGGCGTTGATGCTGTTGCGAAAGCAGTTGGAGTCACCCTCGGGCCGTTTGGGCGAAATGTTGTCCTACAGAAATCGTTTGGTGGGCCGACTATTACTAACGACGGGGTTTCCATTGCGAAAGACATTTCGCTTGAGGATGCGTTTGAAAATATCGGTGCTGACATTATAAAAGAAGTCGCCAATAAAACAAATGAATTGGCAGGGGATGGTACAAGTACTTCAGTCGTATTAGCGCAATCTATGGTTGACGAAGGGCTGAAGCAGATTGACAAAGGGGTGAATGCAATGTCCGTGCGAAGAGGTATGGAAAAGGCACACAAAATGGTGGAAGAGCAATTGGCACAAATGAAGCGGAACATCGCCGGTGACGCCGAGGTGGTACACATCGCCTCAGTATCCGCAGAATCCGAAGAGTTCGGAAAAATCATCGCTGAAACCGTGCAAAAAGTTGGGAATAAGGGGGTGGTCACTGTGGAAGAGTCCCAATCATTTGGTATTGAGTCCGAGGTGGTAGAGGGATTGGAAATAGACAACGGATACATCTCACCATATATGATGACCAACCCAGATCGTCTGGAAGCAGAATACAAGGATGTGCCAGTATTGATAACAAGCGAGAAAATTTCAGGAGTAAAAGAGATACTGCCGTTTCTTGAAAAACTAACCCAGATGGGTACAAAAGATTTAGTGATTATTGCCGAAGATGTTGAGGGAGAGGCATTAACCACTTTCGTTTTAAATAAACTTCGTGGCACTTTCAATGTGCTCGCAATAAAAGCACCCGGATTCGGAGACCGAAAGAAAGACATGCTCGGTGATATTGCCGTTACCATCGGCGCACAGGTTATCTCCAAAGACGCCGGGATGTCTTTTGAAAATATCGGTCCTGAAGTGCTTGGTCGCGCAGCAAGAATTGTCGCAAAAAAAGATAGCGCAATTATCGTTGGTGCCGCTGATGTAAAAGGAGCCGTTGATGAACGCGTTCGCTCTCTTGAGGCAACACTGCAAGAAACAGATCAATCATTTGAGAAAGAGAAGGTGGAGGAGCGCATTGCAAAACTTTCCGGAGGTGTGGCGGTAATTCGTGTTGGAGCAGCGACTGAAGCTGAAATGAAATATCTAAAACTCAAAATTGAGGATGCAGTAAACGCAACAAAAGCGGCATTAGAAGAGGGAGTCATCGCAGGTGGTGGCGCGGCATTCGTACACATCGCAAAACACCTACGAGATCAGAAAACAAGCACACAATGGGCT
The DNA here is from genome assembly GCA_026713605.1 of Candidatus Kaiserbacteria bacterium. Lineage (GTDB taxonomy): Bacteria > Patescibacteriota > Minisyncoccia > Phycocordibacterales > JABAAK01 > JAPPJI01. The sequence continues at coordinate 45,270 of JAPOOC010000005.1, forward strand.
GATGAGTATGAAGAAAAAGGGTACAGCATTGTCATTGACGCGCTTGAAGCACCGTTGACACGCATCGTTGAAAACGCCATCGGCGACGGCGAGGGAAAAGCGGTCGTACGAAAGGTACAAGACGCAGCAAGTAAAACAGCAGGGTACAACGCCCTCAAACAATCCTATGTGGACGATATGTTCTCTGCCGGCATCATTGATCCAGTGAAAGTCGCTCGAGGTGGTCTACAGCACGCGGTCTCAACCGTCGGCATATTCCTAACAACCGAAGCAGCCGTAGCTGACATACCTGAGAAAGATAACGGACCAGAAATAGACCCAACAGGTGGTATGGGAGGCATGGGCGGTATGGGTGGCGGTATGTACTAAACAAACGCACACCAAGTACCCAAAAAAATACGGGCTACGGCTTAGTGCCGCAGCCCGCAAGGGAAAAAAGAAAAAACCCACAGTGTTTGTTAACCTGTGGGTTTGAGGTTGAAGGCCAATCCTCACGGCCTTGAAAAAATTCACTTAGTAATGCGGCGTATGTCCAGATGGAAAAATTCACCCAGCCTTTTCAGAGCAGGCCGCATACCGACGCAAGTTCTCGTCTGCTCTATCCTATACACCCCCCAAGGGGCTAAGACCGAGTCTTCCGGAATCACGAAAACCTTTTCTTCTTCCTGTAGACCTTTGGCTGAGTAGAAGGGGTCGCCCCCCTCTTCGAACACACCCTTAAGGGGGAACTGAAGGAAATCCGACTCACTCTCAACTGAGGATCCTTGAAAAAGATTTACAAACTCTTTCTTCAGCTCTTTTTTTGTAAGAGTGCTACCGAGCACCCCAAGATCAACGCACACGGCGTCAACCTTTTCCAAACTTGAAATTTGAAAAATATGCAAGGAAACTTTTGTTGTGGCGATGCTGAAAAGCATCTCTTTATGTTTCATTTTTCCCTCCTTAGGGAATATGGAACACCAGAACACACAACGGTGTCTGGCATTCCGAGTTCGATTTCTAAGAAAACGCCATCCCACGGAACACCCGTGGTGGCAAAGAATCGGGTACATTAAGTAGCCCGCATAACCTGACAGAATACTATCCGGTTATGTGGACTACCTAAGGTACTACTATATAAAAGAGCAAGAATCATACAAATTATACTTTACACGACTCTCTTAAGATGTCTTTGCGGATTGCGCTAATAACACAAAATAGGAGTTTCCCTCCTGTAAATAAAGTTGCCGCTTCCCAAATACATCTTAAGAGAATTGTCTAAACCACTGACTATAATATACCATAATATATTTAATCTGTCAAGCCCTCTCTTCTACCAAATGCTTGTAAACTATACACCGCTGCTTCCAAGTAATAGTACTATACCACATATATAGCATTATGTCAAGTATCAGGCCATCCCCGCAAAAGAACTCGTGAAATAAGGGTTTTTGGGGGGTAGCAGGTTTTTAGCCAAATATCGTTTTGCTACTCCCACAGTATAGGACATCTGCTTGGTAGGTGCAATAAAAAAGTGTATACTAAACATAGTATACTAATATATACCTATAGATAAACATATGAGCAAATTCGCGGTTATAGAAACAGGAGGAAAACAGTATGCGGTCAATGATGGTGACTGCATTGACATTGAATTACTGAAAGAATGCAAGGAAGGAGACACGATCTCCTTTGACAAGGTGCTACTGTTTGACGACGGCGCAAAGACCGATGTGGGCATGCCATACCTTGAGGGAAGGAAAGTAAGCGGAACAGTCGAGACAGTCGGGCGGCATAAAAAGGTGTCAGTGGTTCGGTTTCGAGCAAAATCAAATTACCGCAGGCACTACGGACATAGACAGCCGTTCTGCAAGGTGCGGATTACCAGTATCGCGTAAGCACAGACACTGCACAGGTCGTGTGCGGGTGTATACTTGTGCTATATGGCAAAGAATGACACAAAAAAATGGTTAGCAAGGATAAAGCGACACATAGCGCGTGTGGTGCCAGATTTTTTACTCCTTGGATACCACTTCATATTCGCCGTTGCCGCAATGGTATGGTATCGGCATCCATCAAAGGAGCTGGTTGTCATCGGCGTAACCGGCACAAAAGGGAAGACCTCCACCGCTTCATATATGCACACTGCTCTTACTGCCGCCGGGAAAACAGTCGGCCTGCTTTCAACGGCCGAGGTACGCATCGGCAGGGAAGTGCATACCAACAAACGCCACATGACACTACCAGGTCGGGGGTATGTGCAACAGCAACTCAGGAAGATGGTCACCGCCGGATGTCAGTACGCCATCATTGAAACACCCTCTGAGGGAATACGGCAGTTCCGGGTATTCGGTGTGTGGTACGACTCACTGGTGTACACCAATCTCTCACCAGAGCATTTGGTCACACACAAAACCTTTGAACGATACCGACACACAAAAGGACTACTCTTCAAACAGCAGGCACAATCACCACAAAAAGTATTGCACGGCAAACCAGTAAAGCGGTACATCATCTTAAACGCTGATGATGGCAATGTTGAGTACTTTCAAAAAATTGCCGATACACCACTGAATGAGCAACTAGTGGTTGGCTTTGGAGAGAAAGCGACAATACCAATCAGCACTGAAAAGGGAAGTGATGAAAACGCCTTCACACTGGAAGAGGATCGCTATGTCGTACCGCTACCGGGAATAATCACCGTGCAGAACGCAGTACCGGCAATACTGCTTGCAAAACGGTATGGTGGCGTTTCTCCAGAGCAGCTGAACGACGCCTTTACTTCAACGACACTGCCGGGACGACTAGAGCGCATAGAGGCGGGACAGCCATTTCAGGTCTATTGCGACTACGCCCACGAACCGCTAAGCATTGAGAGTGTCTGTGAAGCACTTCGACAGTATGTATCCTCAGAAGACGGACGACTACTTATCGTTGTTGGCGCAGTTGGCGCATCTCGGTGGCGATACAATGCAACTAAAATCGGCGAAGTTGCCGGGCAGTGCGCTGATGTTGCAATCATAACAGATGTCGACCCCTTCTTTGACGACCCAGAAGAAATAGCGCGAGCTGTTGTTTCCGGCATTCGTAAAAACAAAAACGCTGAATGGTATGTGGAATTAAACCGACGGAAAGCGATAGAAAAGGCCTTCGCACTGGCAAAAAAAGGTGATGTCGTCATCGTAACCGGCAAGGGCGCAGAAGTAACGATGGAGGTCAACGGAGAATCAATACCATGGGATGAGCGGGCAATCATTCGGGAAATATTGCAGAATGGGTAAGTAATTCGGCATACTGTATATATGGGAAAGAAAATAAAAAAAGTAGCAAGGAAAAAAAAGCGAGGGGAGAAACCCATTACCCTTGGAGATATGAAGAAGGAGAGTGGTGGTGGTTGGGGAAATTACCCTGATGATATGCCAGTCGCTGAATGGTTTAAGGAGCAAGGAATGCCCGTAGCAGCGAGGGTGTTTAAGCACCTTGTCGGATAGTAAGTAGCACTTGTTGTATGAATGCAGTTCAGGAAAACATTGCTTGGAGCTTGCAAGATGTGTAATAAATAATAGGCATTGTTTGGTATACTAACAGTACACGCAATACCATGTTCCTCTTTCGCAATAAAGATACCGCTATGCACGCAGGTTTCACACTGATTGAAGTGTTAGTAGCAATCTCAGTAATCAGCATCATCGGCTTTTTGCCAATTTCTATTGTATCGGAACACCTTATTAGAAATGCACTAACAAAAAATAGAGTTACCGCAGCACTGCTGGCGCAAGAAATCACAGAGTATGTGCGATACACTCGGGATTCAGATATTCTTGATATAGGTGGTGGCGACTGGTTTGACACACTTTTTGACCCTAGGTCCACAAACCAATTTGCTCCTTGCACGATAGATGCCGACGACTGGATATTAGAAGACCGAGTAACCTACTGTACGGTTGAATGTTTTGACAACGCCGATAAAACAGCACGGGGAGAATGTGGCACAAAAGGGTCTGGCAACAAGATATACAACGGATCAGTTGCGGGCATCTCAGCAACGAGAGGTGTTCGTGGAAGAAGCACAGAGACCTGTGATGGTAACAGGCCAAAGGAAAACAATGCCTTCACCACAACCTTGAACATCGTTATCCCGCAACAAGGTAGCAAAACTCGCTATGCGGTTATGGCGCCATGCATCTCATGGTCTGATAAAACCGACACTGTCAGACGGGTAGAGCTACAAGAGGCAGTGTTTGAGTGGATACGAAGAACAAAATAGGAGTATGCAATATAATACTATAACAAAAGCAGGGGAGAACACAGGATCAGTTCTGGTTATCACCATCCTCATAACAGCAGTATTGCTGGCAATCGGTATAACAATGGCATCCATCCTCGAAAGAGACATTGTCCGACAGGCCTATGGCAGACAATCACAAAGTGCAATGAATATAGCAAACTCCGCATTAGAATGTGTATTGTTTAACGATTTTCGCCGCCATACATTTCAAACATTACTGGCCAGAAAATATGATGTGGTTGCATGCGGTGAGCTATATCAAGTACGAAAAGGATCTGACTGGTCTATTACATACAAGCCATCGTCAGACGAATCCTCAGCCAATCCAGCCGGAACAGGAACCTACCAGTTTGTCATCATAGATTCAGCGGTAAAAGATTTAGTCGGCGTATCAAGGGTACCGTGTGCGCATATAACAGTGAAAAAAGTGTGTGCCGAAGGGGTAAAAACCGGAACAACTATCTGTGAAGAGGGGTTGATAGAATCATCAATAGAAATTAAAGGATACAACTCCTGTTCATCTGGAGAAACAGAGGTAAGCAGAGGGTTAGTGAGACGATTTAAAGTATATTACTAACAGTTATTTGTATGCAAAAACCCAAAAAACTCTCGCACAGTTTTTTGGGTTATAACAACATCACTCCACCTCCGAACCATCAAGACCAGGGTGGTGCAATGTTGGCACAGCAGCAGGCAATCGATCTTCATACTCAGGATAGGGTACTGCAGAATCTTCAAACTCCTGCTCGGAATCTTCAGGGGCAAGGAAAGTAACAAACCACTTCTTTCTATCCTGGATTTCCCGCTCTTCCTGCACACAGAATAGGGCAAAGCATTCTTCAGAATCTGATGTTGCCTGGGTACAAAACAGGCAGTTACATTGTTGATCAACCATAGTGCCGTACCTCCCGCTAGTTAGTATGTGGTTAAGGTATCAGTAGGTAAGGTGAAATAGGAAAAACACACAAATCTATATGCAGTATATAACAAAAAATCCTATAATAAAGCATGAACATCTGCTCAGATGATATGGCATACTGGGTATATTATGGTCACATTGGAAGCCATTATGCAACTCGCAAAGCGACGGGGATTTGTATTTCCATCCTCTGAGATTTACGATGGTTTTGCAGGAGTGTATGATTACGGACCACTTGGAGTCGAACTAGCAAACAACCTAAAAAATAGTTGGTGGCACACGATGGTGAGAACACGCCCGGACATTGTCGGTTTGGACTCCGGCATTACCATGCACCCAAAGATATGGGAAGCATCGGGACACACAACGGGATTTGCCGACCCGGTAACAACCTGCACAAAAACAGGGAAGCGTTTTCGCGCAGACCACTTACTTGAAGACATCGGTGTCTCTGCTGATGAGCGAATGAGTATTGAGGAGTTTCGCAAAGTGTTCGCAGAACACAAACAATCCCTGAAGATAGACGGGTGCAATCCAGATGACCTATCTGAGCCAGAGTTTCAAAATCTACTCGTAACCTCCAACTTAGGAACCTTGGGGAGCGATGAAGTTACCTATTTGCGCGGCGAAACCTGCCAAGGCATATATGTGAACTTCAAGCAGGTATTGGACACCATGCATCTGCACCTACCATTCGGTATCGCACAAGTGGGGAAGGCATTTCGCAACGAAATAGCCCCTCGGCAATTCCTATTTCGCACCAGGGAATTTGAACAAATGGAAATGCAGTACTTTACACACGGAGAAGACAGCAAACAGCATTTTGACACATTCTTACAACTGCGACTACAAGCACTCAAAGAACTGGGTATCAATGAAGAACGCCTGCGAGCAACCCCACACGAACGATTGGTGTTCTACGCGAAAGCAGCAGTGGACATTGAGTATCAATACCCGTTTGGCTGGAAAGAGCTGGAAGGCATCCATGACAGGGGCAACTATGACTTAACCCAGCACACTGAACACTCAGGACAAAAACTCACCTATTTTGATCAAGATCGCAACGAACACATCATCCCAAGTATTATAGAAACATCCATCGGCGTCGGACGACTTTTCTTAGCAGTGCTGTGTGATGCCTACGATGAAGAGACGCTTGAAGACGGCACAGAACGAACCGTGCTACGCCTACAACCATCCATTGCACCGATGACCATAGCAGTAGTGCCACTGATGCGGAAAGATGGCCATCCAGAGAAAGCAAAAAAAGTGTATGCCGCCTTGGCACAGCAATACAGCGTGTACTACGATGAGACCGGCGCCATTGGCAAACGCTACCGCAGAGCTGACGAAATCGGCACACCATTCGCAGTAACCATTGATTACGACACGCTCAAGGACGACACCGTCACCATCCGCCACCGCGACTCAATGCAACAAGAGCGGGTACCAATACCACAACTCATACAACACCTACAAAACACCTTGTAGTAGCCACAGTTCAATATATAGACAAAGCACAATGTCGCAAAAGGTATATTGTGCGACATTACTATAAACGCAATTGGCACGAGCGGGTCTGCGTTATATTCAAAGACGCAATATAGTGCTCTGCCTCATCAACAGAATCTACCACGACAAATAAATCCATGTCTTCCGGAGATATCGTTTTATAGGTCTCAGCCAAACTATTTTGCAAAAAAGCCAGCACCGGCTCCCAATACGCTTTACCGTACAATACGATCGGAATCTGCTCTACAAGATCAATCTGCACCAAGGTCAACATTTCAAACAGTTCGTCCAAAGTCCCAAATCCACCCGGAAAAAAAATATACACCTCAGACGCGCAAGAAAGAATGGTTTTTCTTGAAAAAAGGTATCTAAATGTCCGAAAATGCTTTAAAAACCTGTTATTTTGCTGTTCATGCGGAATATGGATATTCACCCCGACTGATTCCCCATTAACCCGATTTGCGCCACGATTTGCCGCTTCCATAATACCCCCACTCCCGCCAGTAATAACAGCAAACCCACGGGTACTCAGTCGTGCCGCTAACTCCTCACAATCTGCATAGCACTGCTCAGGCAGCACTTCACGAGCAGAGCCAAAAAATGATACCGCCTTACCAAATTGAGAAATAAATCGAAATCCCATAAGGAACTCCAAAAAAATATCAGTTGAGTAAGCAACTGCGCGAAAAAATCCCGGTTTTTTAAATACTCCTTTTTGACGCGCAGTATTGTGCGGAACACACTTCCTTTTTGCTTTTGTAGTTATAGATGTTTCTTTCTGCATAGCAAAATAAACTACCCACAGTATACCGCACAAAAACAAATGCTACCAAAGGAAATAGGTATGCGGTAAGATTATATTATTTTTTGGATGGTCATCTCCACCTCACCTTTCGGCAAGGTAACCACAACGACGTCTCCCTTCTGCTTCCCCAACAACGCCTCGGCAATGGGAGAGTGTGAAGACACTTCCACACCTTTTCCTTCGACACCTATGTCATACACCTTTTTCCCCTCCCCTTGCACTTTTACTTCAACGGTATTACCAATAGTAACCACATCGCGACCGTGATCTTCTGTCACAACCGTTGCGGTCTTAAGAATGGTTTCTATTTCACCAATACGACTTTCAATAATACCCTGCTTTTTTCGCGCAGCGTCGTATTCTGCATTTTCACTTAAATCACCATACGATCGCGCAATACGAAGTTCCTCTATAACCTCTGGCCGTTTTACTGCAACCAGTTTCTTCAATTCTGCCTCAAGATCTTTTTTCTCCTCAGCGGTTATAAGATTTTCATGCTCATTTGCCATTCTTTAAATATAGCACGCTTTTCTCTAGCAATAAAGTGGGTGTGGATTACTGCTCAAGAAGACACATCGGTGGTACACTATCCATATGAAAATGCCGTATATATTCGTCACGGTTATCGCCTGCCTCTGGCTGTACTACATTGTCGTTACTGAACCACCATACGGATTGGACCGAACACCACGAACACACGATGAAATAACACTCCAGCGAGTCCGACACCAATACCCCAGGTTACAAAACTGATACGAGTAATAATGCAACACCCAGCAATACTTGGTAAACAAAGAATGGCACAAAGCCCATGCGCTCTATCCATCTGAGGAAATAATGTATGGTAATGTAAGAAACAGCTCCAGCAATACACACCACAAGCAGCAAAGTGCCTAAACCAGTACCGCCAAATGATAAAGCGCTCAGTGGTGTCTGTATGAAAAACAGTACTAAAGCACCAAGTATAGCAGGAATGGCAAGCAAAAAAGAAAAACGGGTTGCTTCCCTACGCGAAAAACCAAACAATCGCCCCCCAGCAATGGTAACACCTGATCGAGAAACACCAGGCAGGAGCGCACCTATCTGTATGAGTCCAATGGCAATACCCTTCCTCCATAAGGGTATATCGGTAATAATCCATCTTTTTCGTATGCTATAGTCAGCAAGAATGAGCAGTACCCCCGACACAACCAACGCCAGCGCCACAGACGGCAGTGTTCGTACTACTGAAAGTACCGGGTAAACAAAAAACCCTACCAACGCGATCGGCAGTGTTCCAAGGAGTACCGCACCCGCCATTGATCGATCTTTTGACGGCGTGCGAGAGAATATCGCACGCATAAGACGATATATATCTTTTCTAAAATATGCTATGACAGCAGTAAGGGTTGCGCCATGCAGTATGATAGCAATACCTGAATGGTGCGCATCACTCCCTAACAACTCACCAGCCAACACAAGGTGTGCTGAAGATGAAATAGGCAAAAATTCAGTTACCCCCTGCACAATCGCCAGTATAATCAAGGACAGCACTGAATCCATACACTCACCATGATAACACACTCCTGCATGCCGCAACTACAAAGCCGCTACCCTTCCCATGCTTTTAGAGCTGCGATAAAACCATCTAATTCCCCATCAAGCACTGCATCGGGATCATGCTCCTCATACTGGACACGCAGATCTTTCACCATCTTGTACGGATGCAATACATACGAACGAATCTGATTTCCCCACTCAATGTCAGTAGTTTTATCAAACGAAAGATCACGAAGTTTTTCCACTCGCTTTTGTTTCATCAGTGCAAATAATTTTCCACGCAATATCTCCAATGCAACCTCCTTATTCTGCGCTTGAGATCGCTCTCGCTCAACCCGCACTGCAATGCCAGAAGGAGCATGCTTAACCCGCACCGCCGTCTCCCGCTTGTTTACATGTTGTCCGCCAGGACCACCTGAACCGGTAAAATCAATCTCCAAGTCACCTTCCGGAATCTCCACCTCTTGCAGTGCCGGCAGTTTCGGCACCACATCCACCAAAGCAAACGAAGTGTGACGCTGTTTTTTCGCATTAAACGGAGAGACGCGCACTAATCGATGTACACCAACTTCATGTTTCAATAGTCCGTACGCCTGCTTATTTGCAATCTCAATACTAATGTTTTTGTAGCCACCCTGCGGTGTTTCATGTTTTTCTACTGCGTACACCGCAAATCCTTTATTCTCGGCATATCGCTGGTACATAGTAGCAAGCATACGAACAAAATCTTCCGCATCGTCTCCGCCGGCTCCTGCGATGATATGCAACACAGCTGGAAAATCTTCTCGCGCCGACCCAACCTGCTTCAACGCAGTATACTCACGCACCAGCCGTTGTGCCACCTCCTTATCTTCCCAAAAATCAGGCAATGCCATCGCTGCCTCAAGTTCCTGCACCCGCCTTTCTCGCTCTTTTTTCTCCATATATACAGTATTGTAGCGCATCACCAGAAACTTTTGAAAAATAAGGGATTACGGGCTATACTACAGGTAGACACAAACAATCCTTCACACAGGAGGTCAAGAGATGCTTATAGAGAGAAAAACGCATGATGATGAGGTGACGATGTTTGAACAGAACGATGGCTTGGGCAACATCACCGAACCACTGGTAACACAGGTACTAACGGCGCTAAAGAAAAATGAACACAGATCAATTTCTTTAGAAGAAACTGATAATTTAGATGCCATTGCCGCTGTTGCAGTACACGATCTGTGGCACCACCAGGTAAAGCCATCAAAAAAGATGCGGCATCGCATCGGTACCATTGCAAACTTAGTCCATGAAAAATACCGGGGGTGGGAAACAGGCACAGATGCCATAAACAGTACTCAGTTGAATGCTCGAGGGAAGCTCTTCTTTGGCTACTTACACTCCCTCGTACTACCGACAAAAAAGAGAGTGGAATTTGTAAAGAGATACCTCCGAGAAGGAGTAACGCACCCATTTTTTGTTGAAGCAGTGAGGAGAAGAGAGCGAGTGCTCGACGATGTGGATCACTCTCTCGTGCTAAAAATGCAAAGAATATCACCCACCATCGTAAAGATGGGGACAGTCATAACGGGTGAAAAATACTGCAATCAACTTGTTTTCTACGGATTTGCAAGCGCCCCGGTGGTGATTATTCAAACAGTCCTACAGCTTGCAAAGGGAAAAATCTTGCCGATGCTTGTTATCGCAGCATACGATAGGCGATATCTTGATATGGAAATGGTTTTTAAAGAGTTGCGCAAAACACTTCCTACACTGAAGGAGGAAGTGTACACCCATGAGGTTATCAAAGTTTTGCAACCACCAATTATGATCTATAAACTGTTCTGCTCTGCGGAACACTTTAACAACATAAGCAAAGTTGTAGAAAGGCATTGTGCCACACTATAACAACGCAACAACCCTGGAAGAGTACACAAACAATCTTCCAGGGTTATTTCTTGAGCAATGTTTCTATACCACCACCCCGCACCACCTGCACACCCAAGGCAACTGCCTTCTCAAGTTTTGACCCGGCCCGCTCTCCTGCGAACACATAATCCGTCCGCTTTGAAACCGAATCAGAAACCACCGCACCGCAACCGCGCAACAATTCCTTTAACGCTTCCCGGTCATAGCCATCTATATGCCCGGTTACAACTACTCGCTTTCCAGACAATGGATGATGTGTCTGTTTTTTCGCAGGATCAAGAACCGTTATACGCCGCAGTAAATTTTTCAACATCTTTTTCTTTTCAGTGTCTTTTCCCCACACAACAATTGTTTCAGCAAGTACTTCGCCCACACCATCAACCTCGCGCAGTGCCTCAACAGGCGCCGAAAAAACAGCATCTATAGATCCGAAGTACTCTGCAATTTTTATTGCCACCTCCTCCCCCACCCCATCAATAGAGAGTCCGAAAAGTAACCGTGCTAAGGGTACCTCCCTTTTATCAGCAATAGCGTCTAACAAATTTTGTGCTGACTTGTCTTTAAATCCTTCAAGGGATAGAAGGGCATTTTTTGTGAGGGTGAATATATCTGCATATTCCCGCGCTAAACTATGTGCAACCAATTGTCGCATCGTCCGCTCACCAAGCCCATCAATGTCTAATGCCCCTTTACTGGTAAAATGCGCGAGCCGTCGTACCATTAGCACATCAGAGTCCCGATTAACACATCGCCATGCTGCTGCACCTTCCACTCGCTCTATACGCCCATCACCACCACATCCGACAATCTTTTTTGGCCAAACAAAGCTTTTAGAACTCTTCGGACGAAGATTTTTCACCACTTGCACCACCTCCGGAATGATATCGCCCGCTTTTTGCACAATCACGGTGTCACCAACTCGCACATCAAGTTGCTGTAGGTAGTCCTCGTTATGCAAGGTCGCCCGTGCAACCGTTGTACCCGCAATACTCACGGGCTTCAAATGAGCCACAGGGGTAACCACCCCAGTCCGCCCCACCTGAAACGCAACATCTTCTAACACGGTCGTCACCTGCTCTGCCGGAAATTTAAGCGCCACCGCATATCGTGGTGCCTTGCCGGTGTACCCCAATTGCTCCTGATAGGCACGATCATTCACCTTTATCACAATACCGTCTATCCAGTATGGCAGCGACTCCCGCTTCTTTTCTCGCTGTTTCCAAAATTGCACGATGGCAGGAAGTGTCTTACACAGCTTTCTTGCACGGTTCACAGGAAAACCAAGGGTTTCTAAAAACTGCAACTCTTTCTCTTGGGTATCCGGCTTTTTTGCGTATTGTGCAACATCGTATATAAAAATGCGCAGATCACGAGAAGCCGTCACAGCGGGATCAAGTTGCCGCAACGAACCGGCAACAAGATTTCGTGGATTGGCGTAAACGGACTCCCCTCTTTTTTTTCGCTCTTGATTAATGCGTTTGAGCTCTTGCGTGGTGAGATACACTTCCCCTTCAACAATAATAGTTATTTTTTTTGTCAGTGTACGCGGTACCTCTTGTAGTGTTAGAATATTGTCCGTCACATCTTCACCAACAACACCATCACCACGAGTCGCTGCGGTCTTCAGTTTTCCTTGTTCATACCGTAAAATAATCTTCACACCGTCTATCTTCTCTTCCGCAAAGTAAGTAATTGCCGCATCTTCTCGTTGTAAAAATCGCTTTATCCGCGCATCAAATTCCTGCAAATCCGCCTCAGAAAAAATATCATTAAATGACCATTGTCGTACCGAGTGCGTCACCTTCGAAAACCCTTTTTTCACCCCGCCGGCAACCGTTTGTGTCGGAGAATCTACAACCGCCAAAGAAGGATATTCCCCTTCAATATCCGCCAACTCCCGTTTCAGGGAATCTAACGCCTCATCAGAAATCTCGGACACATCCTCCTTGTGATACAAATCGCGCAATCGCGCAACTTCTATACGCAACTTTTCCGCCCGATTTTGAACCTTTCTTGGTACTTTTTTACTCACATACCCAGTATAACCTGAAGTCAAGAGCCACCTGTCGGAATTGAACCGACGACCTACGCGTTACGAGTGCGTCGCTCTACCAACTGAGCTAAGGTGGCTGACACCTATACTATACCAACAAACCGCACCAGAACAATGCAACTGAAGTAGCTAAAATTGCATAAAAATAAGGAGGTGCCTAGGCACCTCCTGAGAAAATAATTCACCATTACAAAAGATGTTCTTCCACAACCGAGACAATTTCCTTGATCGTGAGAGAAGAGCTCACACCTTGCGGTGAACCAATAATAGTCGACGACCCGCCCCATCCGGGTTCTCGAGCAACAAGATCCTGCAAAACACCGTTAATATCTGCATACTTCGGGCTATACGCACACACGGTGAATTTCCAATGCGGTTCACCGCCACCGAGCCGAAACTCAGGATTCAATGCAACGACAACGGGCGCCCGAAGATAGCCCAGCATGGTCGCGGCACGGTGAGTGCTCCTAACCGCGGCAATAGAGTTACCCGGAGTGGTAATGCAAATAGCCCCCATCTCAAGAGCGGCAACAAGGTCTGCTCGCTCATTTTCGGCACGCTCTCGGTAACCGGGTGGATCTTCCCCGGTCAACAGCCAGTGTTTCATCATGCCAACTCGCTCATCGAGCGGAACTTTGAAGTCCGCAACCGCAGCACCAATAGCGGCAAGCTGAAATGCACTCCCACCTTCCGGATACGAATTCTCTACTGTCGGGAGTGGGCGTGGGCCAGGCCAATCACCTTTTGCAAACTTATCCGCATCGGCAACAATTTTTACCCGACTCACCGTTTCCGTGGTCGGAATGCCTCCCGTCTCATGCCCTACCTCAAACATCGCCATTGCACCAACAGAGTCAAGGTCGGGTCGAACGGTAGCAAATGTTATTCCAGCAGGTGGCTCATAGAAAAGTGCCGCCAACTCAATAGCAGTCACAGATGAACTCCCGCCGCTATGCTGTGGGTCAATGTTCCGCTCGCAAAGAGCCGCCAAAGAAGGGATTGTCACTTCAATCCCCCAAACACCCCGCTCCCCAGCATCTGCAAATATCTGCTCATTATGAGCAGACGCCTCTTCGGTCGACCGCGGATCAAACTGTGCATAAGTGTAATATTGAAAATCGGACATTATAATGTCCTCCTAATAATGTAGTATTCTTACTTTATTGTAGCATTTTCCTCTTAATTTGCAAGGCGCTACGAGAATCCGTCCATACGGGCAACCATCAATAGCTCCGCATCTTTCCACACTCCCTCAGGGATGTGCTGCCAAATGGTTTCAGTAATAAACGGCATAAAAGGATGCAGTGCTTTGAGTGAAACCGTGTAGAGATAGAGCAGCAACGATTGTCGTGACTGCTTTGCATGCGCATCGTCACCGGAAAGGATACCCTTACTCTCCTCAATAATACTATCCGCAAAGGTGTGCCAAATATAATGATAGAGTTTCTCAGCAGCGAGGTGGTACCGATGCTCTTCCATGTCGCCTGTTATCTCTTGTAGCAATCTGTCAAACAAATTTTTATGCTCTCTGTCCTGCTCAGTAAGGTCAGTCACATAGGTACACCCTGCAGTTTCAGTCAATACAAACCGCCCGATGTTCCACACCTTGTTTGCAAACTTCTTATACCCACGGATTTTATCCAACGAAAAGTTAATATGCTCTCCCGGCACATTACCAACAATATATGCCATCCGCATCGCATCCGTGCCATATTCTTTCGCCACCTCAGTCGGATCAATAACATTTCCTTTTGACTTGCTCATCTTTTCCCCTTTGCTATCACGCACCAATCCATGCAAATACACCTCTTTGAACGGTACCGTGCCGGTACGATAGAGTCCGAGCATCAGCATACGCACCACCCAAAAAAATAAAATATCATTGCCGGTTTCCATGATACTCGTTGGGTAAAAGTCACGATAATCTTTTCCATCCGGATACCCGAGCGTAATAAATGGCCACTGCCCAGAAGAAAACCATGTATCAAAGGTGTCGGGATCCTGCTCCACGACACCACCACACTTCTGGCACTGTGTTATGGTATCGTCAATGTCAACCACCCCATGATCACACTGAGTACAAATTTTTGCCGGTATCGGTATGCCCCAAGCAATTTGCCGCGAGATATTCCAATCCTGCAATTGCAAAAGCCAGTGCAGGGCAACGCGCTGATGTCGCTCTGTAACAAAGGATACTTCCCCACCTTTGATTGCCGCAATCGCCCGCTTGGCTAAGGGCTCCATGGTGATAAACCACTGCTTCTTGAGTTGCGGCTCAATCTCTCGTCCACACTTATAGCACACCGAAACCGTATGAGAATACTCTTCGTCCGTTCGGACTAAGAGCCCCATTTTCCCCATCTTTTCCACAATTTTTCCACGAGCATCCATACCATTCATCCCAGCAAACGCTCCCGCAATAGGCAATAATTTCCCCCGTTCGTCAATAATCTGCACAACATCCAAACCATGCCGCTGCGCTATCTCCCAGTCAACTTTAGAGTGCCACGGAGTAATGGTCATTGCCCCGGTCCCCTTCTCTGGATCACCTGCCTCGTCTTTTATAACGGTCGCCTCTATACGACCATGTATCCAATCAACTGGTACTTTTTGTCCATGCGTATACCCTGCATACCGCGCATCGTCCGGATGCACCACCACATACTTGTCAGCAAACTTGGTCTCCGGTCGTACCGTACCAATCACAAACGGACCATACTGAAAGTAATAAAAAGGATCTTTTCGCTCCTGATGCTCCAACTCCAATTCAGAGAAGCCGGTCTGGTGTTTCGGACACCAATGCACCGAACGCAAATCTCGGTAAAGCAACCCATCCTTCTCCAGCTGCGCAAAAGTGGCATACACCTGCTCCTTCACCCGATCATCAAGGGTAAACAGCAACCGTGACCAATCACAACTCGCTCCAAGCGAGCGCAACTGCCCCTCCATATGCGATTTATTCTCCTGAGTAAATGCTAATATCTCAGCATACAGTTCTTCTGATGACATAGTAAACCGGGATCGTTTCTCCTTCGCCAATTTCTTCTCATATACCACCTGCGTTTCAAACCCAGCATGGTCTGCACCCGGCACCCAGAGCACTTTCTTCCCCCGCATGCGCTGATACCGCACCATCATATCCTCCAGCGTCACAAACAGGGCATGTCCCGCATGAAGCGCCCCGTTTGCATTCGGCGGCGGCATAATCACCGTATATGCCTCCTGCCGTTCCCCCGGCAAATGGTCAGGGTTAAAAAACCCACTCTTTTCCCACAACGCATAGATAGATGCCTCATGCGCAGTATGATTGTACGGAGAGAGAAAAATCTCAGGTATAGCCGGCTGAGTAGTCATATATAGTGCAGTGTATCACAAGCACGGCACGCATGTTACCGCACATCTTGAGTCGTATTCCGCCATACAATATAGAGCGGAGCAATCATAAGCCCAGCAACAGCCAAAACAATACCGACAAACATACTGACAGCCAGCATGGTCTGCACCTCCTCGGGCGCACTTTCCAACGACACTGACGGAGAAAACGTATTTTGATAGAGCAACATGGTACCGAGCATAGTACCAAGCACTGCATAAAGTCGTGTTCCCCAGCGCAAAAGGATTTGCCATGTTTTGTCCTGATTTTTCAAAAGCAAAAAAAGCGAAGTACCGGCAAGGAGCGGTACATACACTTGCTTGAGATAAAAAGCCGTCATTTCAGCCACAGATAATGAGCCAAACGAGCGATGCAGCATGGATGGCACACTCATAAGAAGCAACAACACGCCAAAGGCAATCGCACCCCGTCGATGCGCACGAACACGCAGCATCGCAAATACCCCCAAAGCCGCCATTGTTGCGAACACAATGACAAGTAACAACCCGTACCACGGCATAGCAGTCAGATTGCCATTAAACCATGTGAGCATAAAGACGAAAAACGACAGTACTATTGCCCCATAGTCAAAAATTTTCACAAGCAGACCTTCTCTCTCCATGGCATACAGTATAGCAAGATAGTATATAAAATAGCCAAACGAAATATGTTGTATAAAAAGTATTCCAAAAAAAATACGGGCTACGGCTTAGTGCCGCAGCCCGCAAGGGAAAAAGAAAAAACCCACAGTGTTTGTTAACCTGTGGGTTTGAGGTTGAAGGCCAATCCTCACGGCCTTAACTAGGCACTATTCCGAGGGAAAGTACCTAGAGTAAAGTTCATCAATGCATGGTCGGGGAAGATCCCCGAACACCTTCTGCACCACGGTGCAGTGTGGGGGGACGTGGTCCCCCACACACTCCCCGATCCCCGTGCAGTCGCGGTTCAAGTAGAGATGGGTGACTGTGGATCCAAACTTCTCCAGATCCGCGGAGCACAAGAAGTTCGGATTCCCCTTGTTTGCCGCCAAGGCGGCCGCCTCGGACAAAGACCGTGCCGTGACGGTCACGACCTCGAAGGCGTCCTCCCAAGCAACGATGCTTTTCCATCCGTTTTCGTTCACGGAGATGACCGGGGCCCCTTCTGCCCGAAGGCGGAAGGTGTACTTACGAATTTTTGCCGAGGTGGACGCGCTCGAAGTTTTCATTAAGTTCAACATTTTTCCCTCCTTAGGGAATATGGAACACCAGAACACACAACGGTGTCTAGTGTTCCGAGTTCAAGTTCAAAGAAAACGCCATCCCACGGAACACCCGTGGTGGCAAAGAATCGGGTACATTAAGTAGCCCGCATAACCTGACAGAATACTATCCGATTATGTGGACTACCTAAGGTACTACTATATAAAAGAGCAAGAATCATACAAATTATACTTTTACACGACTCTCTTAAGATGTCTTTGCGGATTGCGCTAATAACACAAAGTAGGAGTTTCCCTCCTGTAAATAAAATTGCCGCTTCCCAAATACATCTTAAGAGAATTGTCTAAACCACTGACTATAATATACCATAATATATTTAATCTGTCAAGCCCTCTCTTCTACCAAATGCTTGTAAACTATACACCGTTGCTTGCAAGTAATAGTACTATACCATAGATATAGCATTATGTCAAGTATCAGGCCATCCCCGCAAAAGAACTCGTGAACTAAGGGTTTTTGGGGGGTAGCGGATTATGAGTCAGGCATCTGCCTCTTGGTCCGCCTCTTGCAACGCCTGTATGATTGGATCCAATGCCCCGGCAAGAATACCCTCAATATTAGACCAGCTTTTCTTGATGCGATGATCGGTTACTCGATCTTGCAACACATTATAGGTACGAATTTTTTCAGAACGATCGCCGGTGCCAATTTGTGATTTTCGCATTGAGGCATACGCTTTCGCCTCCTGCTCTTCTCGCTCCTGCTCAACCTTCGCCGTGAGAATTTCTAATGCTCGCTCTCGATTCCGCAGTTGCGTACGCTCTTCGGTGCAACGCACCTCAATACCAGTCGGTGTATGCACCATCCGAACCGCAGATTCAACCTTATTCACATTCTGCCCGCCCGCCCCACCAGAACGAGAAAATTCCATCTGTATATCACCCGGATCAAGTTCAAGTAACTTCTTTTTGCGTATAGGCAAGATAGCAACCGACGCAGTGGAGGTATGTATTCTACCCGACTTCTCAGTCGCCGGAACTCGCTGTATCCGATGCACACCGGTCTCAAAACGGAAAAAATCATACACCACCTTCCCCCGTATCTGAAACGATGCCTCCTTATACCCATCAATATTATTTTCAGACAGTGAAACCGCAGAAAATGAATACCCTTTACTGCTGGCATACTTTTCATACATCACTGCAAGGTCACGAGCAAAGATAGATGCCTCATCTCCGCCAGCCCCTGCGCGCACCTCCAAAATAACCTCATTAGCACTCTTCGCTTCGTCGGCATCTTCTTGCACAATCGCTTGTACCTGCTCCACAACTGCCTGCATTTGCGCTTGCAGTTCAGATCGCTCTTCCTGCACCAACGCCTCCATCCCCTCTTGCTGCATGGCATCCAGCTCAGCAAGCTTTTCCTCTAATCGACGATACTCTTTGACGATATACATCGTCCGAGGATCTGTTTCATACTGTGCTATATTGTCCATACCCATATCGGCACAACACCGTTACTGCTGGTGTTCTCCTCTCTGTGGTGCCACTTTCTTTTCCGTTACTTTTTTTGACACAGACGGCTGTTGATTTCGTTTGCTCGCCAAAACATCTTCTGTTTCCTTTTTTTTCGGAGCAACCACTTCCCGTTGCCGCTTACCGGTGACAGATTTTCTCCCTGCTCGTGCCTTAAATTTCTCAACCCGACCGGCAGAATCAATAATATTCTCTTCACCAGTATAAAATGGGTGGCTCGCAGAACTAATTTCAATTGGGATGACAAAGTGCTCAACACCATCAACAACTTCTTTCACTTCAGAGGTTGCGGTTGATAATCCGACAAAATCAACTCCCACACCCGTATCACGGAACAGCACAGGGTGCACCTCAGGATGTGTCTCTTTTTTCATACTTACAGTATATACCATACCAATACTTGCCACAACCACGCTACCGGAAAGGGGCCAATGCCTGA
Organism: Candidatus Kaiserbacteria bacterium; assembly: GCA_026713605.1. GTDB lineage: Bacteria > Patescibacteriota > Minisyncoccia > Phycocordibacterales > JABAAK01 > JAPPJI01. The sequence goes on from JAPOOC010000005.1 coordinate 64,816, forward strand.
GATAACGCCTTACTAAACGCCACGACTGAGTCATCATCAAGCACCGTCAACGACATCGCTCCTTGAGGCAACTTGCTGAGCCGTGATTGCACAACAGCAGGGTCAACCATATCCGTCTTGGAAAGCACAATAATCTCTTTCTTTTCAAGCAGAGTTTTGTCATATGCCAATAACTCATCACGAACAGTGTGATACGCCTTCAGGGGATCATCTTCCTCCGCGGAAACGAGATGCACTAACATTCGAGTCCGGGAAATATGCCGCAAAAACTTATGCCCCAACCCCTTCCCCTGCGCCGCTTTTTCTATGAGTCCGGGAATATCAGCAAGGGTATAGCCATGAAACATGCCAAGATTTGGCTCCAGCGTGGTAAACGGATATGCAGCAACGCGAGCAGACGCATTGGTCAAAGTATTGAGCAGTGTTGATTTTCCGGCGTTCGGAAAGCCAACAATCCCCACATCAGCAATAATGCGTAACTCAATACGAAACTGGTACGATTGCCCCTCCTGCCCCGCAGTTGCAGTGGCAGGAGTAGTGTTCACTGAACTTTTGAAATGCGCATTACCGAAACCACCCCTACCACCGGTAGCAACTAACACCCGCTGCCCCTCTTCAAGCATCTCAAAACGCTCCAGAGTAGTGGTGTTCAATACAACAGACCCAACTGGCACCAATACCGTTACGGCATCTCCGCCCTTACCATCTCGCAACACACCCTTACCGTCCTGACCGTTCTTTGCCCGCAACACCTCTTTTTCAGTGCATCGTTCAAGCACGCGAATATTCCGCACTGCCTCTATGTAGGCATCTCCACCATTGCCGCCGTTGCCACCATCAGGACCACCTTTTGCAAGAAACTTTTCCCGTCGCCAATGCACTGCGCCATCCCCTCCTTTCCCGGCAACGATGGTAATTGTTCGTTCATCTACAAACATACATTATTTTGTCAACATCCGTACGATGCCCATGCCAGTGCCGAGTACCACCGCCTGCCAAAATGAAGAAACAACAAAAAGTGGAAACACAAAGGCGATACCATACACCAGATTTACCGAAAGAATTGCTGACGCAAAGCCAAAAGTGAGAATACGCAACGGCAGTATCAACATGTGCATCACCGGATACAGCAACATCTCAACAGCGGCAAAAATGATAAAAAGTAGTAAAAATGAGGGAACGATACCATACTCCGTCGGCAGCAGCGTTATAGCATCAAGATAAATGACACTCAAATACAGCACTGCCCAGATAAGCAAAATTCGTACAACATACTTAAACTTCATTACATCCAGTATACTCCACACCACCTAACAACCATAGCAACACACACCACTCAATCCTCCAGCACCCGCCGATGTGCTTTCTTTTGACCGTGCCGCTTCTTCCTCAGCAGACGGCGCTCTTGCGATGCTTTTGTCGGCATGGTCGGAACACGCACTTTCGGCTTGCGACGAGCAACAGCAAGCACATCGGCAAGCCGCTGGTATGCCTCATCAATATTTTGTCGCTGCGAACGGTGTTCTCGTGCCACAACAAGCAGGGTGCCATTTTTGCTTAATTTCGCCTTCGGAACCCTTTGCAAGCGCTTTCGAACCGCCCCATCTAAGCAGTGGGTGTTAAAAAAGAGGCGAACGGCAGATGAAGTTTTATTAACATGCTGCCCACCAGGACCACCAGCCCGCACAAAACGGAGTGAGAGTGAGGTTTCTGGTATTGCCACCAGATCACAAAATTCCTTTTTAGTGTCCATATATCCCAAAATCACCCTTAGTATGCCCTATTTTTTGATGTATCACCTGTGATCTCCACCCCACAAAAACCCCCGATAAACGCCAAATAATTAGTACTGAAAACGCCAAAAAGCCAGAATATACCCTATAAAGTAACGATTTCTTTCAAATAGGTTGACATATATAAAATTATATGCTATTGTATATACCAGATAAGGAAATGGTGGATTTGGCAACTTAGCGACTTGATGCCAGTCGCCTGAAGAGTCCATGGCAGGACGAAAAGAATTACAAATTATACACCATAAAGATGTAACACTTTACATTGGCAAACGGGGCACTAAGCATATTCCTCAAAAGAGTATCCTTAGTGCCCCGTTTGCTTTTTATACCAAAACACCATATCAGATTCTCGGCTGAAGTGCAGCAAGCATTGAATCCTCTGCTGAAATACAGCAGACCTGGCATGCACATGAGCAAGGACCAACTACTTGTCTGAGATAAATACAAACTTTCCATCCGGGGAAAAATTATACCAATATTCCAAACTAGGCGCGGCCAGGAATAGACCACGGCTGTCGTTAAGGGTACGAAAAAACATAAAAGCATCGACATGCGAACTGTCAAGGGGTTCCGTGAAGATAGTCTCATATTCTTCCGTAGCGTGTACCAGGCCGTACTGTGGTCCAACCCATGGAGGGCAAGGTTTGAGTCCTTGCGCTTCTGCGGCTTTGAATACTTCTTCCGGGGTGCTGCTATCAGGAAGTCCGAGGTCTTTCAGGGTTACTTTCTTGAGGCGTACCTGCTCTTCTGGTATAGTGGTGAGTTGGTTGAGGAGGTCTTTTGCGCTGGAAAGTACGCGACCCCCCTTTTCCTTAAGTGCCTCTATATACGCCGCGCCAGAGCGATACTCAGCAGAAAGGTAGAATATGCCCTCTTGCTGTTCTTTGTAGAGCACAATGTTTTCCCGTAATCGCTCCGTTTCAGTAGCAAAACTGGTACGGAGTTCTTTCGCTTTTTCAGAGTCACTTCCTTCACTCATCAGTACTGCTCTATACTCATCTGCAGTGTCTTGTAGTACCTGGTACTGTTGCTCTAAGGATTCGCAGGTTATCTCTTGCATATGTCTTTAGTGTACCGTACATCCAACTTCCTGCAGTTCTATTGCGATACTCTTGAGGGATTCTTCTATTCGCATCATCTCTTTTTCTTCTTCTCTTATCTCTGCCTCTGGATAGGTGTGTTCAGGCGCTTCGCCAAACGCATACTCAGCCACTTGTTCTTTGTAGATAAATTCAAAGTCATCTCTAGCAACAGGTTTGTCATACCCATCTTCAAAAAATCCCCCGAGATTTCTCAGATTCTGCTCAATAAAATCCTTATCAGTCGTTCCATCATCTATTTCATCAACAAACGATTCCTTTAGGTGATAATCAAGTGTGTGTCGGTATTCATCCCGCTCCCATGCCTCAAATACTTTTACCAGAGATCGTATGGAGGGTACATTTTTCTCAAGATTCTTTCCGATGCCATCATACTCAAGTTCCCTTTTTCCTGAGAAACTCTCCTGCAAAATTCGTGCGGCTTTTGCAAGCTCCCACAATTTTTCTATAGAGCCCTTCGGCAGATGTATGTTTCCGCGCCTGTCCATCACTTTTGCAAGCATAATATGAAATAACTCATCTCCCATGGCAACCTCTTCAAGACCACCTTCTGTACTCTGTGGCACATAATCATATTCCATTCTTGTGAACCTGCTTAAGAACGCCGGATCCAATGTCTGCCTACCAACATAACTGCTATTTGTCTGTGTATTCAGATTTCCAGTCAAAATGATATTAAACCCCGGTTTCGCGATAACCTTCTTACCACCGTTGTGATGTAACACAACAGTATTTTTTCCAGGCGTCATCCTCACAGATGCTAATATATCGTTCAAACAAATGAGTGTCTCGTGCGGTATTGCATTCGCCTCATCAATCACAAGCACTTTTCCTTCTTCCATCGCCTTATACACAGGACCATATTCAAATTCGGTTGTATTTCCAGTATCTAACTTATTATGCACTTCGGCCAGTATGAGATCCCATTGCTGATTTCCTTTCTCTTGTAGCGTTTCTTCATCCTGTTTCTTAGCCCATACTTCAAATTCTTCTTCTGCGTTCTCTCGTATCTCTTTCATTAATTTTGGATCCTTCTCTGATCCCTTCAGCACATATCGACCAAAAAAATCAGATCTGGTTACATTTTCATCACCAGAAATGCGATAAAATGGATGCTCTTCTTTACTTTCAGGGTTAATTTCCCGATAAACCTCTTCAGCAACCTGAAACGCAAGTTGTGACTTTCCACTCCCAAGGTGTCCAGAGATGAATACTGGCTGCGCTGCGCGAATATTTTCGGAAACCTTATCAAACCTCTCCTGCACATATGGTGTTCTTACCAACTTCTCATTCAAAAGTGACCTTTTGTACCCTCGTAAGGTAAGCAGGTGATGTACATACCATGCCTCTGGGTTGGATTGCATGTTGTCCTCCAATCTTTTCTCAGCAGACCCTTTTCTCTCCTTCAATGTCTGTAGTGCTTCGCCTATTTCTGTGCTGGCATATCCTCTCTTTCGAATGTCCCAAGCATTTTCCAAAAGTTCCCGTTCAATTTTATCAAGCAATTTCATCTCAAGAACAACTGATCGGTAATCCTCCCCGATCTTTTTCATGTTTTTTGCCTTCTCGGCAAACAGCAACTTTTCGTCCTCGCTTAGTGCCTCTGACAGATCCTCTGCCTCATTCTTTTTAGACCCTGACACCTCTTCCCTATCATTCTTGCTAATACTTTCAAAGTACTTATGTATTGAGCCACCTTCATTAAGCCACTTAATACTCGCAATATTTTTTTCATCGATGTACTCTTTTGATCGCTCTTCCACCACTTTCTGTTCTCGCTGCGACTGATACTCGCGGACATTTTTTCTTACGCCTTTTTCAAATTTTTTCATATTGTATTTATTATACTTGCTAATTATGATTATTTATATAGTACCATATTGAATTCCCCGCTGAAATACAACAGACCTAATATGCACCTGAGCAAGTTCTGGCTACTTGTCTGAGACAAACAAAAACTCCTTGTCGGAAGGCCAGCCAGAGCCCACATTAAGAGTGATCAGCTGAGAACTACGGTGGAAATAGGAAGTGTTGACAGTCCTGAACACATAAGCATCGCCGCCAAAATTGTCAAGGGGTTTCATGCCAATAGCAACATCTTCTTTAGTATCATCTGTCAGGCAATGCTGTGGTCCGACCCATGCAGGGCAGGGTTTGAATCCTTGCGCTTTTGCGGCTTTGAGTACTTCTCTTGTGGTGCTGCCGCCAGGGAGTCCGAGGTCTCTCATGGTTACTTTCTTGAGGCGTACCCGACCCTCTGGTATGGTGTGAAGTCGGTTTAGGAGGTGCTTTGTATTGAGTAATACCTGGAACCCCCTTTCCTCAAGTGCCTCTATATACGCCGCACCAGAGCGATACTCAGCAGAAAGGTAGAATATGCCTTCTCGCTTTTCTTTGTAGAACACGATGTTTTCCCGCAATCGCTCTGTTTCAGTAGCAAAACTGGTACGGAGTTCCTTCGCTTTTTCAGAGTCACTGCCTTCACTCATTAGTATTGCTCTATACTCATCTGCAGTGTCCTGTAGTGCCTGGTACTGTTGCTCTAAGGATTCGCAGGTTACCTCTTGCATATAGATACAGTATTACATAGAATCGACAACAATACTACGAAGTGCCTCTGAAAGTGCCCCGGGAAGTTGTCCAACATCTTCACCGACCAATACCCCTCGTGTTTCATTACCCCTATTCCACGCAATGTGAAATGATTTTCTCTCGCCCTTGTCAACACTGCCAATTTGAAAAGCACGAGCTATCACACCAGTTTCATGTAACGATGCAACCTCTTCTTGTACTTCTTTAGGGTCATTGGAGCCACCATCAGTAATCATAAAGACAATTTCCAGCATCTTCTTTTCACGAATTTTGCGTACACAATCACTATCTGTGTGTATGGCACTTGACACCGTTTTAATCGCATTGGCATCATCTGTCGAACCTCCGCTGTGGAGGGTGCCGAGCATTTTTGCTAATTTCACATCCTCGTCAACAGAATCTTCTGATCGAAACGATTTAATTTCTTGTGTTCCACCGGCAAACTCCCAAACCTGTGTGTCAACTTTTGTCTGTATTGCACCTTCCTCATTTTTCTGCCAGTCAACCCGTTTTTGAAATTCGTTCAACGAAGACACCAGCAATACAATGCTTTGCTTTAAGATGTGCATTTTTTGTGCGTCCATAGAGCCGGACACATCACCAATAATGCGCACATGCACCTCCTCCGGAAAAGATATTTTTTTCTGCTCAAGTGTCATCTTTTTAAATATACGAGCGTTTTCAGCGCTCCCCGCCAGTATCCGCGGATATTCTTCAACAATAGCATCTATGTTAATGTCACTTCCTTCTTGATGTCTCCCACTGATAACTCTGCGTTTACCTATCGTACGGTACACCTGCAACAGTGTCTGCCAAAATTCAGACAAATCCTGTATGGGTTGCTCCAGCTCATCCTGCATTTCTCTCAGATGTTCTATTTCCCCATTTCTCAGTCCGTTTTCCCTTTCAAGATCCCGATCTTTTCTTTCTGCGAGATCTTTTTGTTTTTCTTCTGGCGTCTTTTTATCCCACTGCTCCTTTTCTACTTGTTCCTCCTCCTCTTCTTTTTTCCGCTCCGCACGATTTTCTATCTCATCAATCATTTCATCCCAATCATACTGATCAGGGCTATGCTTGCTATGATCTTGATATTCTTTCTCCCATGGATCACCAAATGGATTTGAACTGCCTTGCTGTCCACCCTCTTGCTGCTCACCACCTCCTTCACCTCCCTGACTTTCTCCACTTTCGCCCTCTTCCCCGCCTTCCTGCCCTTCCTCGCCCTCTTCCCCACCTTCCTCTCCCTCTTCTGGTGGTGATGACGGCTCCCAATCCTCAAGGTCTCTGAGCAACAAATCCGTAAAAACAGGTTCAAGGGTGTGTCGAAGTGCTGTGTACCGCTCTTTTACTGTTGCGCCGTAGATATTGGATTTCTTTACACTCTTTTCTACACATTCTCTAGGGGTCATCTCCTCACCAAACCAGCGAACACACCTCTTGTCTAAAATCTCCTGCACCTCGTCACCCACCTCCACCTGCTCATCCGGCACCATCTCTTCTCGCAAGAGTGCGTAAAGGAATTGAAAATGGCGAGGCAAATCAGCATAGTTAGCCCCAGGAAACAACTTATACCTATACAAATCAACAATTGCATTCCGATGTCGCCCAGTGTTCCTGTTATACGGATGTGCTCGACGAGATACCTGATTATTCACAAACACATCATCAAAGATATTAAAAAAAGTGCTGTACGCCTTCATACCACCCTGATCAATACTCCGTATCTTCCGACCCCCTTTTGTGCCAACGGGTATCTCTTTTTTGCATTTTTCAACAGCGTCAGGGTGTGTGTCACCAAATTTCTCTTCTAGTATACCGAGCATGTGATCACCTATCTCTCGTGCTCTTTCTATACCGTGATCAACGTTATACCGCAACACATCCTCAGGTGATTCAGTAAAATCGCGGTAATGCGATAGTTCGTGCAATGTTACCCAAAGCATCTCCCCCTCGGAGTAACCCTGTTCATGAAACCACTCATGATCAAGGGTCACTTCTTTATCCATAAGATTAAAGAAAAATCCTCCGCCTCCCTCAATATTGAACTTCACATCACCACCAGCAAATTCATTCAGCATTCTTTTGTTTTTCTCCAAAAAACCACCGACCACCTCTCTCATTTCCTGCAGTTCTGGAGACTCTCCTTTCTTTTGCTCTACAGTTTTCTCCGCCACCTCCTCATTCTTACCATCAAACGAATCTTTATTTTTGTCTTTACCTGCAACAAATTTTTCAAACTTAACATGCATGTATGGTTTTATTATAGCAAAAAAAATCCCTCAAGAGTATCGCAATAGAACTGCAGAAATTTGGATGTACGGTATACTAAAGACATATGCAAGAAATAACCTGCGAATCCTTAGAGCAACAGTACCAGGTACTACAAGACATTGCAGACGAGTATAAAGCAATACTAATGAGTGAAGGAAGTGGCTCTGAAAAAGCGAAAGAACTCCGTACCAGCTTTGCCACTGAAACGGAGCGGTTGCGGGAAAACATTGTGCTCTACAAAGAACGGCAAGAAGGTACGTTCTACCTTTCTGCTGAGTATCGCTCTGGCGCGGCGTATATAGCAGCACTTGAGGAAAAGAGGGGCCGCCTATTTTCCAGTGCAAAAGACCTCCTCAACCAACTCACCACCATACCAGAAGAGCAGGTACGCCTCAAAAAAGTAACCATGAAAGACCTCGGACTCCCTCTCTCTGTCCCTGTCGTCAAAAGCGTAGAAGAAATACTCAAAGCCGCAAAAGCACAAGGACTCAAACCCTGCCCTCCATGGGTCGGACCACAGTATTGCCTGGCAGCTGGTGCTGGAAAAGAGAGTGTTGTTATTGGCATGGAACCCCTCACCGATTCGTCTGGTCATGCTCGTGTGTTCACTTCCTTTAAAAGTAAAAGACGCGCACGCGGTAATATAACAATGCGCACTTCCGACTTACTCCTTTATAGCCCTTTCCGGGACTGGTTGTTTGTCTCAGACAAGTAGCTGGTCCTTGCTCAGATGTATTATTTGTTTGAAGAACAGAGTGTACGGTACACTAAAGATATATGCAAGAGATAACCTGCGAATCTTTAGAGCATCAGTACCAGGTGCTACAAGACACTGCAGACGAGTATAGAGCAATACTGATGAGTGAAGGAAGTGACTCTGAAAAATCGAAAGAACTCCGTACCAGCTTTGCCACTGAAACAGAGCGATTGCGGGAAAACATTGTGCTCTACAAAAAAGAAAAGCGAGGCGATATATTCTACCTTTCTGCTGAGTATCACTCTGGTGCGGCGTATATAGAGGCGCTTGAGGAAGAGGGGAGCGGGGTAGATCACTCTGCAAGAATCCTCCTCAACAAACTCACCAGCATACCAGAAGAGCGGGTACGCCTCGAGAGAGTAACCCTGGAAGACCTCGGACTCCCTGATGGCGGCACTACAGAAGAAGTATTCAAAGCCGCAGAAGCACAAGGACTCAAACCTTGCCCTCCATGGGTCGGACCACAGTATTGTCTGACACGCGATACTAAAGAATGGGTTTCCATCGGCATGGAACCCTTCATCGATTCGAATGGCGGAGCTTATATGTTCAATGTCTATAAACGCCGCGGTCAAAAAACGATGTCCACTGTCAAACCAGATTTTTATTCGTCTGATTGGTCTGACGGTCCTGGGTGGTTGTTTGTCTCAGACAAGTAGCCAGAACTTGCTCATGTGCATACTAGGTCTGTTGCATTTCAACGGGAAACTCAACACTAACCATCAAGATAATCAATATCTCGCTGGAATATCCGAGCATTTGAAGCAACGGCACGACAGTAATTAAGCGCATGCTGCCGGTATTGTCCGGTCCGCCAACCTGGACCAGCATAGTAGCTTGCCGCTGCATTACACTCATCTGTTGCAGCACCAAGCTGCTGCAGGTATGTGGCAGAAGCAAAGAACGCATCTCGTGGATTCCATGGGTTAGACGGTCGATGATTGCCCGCTTTTTTGCGTATGAGGTCCTTTTCCGCACGATATTGCCACGGACCTGAGAAAAAGTCCAGTTGATTTATAGCATTTCTCGTCGAATTACCAACGGCTCCGGTGCCACGAGTGTAGCCATAGGGGCGCAAGATCCGATTCGCATACCGCTCCTGAAAGCGACTTACCGCAGCCGCCACCTTATCGGTGTAGCGACTACTCTCATTGCCAGGGCTTCCCGCTCCACTCGTTGCAACGGTAAACCCGCGCTGGTTTAAGAACTGTTGCAACCGCTTCACATCCGCACCGGTACTTCCTACCTGCAATATGCGCGTTGTTTGTATCAAATTTCTCACCGGCGAAGCGGTACCAGTCTTCGCATTCACCAATCCTGCAAACCGAACCCAAGTTGACGGAATAAACTGTGCTGGTCCCATAGCACCACCCCAACCAAACCCGGGGTTCGCTGACACTTTCAACTCACTCGGATCTTTAAAACCAAGCAATTTCGCAATATAAGGGAAAATCGGCGCGTCTCGAGTCGGGTGCATGTCGGTCAAGTAATTCCCAGTTCCAACATTTTTCCCAAGATCAGATTCATTTTTAATCAAACCCAGCAAGAAAGCAGGTCGCACACCAGTCGCTCGTTCCGCCTCTCGAGCGTACTGCACTGCCTGACCAAACGAAATATCGGCACTACCTTGCAACTCAAAAAGTCGGTTATTTATCTCCGCAACACGGCTCTCATATTCGCTCAATTTCTCCGTAGTTTGTTTCTCCTGTGCAACCTGTATATCAAGCAATTGCTGCTTTTGTTTCCGTTGAGATTGCACCTGATTCACCGTCGCCCGCTGCTGTTGCCATGCTGACCCATGCTCATCTTTTTTCTCTTCAAGGTCGTCAATATTTGCCGCAACTCGTTCCCGCAACGATCCAACCCGACGAATAGAATCCTCAACGGTTTTCCGCAATGATTGATACTCATTGATACGGGTAAAAAAAGAAGAGAGGGTCACATTAGAGAACAAAAACCGGGCAAACCCTTCCTGCTCTAATTCATTAATGCGCTGCAACAACGCCCATAAGAACTGCTGATTTTCAGCAAGTTGTCGGGCAAGATCCTCAACGGTCTCTTCTTTATCAACAATTTCTTTCCCCAACGCCTCAATAGCCAAGTCAATTTGACGGATACGAACAAGTCCTTTATTGATTTCATTATTAATAAGCAGAATATCAGATTCCGTATTTTTTCGTTCGCTAGATTGCTGCTCCAGTATCTTTTCATTCTTTTCAATTTGCGCTTGACATTCCGCAAGTGCCTGCTCTAACGCTTCCCGACTGGTGCCGAGATCAGTGAAACATTCTTCCGCAGAGACGGGGAAGGAAAAAAAGTGTAGCGAAAATGCTGACAACACCAGCAATAAAAAAGCAGAGCAAACAGATTTCTCACCCCGCATCAGGGACATCTCCCTCGCCACCGTCCTCAGCGGCCTCTTCATCCTCCTTCTTACCGCCCTTGCCGGTAACCTCAATTTTTGATAGGTAATCTTCATCAATTTCTGGTTCCTGTTCTTCTTCTTGAGATTCCTCCACAATAGACACAATGATCTCATCCGCATTCGTTACCAGTGTAACATTGTCAGGAAGCGGTATATCAGATGCTGTCAAACGGGAGCCAATCTCCTCCAAACCATCAACAGCAACTGTTACCTGACTCGGAATGTGCTGTGGTAAGGCACGCACCTCAACCTTATCAAGAGTTGCCAATACCTGTCCTCCATACGCCTTTTCCGCCGGCGACTCTCCCTCAATATGTATCGACACCTCATGGGTAACCTCGTGCGTCGCATCAACAAAAAGAAAATCAAGGTGTATTGGTTCTCGGGAAACCGGATGATAGGCAATATCCTGCACCATCACCTGTTTCCCCGACAAATCACCCTCCGTCTCAAACACCATCGCATCAGATGCAAGTGCTTTCTTCAGCATTTTCGCCTCAACAGCAAACGACTGTGACTCCTCCTGATTCCCATAGCAAACAACAGGAACCTGCCCCTGCTCACGCAGACCAGCAACCTCCTTACCAAACAACTCCCGTTTCGCAAACGCTATTTTCATACTGTATATACTACCATAGTACCGCACATAGTTCTGCGTATAATCCACCCAACAGCAGCAAACAAACGCAGTCCAGTCATTTTTTGCATACCACAGGAAGAAGAAAAGCTTGAAAAATCAAGATTTTTTATCAAAAATCACCATAAAAATTGACAAATTGATACATATGATGTATAATATATCATACATGGCAAGGTTGTGACGAGGGAAGACAAGCAGTACCCGACACTCTTTTTCAAAAATATTATTCACTACATATACACCATATATGAAGCTCTACCAAAAGCTGATAGCAGCCGTCATAGTCACCACTCTGATGACGACGATCGCCGCTATTACAACTGCGTCAACCATTATGTTCTACAGTGTCGCCTACGCATAAAAACGCAGATAAAAAACTCAAAACGACCGAGAATATTCTCGGTCGTTTTGATTTCCTGCAAAAACAAATAAAAAACAGTGGTACTGAAAAACAGAGAAAGCGATCTACAACGACCACCGAAACCCTACACTTGTGATGAGATAGAATATATCGGAATAATAACTGCACCGATCAAAAGCCCCACGCCAAGTCCTAAGAAGACAATAATCGTTGGCTGAATAAGATCAAGTGCAGTATCAATAGTATTACGCAACTGTTTTTCGTACAAATCAGCAATCGTCTCAAGAATTCGCTGCAACTCCCCCGCCTCCTCTCCCACCCGTATAATCTGCGCAACATTGCTACCAAGATACTCCCGCCTGGCTATGGTCTCAGACAATTTTACCCCCTGCCGCACCTCCACACTCATCTCCCGCACCACCTCTTGATACACAGTATTCACCATACCTCGACTTAATATCTGTAACGCAGTAACAATCGGCACGCCACTTCCAAGCATCACACCCAGATTACGAGAAAAACGAACCAAAAAGTACTCTCGAAACATCCCCCGCAGCAACGGAAAATTCACCAAAAAACGATCAAGTGCTTTTCGCCCATCCTCGGTCTGCGAATAGTAAACCAAGCCAAACCCGCTACCGAAAAAGGTAACCAAAAGTAAAACAATATTATGTTTCAGAAAATCACTGACAGCAACGACGATTCTCGTGATAAGGGGCAACTCAGCACCAGATTGGGTAAGAATGGTAGAAATTTGCGGAATAACGGTTACCATAATCAGCACCATCACCAGAAAAAACATCACTATCACAAAAATCGGATAGGTCAATGCTTTGCGCATCTTGGCAGAAGTGTCAGCGCTACGATCTAGGTGATCAGCAAGATAAGAAAAAGATCGCGGGAGCGTCCCCGACTGCTCACCAATGGCAACAATGGAGATAAAAAATTCACTAAATACATTGTGATGCTTCAGCAACGCCTTTTCAACGGAGAGCCCTTGCTCAATACTCTTTGCAATATCAACCAAAATACCTTGAAAATACTTATTCTGCACATTTTCAGAAACCAAACTAAACGCTTGAAGCGCTGATATCTCAGCTTCAAACAGGGTAGCAATTTGGCGAGAAAATATGACAAGGTCTTTTTTTCGAACCTTTTCAAACACATTAATCTCCAACGCACTCTTTGACTCATGTTCCAGTGAGAGCACCGTATACCCCCTCTCATGCAATAAAGTAATGGCATTTGTTCGACTGGTCGCCTCCAATTGCCCTGAAAGCTCCTCCCCTTCTTTGTCCACAACGGTATAGATAAAAATCATATGACAAATTCTTTTACTTACAAATAACGCGACAGCGCCTGCTCGCTTGAGGCATGTAATGTCGCAACCTCAAGTGCTACTTCACCCCGCTTTACCAAGTCGGCGAGATAACGCTCCAAACTTATCATCCCTTCCTCTTTTCCGGTCTGAATGGTTGACTTAATACTTTCTACTCTCCCCTCTCGAATAAGGTTACCCACCGCATCAGTATTAATAAGTATTTCACATGCTGGTATCAAGCCGCCGGACATCCTCGGTAACAGCCGAACAGAACATACGCCGAGCAACGATCCGGCAAGCTGATGCGCTATTTGTCGTTGCTGATCAGCATGAAAAGAGTCAATAATACGATGTATCGCACCATAGGCAGAGTTCGCATGCACCGTTGAAAGCGCCAAATGTCCCACTTCAGCGGCAGTCATCACTGCCCGCATAGTTTCAACTTCACGCATCTCACCAATCATGAGGATATCAGCATCCGTTCGCAAGGCGGTGTCAAGGGCAGAACGAAATGAAAGCGCATCCCAAGGAATTTCCTGTTGGGTGATAGTTGATTTTCGATCGTTAAAAACGAACTCAATCGGATCCTCAATAGTCAGAATGTGTTTTCGCAGGGTATTGTTACAGTGCCCGACCATCGCCGCAAGTGCCGTAGATTTTCCGTTACCAGTGGCACCAACGATAAGAAACAGTCCGTTTGGTTCATGCATCACCTCTTTCAGCATTGCCGGAAGATGCAATTCCTCCAGTGTCCGCTCACTCGCCTGCACCAATCGCAGCGTAAGAGCAATGTTTCCCATTTCGTAGTACACCGTAACACGCAGATTTACCTTCACATCATTCTTAGTGGTGTGTATATAACTAAACATCAAATGCCTCTGCTCCTGCAGCATCCCTTCCGCATGCTCCACCCGTGACCCGGCAATGACGCGAAAAAACTCCTGGGTATCTGTTTCAGTAAGCACTTCTTTTTGGATAAACGGCACTAACTCCCGCTGCACTCGAAACAGTGGTTTCGTACCAGCAATAATGTGAATATCAGAGCCGTCACGCACCATGAGAGTGTCAATGTAATCCTGTAATTCTGCAGCGTACTCCATCATGCCCAGTATGACACACGCACGGGCTATTTAACATGCTATCAACATAACACTATGCTTTTCTCGCAAGGGGCAATTGTTGCTGTATACAACGAGCCAACGCTCTAATCGCCCGTCGAGTTGTTGTAGGAAGAACACCAATCCGCAACGATCCTTCCGTCACCTCATCACATGCACTGCCAGTGGAAACGGCAAACCCCTTTGCATCCAGCAGGGTGGCAAGGTAAGCGTGATTGGTATCAGCAAACGAAAGATAGAGCAAGTGCGGCGCAATCTTTTTCCAGTCAGAGGACTGTATGTCTTTTGCTTGTTTTTCAATGCCGTGAATATACATAGCGGGAAAATGCCGCTGCAAATCTGCAACAACAGCATTACGCACACGCTGCACTTTCGCATACAACTGATCTCTGCTCTTACAGGTCTCATGTAAAGCAGTTGCAAATCCATACAACAGCGCAACCGAGGGTGTCCCGGGGCGCATATCCCACAAAGAACGCTCGCCCTGCAAACCTGTATACAAATGCGCCTTTTGAAACAGCAGTGCTCCCACCCCTTGCGGACCGAAACTCTTTGCACTGTCTATCGTAACCGCATCAACACCCAACGACACCGGCGAACAATTATAATAGGCCGTCGCTTGTGCCGCATCAGTGTGTATGTACACAGACGGATGCTTCTCTCTGGATGCGCGAGCGATGTCCGCCACTGGCTGTATAACACCGTGCTGACTATTCACCAACTGTAACGAGATGGCAATGGTATTTTTATGAATATGTTTTGTGATGTCTGCCGGCATAAAACGACAACCATCCTTTGGAGTCGCAGTAGTGTAGGGTATGCCAAGCGCTTGAAAATATGCAACATGCTTATAGACAGATGCATGCTCTTCATGACCGACAAGTATATGCATATCGGCAAGGTCAAGACCGCGCCGCTTGGCATGGAGTACAGCCGTCCTGAGAGCAAGCAAATTCGCCTCAGTTGCTCCAGAAGTGAACGCAACATTGTTTTTTTTTACTTGATAGACCTGCGCCACCATGGTTCGCGCCAGATCAAGGTACTCTTTCGCAGTACGACCTGGTCGGTGTACCGCAATCGGATTACCCAACCCACACCTCCGCTGCACCTGCAACACACACTGCATCGCTTCAGCGGCTTTCGGATGTATCGGAGTAAACGACCCAGAATCAAAATAGTATTGTTTTTTAAATGCAAAAACCATTATACCGCCAGCATACCACGGTGGCGCAATAAAAGACCACACTCTCCACATACTATGCGGTTGGATTTGCTAAGCGGTATAGTGTTATTCGGATTTTCTCTACCTTATTTACGGTCAAGCATGCCAACCAGCACAATGACTGCGGCGATACCGACGATGATATATACCACATCACTGACAACTGGCGCATTTAAAATATCATAACCAATGTATTCAACCAGGTCAAGGTGTGTGCCGAATGCATGGGTAACCCCAACCAATCCCCAGTTTAAACCACCAATGATGGTCAACACTTTTGCGATTTTATAATGTATCATACTTCAAAAGAACTTAATAATAGTACAGATAGTTTCCGTACAACAACAGTATGCCACGATTGCAAACAATGCAGAGAAAAGTGCACTTTTCAGTGACTATAAAGTGCTTTCATCCTGAAATGAATTTCGTAACATCTTTTCTGCTGCCTCTGTTTCAGACAATTTTTGATCCTTCTTGTCTTTCTGTGGGAAGTGATGATGCCACAGGAGCAAGAGTGATGGCGCAAAGAAAAGTGACGAGTAAGTCCCTGCTACAACCCCGGCAAAAAGTGCAATGCTAAACCACTGTGTTGCCGATACAAACAGAAACAGAAGAACCAACGGTGTAACAGTAGAAACTGAAGTATACAACGAGCGTCGCAAACTACTCCGGACACCGTAATCAACTGTTTCAGTAAACGGCTCTTTCCTATTCTTTTCTCGATTCATCCGCAACCGATCCCGCATACGATCAAACACCACAATAGTGTCATTTATTGAGTAGCCCAAGGTTGCCAAAAGTGCAGTAACAAAGAGAGTGTCAACCATTGCCGTGGTAAATGGCGCAATAATCGCAAACAGTCCAAGCGGAATAATCGTGTCATGCACCAGGGCAAAGGTTGCCGTAATACCGTACTTCCAAGACGCAACTGGCCGCGACGACTTTCTGAACACAAGAGAAATGTACACAATGATAATACCGACTGCAACAAGCAACGCCAACACCGCCTTATACAGTAACTCCTTACTGATAGAAGGCGAATAAGATCGGTACTCCTTCACCTCAAACTCCCCTATCTGCTCGGCAATGTGTGCTTGTAGAGCACTATATGCATCAGCATCCAAAGATTGTGTGGTGAAAGTATATTCCGTCGCAGATACCTGTTGGATGGCAACGGCATACCCAATATCGCCGAACTGCGCCACCCCATCCTCTTGGGCTTCAGTAAATACCACCTGCAATTCAGCGCGACCGGCAAACTCTGGAGCAATGTTTGGTCCAATAATAAGCGTGCATAAAACAGAGAGGACAATGAGTCCAATGCCAATAAAAGCGTGTATTTTTGCGTGATTACTTACCATACGAACATCGTTATTGTATATACCATTTTTTCAGCCGTTTACTGAAAACACTGGCGGTTGCCCGGAGAAAAAGTCGTGTGAGCACATACGCAGAAAACATACTAATGAGCACGCCGATGATAAACGCAAAGGCAAACCCTTTAATCATAGAGGTACCAAACCAAAAGAGTAAGAAGGCAATGATCATGCTCGTCAAATTTGCATCCCGAATCGCCACCCACGCCCGGGCACAACCATTTCTTATTGCATGAACCCGCGTCTCTCCTCGGCTGATTTCCTCCCGCATCCGTTCAAAAATAAGTACATTTGCATCAACAGCAAAGCCAATAGACATAATAAAGCCAGAAAGTCCAGCCGCGGTCAGCACGATCGGCACCGCTTTGAATATCGCCAACACAATTATACAATAAACCGCCAATGCCAACACGGCAACAATACCAACAAAACGATACACCCCTATGAAAAGGAGTGCGATTAGGAGCAACGCAATCAGCCCAGCAAACACACTCTTCTCTGACACCTCCGCGCCAAGGGATGGATTTACCGTGAGGGTCTCTGACAGCTCAATCGGCAATGGCAACGCGCCGAGATTAAGTCCATCCACCAATTCTTTCGCCGAGTCCAAGGTAAAATTCCCTTGTATTTGAGTAGTGCCACCAGTAATTGGCTCATTAATGACTGGTGATGAAATAACAGCGCCATCAAGGAAAATCATCAGTCGTCGCCCAACATTATCCCGAGTAACCTCAGCAAAAATCTTTCCACCCTCTCCGTTAAAGTGCAATACCACAACCGGCTCATTGGTTAGCGTACCACCGATACCCGGCAAAAATTGCACTTCCGCAGTAGTGATATGAGTCCCCTGCAAACCAGTGTCTTTTATTTCCATGGGATCATCAACGAGTATCTTAAATTCAAGGTACGGTGTTTCTCCAATCGCTTTCGTCGCCTCATCGGTATCAGTAACACCTGGCAACTCAACCACCAAGCGATGTGCAGCGGGGTTGCCTCCAATCGCCAACCCAGTAATGGTATATACATTCGGCTCCGAAACCCCAAGTGCATTGACTCGCTGCTCAATCACTCGTTGCAGCACAGACATGCGTCCAGCGACCTCCCCTTCAGGCACTTCTGAAACATCAGCGGTATAGGTTACCTGCGTACCACCAGCAAGATCAAGGCCAAATGAGAACGGAAAGCGATCTACATCATACACATACAACACCACAAGAGCGATGCTGACAGTGATAACACACATACTGAGTATCCATGGCGAAACATCTCGTTTTTTCATAGTACCTTTATAGCATACCATATAGGACACACAGCCCTTACACATGCGCTCAGTACACCCCGCTGCCGACAAACAGCAGAAAAGAGTGAGTAAACACCCAAAAATATTACTCCCACATTGGTCCGGTCACCAGCACCGGCGTCTCCTCCGTCACCAACACCGTATGCTCAAAATGTGATGATCGTTTGCCACTCATCGTCCTGTAGGTAAACCCATCATCTGCCGTAACAATCTGTGAATCCTCACCTTCAAAAAAAATAGGTTCTATAGCAAGCACCTGCCCTTCCTGGAGAGTTTCCCCGCCTCCGGGGTCACCAAGATTCGGGAGAAACGGCTCTTCATGCTGTGCATTGCCGACACCATGCCCACCTAACTCAGGCGGCGCCACAAAACCATACTCCTGCGCAACGGTCTCAACGGCATTGCCAATATCACCAGTCGTCGCCCCCGCTCGCGCAAACACCAACGCATAGCGCAACGCTTTCCTGTTTGCCTCCAGCAACGCTCTCGCTTGATCATCCCCCTCGCCAACAATAACCGTGCATGCCGCATCCACAAACACCCCCTTATGTACCAACCCACAATCAACAGAAAGTACATCTCCTTCCTGCAGAGCAACCCCCTCTTGCGGAACACCATGCACCACCGCATCATTTAGAGAAACACAGAGTGTCGCCGGATACTGTTTTGCCATTCCCAGTGGCTGATACCCTAAAAAAGAGGGGGTATCACCACCGTCAATGATGAGGGTGTGTGCCAATGCGTCCAAAGATTTCACCAGCACCCCAACAGCAACCCGCGCCAAAACCGCATCAAGCACCGCACGCAACCGTTTGCCAGCAGCAAACAGTGCCTCTCGCTGTGTATCGTCAGTCACAATCATACCCCCAGTGTATCACACACCCGCCGATGCACCACTTCTATAGCACCAACGCCATCCACCGGATGAAAGGTAACCTCGTTACTTCCCCGCAAAAAATTAATAGACGCTACGGTCCCCGTTTCTGCATCCTTATACACCTTCAAGCGATTTTTAATAACATCCTCTTTATCATCCACGCGCCCTCGTTTCAACAACCGCTCCAACACTTCGTCATCATGCACATCCAAATACACAACATGGATGGTTGAATCGGGGAAAAATTGCAAAAATTCAACAATAATCTTTGCCTCAACCAATTTCCTTCCCGCACCATCAACAATAATATGCTCGTAGTGCCCCGCCTTGTCAGTCAACGCATTAATCCAAGTGCTAATAGGAAAAGCTGACGGCACTAATCCACCACTTTCCATAATGTCGGCAAGACATTTTTTTATCAGCGTGTCCTTTTCTTCCATAAAATCCCGCAAAAGTTGCCCCGTCTCTATAACCGCAACTGAATCACTTTCTTCGCCACCCAACGCATCAGCCAGCATACCTTTCTGCGTTCCTTTGCCTGAGCCAGGGGGACCAAAAAATAAATATGACTGCATACTGCACATAGTACCACACCAATATGAACCATACCGCACCTTTACACACAGGCACTACACAGAGAGATCCATTTTTTGTTCTTGCTGTATATGCACATGCTCCGGATCAAAAATAAGGTAGGCAACATGATCGCCAATATTATTGTAGGCAGACGGGGTCTCTTTGTTAGACAGCGCCCGTTTGCTAATAATGCCATCATAGCCCAGTGAACGCACATAGTGAGTAAACAGCGCTGTTGCGGCCGAGTTATTCCCACGAAGAAGCACCTGAAACACATCTCTGGCATCTTCTCGTATGTTTGAGCCACGATAGGCGGTCAGCACATCTTCATCTTCCTCAACACTACCATCTTGCACACCTTCTGTATACCATTTGAAAAATCGCTCTGCCACAACACTCAAATTTTCATCCCATTGCAAATCAAGCATTTTCATATTCTTGATGTTGACCTCATACAGCACAGGAGCGGTTTCTTCACCGCCATGCTCAGGTAAGGTGCTGTGTGACCGATCAAACGCATAGCCAATGGCATCTCGCGCTTCAGGTGTCAAGTACACCCCTTGCCCAAAAAAAGTTTGTGCTGCTGGTTCAAAATGCGTAATACCTTCAGTGTATGAGCCGTGATACAGTGTCTTATTCCGAACAAACACCTCCAACCAATCATCAGACATTTCTTCATATCGACCATCCAATTTTCTCATTTTTTGTGCTCGTGCCCGCCAATACTCAGGCATCTCTCGCACTTTTTTTACCGCTTCTCGTCGCTCATCACCAGTGTGTTGCCACAACTCATCCGCAATAGCATCACGCAGTGATTCTGAACTGAAATTGAGATCATCGGTACTCGCCAGCTCTTCTGGTGCGTTGTGCAAAGGCGGAGCGACACCTTCTCTCCGCATCTTCCCCCGAAACCTAAATGGGTGAAACTTCTTTATCATATACACAACAGAACTTACCTACAATATAACACACAATAGCATCCTCCAAATCAGATGTCTTGTAGCACATGCATAAAATCTCATGCCGTGGAGCAAAAAACAGCACACCAATTTTCTGAACCTATATGAAAAATGACTCGCATGTGGCGTGCGAGGTTGTGGAACACCGATTATAAAAAATATAGAGCAAATAGGTAGCACATGATTACCCAAATAAAATACACTCCTTTGCACTGGCGACGAGCTACTCTCCCGCTTGCGCAGTACCATCGCCCCTGGAGGTCTTAACGGCCGTATTCGGAATGAGAACGGGTGTTTCCCCTCCGGTTTCATCACCAGAACAAAACAGTGTAGGTATGGGTAAAAAATTCGGATTACATCCGAACATGTGCATTGCAAATAGCATGAGCAACTCGTAATGGTCACTACAAACTAAAAAAAACGATTTTTGGTTTCCTGTGAAGGAATCGACTAATTAGTACTCCTCTGCTAAACACATCTCTGTGCGTACACATAGAGCCTATCAACCTGGTCATCTCCCAGGGGTCTCAAACGATACCTTATCTTAAGGTGGGCTTCCCACTTAGATGCTTTCAGTGGTTATCCCTTCCCGACATAGCTACCCAGCCGTGCCGCTGGCGCGACAACTGGTACACCAGAGGTCAGTTCACCCCGGTCCTCTCGTACTAGGGGCAAATCCTTTCAAGTATCAACGATCATAGAAGATAGAGAACCAACCTGTCTCACGACGGTCTGAACCCAGCTCGCGTACCACTTTAATTGACGAACAGCCAAACCCTTGGGAACTTCTCCGCCCCCAGGATGTGATGAGCCGACATCGAGGTGCCGAACTCCGCCGACGATATGAACTCTTAGGCGGAACTAGCCTGTTATCCCCGGAGTAACTTTTATCCGTTAATCTCTAGCCGCATCTAACGCGTACTAGAGGTTCACTAAGTCCTGCTTTCGCATCTGCTCGGGATGTCCCCCTTGCAGTCAAGCTCTCTTATGCCTTTACACTATCGGCACGGTTTCCATTCGCGCCTAGAGAACCTTTGAACTCCTCCGTTACTTTTTGGGAGGATAGCGCCCCACAAAAACTACCTGCCACGCACTGTCTCTATGCGGTTTTGCCACACGGGTTAGAGATTATAACCATACAGAGAGGTATTTCACTGGCGACTCCACTATCCCCGAAAGGATAGCTTCACGGTCTCCCTCCTATGCTACGCAATATGTTCATAACCCCAATACGAAACTGTAGTAAAGCTTCACGGGGTCTTTCTGTCTTTCTATGATTAACCGGCATCTTTACCGGTATTGCATTTTCGCCGAGCTCCTCCCCGAGACAGTACTTCACTCGTTACGCCATTCGTGCGCGTCCAAAATTACTGGACAAGGTATTTCGCTACCTTAGGACCGTTCAATGTGTTAACTCTACATCTCTGCAGAGATCGGACTATATCTTCACGATTTTGATCGTGTCTTGCGTGTAGTCTCTGAGGTTCTACCTTGATATACATTTTTCTCTGTATATTTACGTTTTCTGCCACGCCCTTCATTCAGATGTTCACGGAGTTGAATAATTGTTCTCAACCCCTGAGCGGTAACGTGCTCATTTCGGTGCATCCTGTCAACAATTTGAGAAAAAATACGAAATTCTTTCTTTTTCTTTGCTGAAAGAAACCTAAACTTCTGAAAAAAAGGAATGATGATGTCATGTAGTGCGGTGATATTTGTCACCTCATAATACACGACTCCATCTTGTCTCTCCCGTAGAGTACCACACTTAAGTGTGTTTTTAATCTTAGATAAGATAACCCTATCTTTTTGGGAGATACTGAACGAGGCAGATACTTTCCATGTATTCCGATAATCAGGTCTTTTTCTGAGAGAAACAATAAAGCTTCCCTCTCCGTCAGAAAATCCAGCAATATAATTACCGAGATCTGGTGGAATTTTTTTTATCTGATTATAAGACATAAGAAAAAGTATTACCTGCTGATTGTCTGCTTGATTATATATTGTCACTTCCAGTATAACACTGATGAGTAATATAATCTTATTTTTCTGTACATAGTACAGCCAGAGTTTCCAGCATATAGCAAGATTTATTTTCGTAACTACAATGATCCATTCTATAGTTACGGCCGACATTCACCGGGGCTTATACAGTCCAGCACTACACAGATGTGCAGTACCTCCCGTACTTGACCTTCCGGCATTGGTCAGGCGTCACCCCCTATACATCCTCTTACGAGTTCGCAGGGAGCTGTGTTTTTGATAAACAGTCGGTGAAGAAACATTCGCTGCGGCCGCTCAGGCGAACCTGAGACGGCAGGGCTTATTCCGAAGGTACGCCCGCTTCTTTGCCGAGTTCCTTGGGGAGCAATCACTCGTTCACCTTGGTCTTCTCGACCTGACTACCTGTGTTGGTTTTGGGGTACGGTTCCACATATGTTTAATACTTAGAAGATTTTCTTGGAAGCGTGCTCCTCTTTGTTCATATCGTACAAGCCGATATGTTCTGTCTCTGCTTGGGATAATGATACCCGGATTTTCCTAAAGTATCTCCCTCACAGCAACAAAGCGAATCCAATAACGCTCAAAGAGTACAACACTCCGTCTCTCCGTCGTACATATGCGGAGTCATGGAATATTAACCATGTGTCCATCGAGTCCGGCTTTCGCCATTCTCTTAGGCCCGACTAACCCGCGGATGATTTTCATGGCCGCGGAACCCTTGGTCTTTCGGTGTGGGAGACTCTCACTCCCATTGCGGCTACTCGTGCCAGCATTCTCACTTCTTTGCGCTCCACTGTGGGTCACCCCTTCAGCTTCAGTGCACAAAGAACGCTCTCCTACCGATTATTGTATGCAAGCATACAATAATCCCCCAGTTTCGGTGATGTGTTTGAACCCCGATCATTTTCGGCGCACGATCTTTTGACGAGTGAGCTATTACGCTTTCTTTAAAGGATGGCTGCTTCTAAGCCAACCTCCTCGCTGTCTGAAAAATCGCACCTCCTTCGCTGTACTTAACACATACTTAGGGACCTTAACTTGGGATCCGGGCTGTTTCCCTTTTGACCTATGGAGCTTAGCCCCCATGGTCTAACTGCCATATTTTTACTTTTGGTATTCGGAGTTTGATAGAAGTGACGAGGTTTCCCCCTATTCACACCTTCCAGTGCTCTACCCCCAAAAGGAACATATGACGCGAGTCCTAAAACTCTTTCGGAGAGAACCAGATATTCCCAGGTTCGATTAGCTTTTCACTCCTTACCTCAAGTCATCCGAAGATGTTGCACAATCTACCGGTTCGGGCCTCCTGACACCTTTCGGCGTCATTCACCCTGCTCAAGGTAAGCTCACCTGGCTTCGGGTCTTATGCGTACTACTAATGCGCTGTTCACACTCGCTTTCGCTGCGGCTCCACCGCGGACGGCTTAACCATAGTGCAATACACATAAAGTCACTGGCTCATTCTTCAATAGGCACGCCGTGACGGCAGCATCATAACGCATCACACGCGTGTTGCGCTATGATGCTGCCGCTCCGACTCCTTGTAAGCGTTTGGTTTCAGTTCTATTTCACTCCCCTCACCGGGGTTCTTTTCACCTTTCCCTCACGGTACTTGTTCACTATCGGTATGTAAATGTATTTAGCCTTTCCGGTTAGTTCCGGAAGATTCACCCAAGCTAGTCATGTCCCGGGTTACTCAGGAACAATAGAAGAAAGGTTTATCGTTTTCGTGTACGGGACCATCACCCTCTACGGTTGCGCTTTCCAGCGCATTCCACTAACAATAACACTTTATAACTTCCTTTTGTCGTTTTCGACAAAACTCCATTGTCCTACTACCCCACACCTATCAAAAGATAGGTGCAGTTTGGGCTACTCCCTTTTCGCTCGCCGCTACTAAGAGAATATCGTTGCTTAAAGCAACTTGTTTTCCTTTCCTTTGGGTACTGAGATGTTTCACTTCCCCAAGTTTACTCCGCACCGCCTTTACAGCAGTGTGGTACTCTTCATTAGAGTGGGTTTCCCCATTCGGAAATCTCCGGCTCGTCGGCTGCATATCGCCTCGCCGAAGCTTATCGCAGATTTGCCGCGTCCTTCATCGCCATTCACATCCAAGGCATCCTCCAAACGCTCTTAATTTCCCTTCACAGGAAATCAAAAACCGCTTACTTATATTTTTTTTTATTTTGTTTTGTGTTCCAATTCATCAATATTTTTTTGATGAACGAATTGCTCATGCTATTTGCAATGCTAATTGTTAAAAGTTCAGTGTAAAAGAAAATTGTCCTCCTCGGGACAATGTTCTTTTCAAGTATGTACAAATGACTATGCCCCGCAAGGTTTCCTATAATTTTCGCTTCTCTTTAACACAGATATAGTATACCCAACCCCAGCAAATAGCGCAATACCACATTGTGTATAACTTGTGAACAAGAAAAGCCCGAAAATACAAGATATTTCCGGGCTGTTGCGATTGCTAAAGGAGATGGTCATGCGGATCAACGCCAAACAGATGTATACAATCTCTACGAACATCTTCTCTGCGGACACCCTGAAACACTTGCAGGTGGTAATGAAACAGCGCTCGTCGCTTCGGGGTAAGACGACAAATAGCAGAAGGTGTATTCATCTTCTTTTTCTGAAACCGCACAACACCTCTCGGAAATGGTTCAAATAAAATCATCCGAATAACCTCCTTAAAAATTTCAGCGTTCATACAGACAACTCCTTCACACCCAATAATACCACTAACGCAGTAAACAGACAAGCGGTAATACGCTATCGCTCCACCGAACACACAAAGCGCCTTCCAATCTAGTATCACCAAAAATCAACTGCCCCTTCCCGACGCATACTAAAGTAGTCGGTCGGAGTAACAATGAGGTGATCCTGCACATTGATACCGAGCATAGTGCCAGCATCAACAAGTCGTCGGGTAATCAGCACATCCGCATCGGACGGACTCGTCTGTCCAGAAGGATGATTATGCGCAACAACAAGTGAGGCGGCATGCAACAACAGTGCCTTCTCAAAAATATCGCGCGGGTGAGCAATACTTTCACTCAGCGAACCAACGAACACAATCTCCCGCTGAATCAAATACGACCGAGTATCTAAATAAAATACGACCAGATGCTCCTGTGCCGACCGATAAAAATCACTACAGAGCTTCCACATATCCCGAGTAGTCAGCACCTCCTTCTTTGACTGGGTGTGCAATCGTTTCGCTAATGCCAATAGCGCTGCGACCTGCTGCGACTTCACTTTACCAAGACCACGAATACCTTGCAAATCAGCAACCGTGATATTTTCGTTCCCAACCTTACACACTTTCCGAAGAACCTCCTTCGCAAGTGACAAAACATTCTTCCCTTTCGTTCCCGACCCAAGGAGTATCGCAAGCAACTCTTCATCAGACACGCGACCCGCTCCGTACTTCTCAAACTTCTCCCGCGGCAAATCAACCAACTCCTTGTCCTGTATTCGTGTGCTTCTCATATCTACTAACACTATACAGCAAACAGGAAGTGAATATGTCGCGCTTGACAGTCATATAGAGTACAAGAGCAAATACGCTGCTATCCAGACACCACTCCCCCGCCGAGACATTCCTCGTCATGCCCATACACCACCACCGACTGCCCTTTTGCAATCACATGTTTTTCTGTAAATACAACGACAACAAAATCATCGTGCAACTCAAGTAACACCGGATACAACGCTCCCCGGTGCCGATAGCGGGCGACAAGATGCTCTCCATCCACAGGCAATCGACGAAACACAGCATCTTTGAGAGTAAACCGATCCGAACCATCAACAACATCATCGCTCGGTCGCACAAACAACACATTATGTGCAACATCCTTCCCCACCACTACATACGGACCTCGTTCGCCAATCGTGATAGTAAATCCGTGTCGTTGCCCAGGCGTGTAGAACCATACCCCATCGTGACTACCGACAACTGCCCCACCGGCAGACAAGCGCACTTCCCCGGTTTTCGGCTCAATATACGCTGACAAAAAATCCTGCATAGAAACATCTCCCAAAAAGCACAACCCAACGCTATCCTTTTTCTCGGCAGCAGGCAACCCAGCATCCCGCGCAAAAGCACGCACCTGCTGTTTTGTATACCCACCAACCGGAAACAGAACACGATTGAGTACTTCTTGCGCTATGGTGTAAATAAAATAGGTCTGATCTTTTTCCACATCAACAGATCGGTACAGCCGATGCATACTGTCAACCTCTCGTACCTGCGCATAATGCCCAGTCGCAACACATGAAAATCCTTTACCCAGCACAAAAGAAAATGCAGCGGCAAACTTCACAAACCGATTACACAGCACATCAGGGTTTGGCGTCTCACCCTGGCGATACGCCTCCACAAAGGGTTCTATCACTTTTTCTTGATATACAGCAGTTGCGTCATACTCCAAAAACGGAATGTCAAGCGCAGCACACGCCCGCATTGCATCCTGCCGATCTGCCATCGCAGTGCATGGAATATGCGCCGGATTTCGAATCGTGATAAACACCCCCGACACCACACAGCCCGCTTGGAGCAATTGCTGTGCTGCAACAGATGAATCAACACCACCGGACAGCAACACACCAACTCGCTGCCCTACCCTATCCTTCTCGCTACTCATTATAAGACAGTATAGACCACACACCGCACAAAGCTACTCCCGCACAATCGTTGACCCAGACGGCAGAACAACCACGCCATCATTGACGGCACCACCAGATTGCTCTCCCAGGCCTTCTGATGACGCACCGCTCTCTTTGTCTAACACTTCTGTACCACTTGGTTCCTGGGTAGTGGGAACGGTATCAGCGGCATCCCGCCGCACGCTATCTATGTACCTTGCCTTTTTCCGTAAATGCTCTGCAAAGGTCTTGCTGTAATATGTATTCCCATAAAAGTCAGCCAAAAAGTACAGCGCATCGGTTGCCTCAGGGTTCATCACCGCCTCAATAGATGCACGACTGGGATTGGTAATCGGTATAGGCGGAATACCGGCATATTTGTAAGTATTGGAAGGGTCGTCAGAGTCCAAATCATCACGGCTCAACTGAAAGGTGTTCTTATCTTCAATGAATAAGAAAGACACATCAACCTGTAACGGCATATTGATTGCTAGTCGGTTGAGAAGCACCTGCGCTATCTTCCGTCGATCTGAAAAACGGCTTGCTTCCAACTCAACAATAGATGCCAAGGTAACAATCTCATCTCGCGACAAGTCGCCAGTGTACGCATCAAACAAATCAAAGGTTCGCTGATTAAAGGTCTCTGTCATAATCTCAACAAGGTGATCCACAGAACCATAGGTATGCGAAAACAGGTAAGTATCCGGATAAAGATAGCCGTGATGCTTCAATGCCGTCTCTAAAAATACAGTGCGATCAAACCCAGAAAAGTGCTTTTCAAAAATGTCAGCCATCGCATACGCGTCACTCTGCTCTGGTATGGTCACTTTACGAAGCGGCATATTCTGATCTCCAACATACAATCCATGAGCGTGGAAAAGTACCCCCCTCGCTTTGTTGAAATGATACGACCCCCACACAATCCTCCCCCCAAAAATATAATTAGAAAGGATAAACAGAGACGGAGAGTTGACAACATTTCTTTGTCGCAAATCCTCACCAATAGCCCGCACGGTTTCTCCTTTAGAAATAATAAATACCTGTGGATATCGCACTGAACCGAGCGGCGGGAACAGGAAGAGTATTGCAAGACACGCCAAAAGAAACAAAAAACCTGCAGCACCATAACACCAAACCCCCGTATGCCAAGCCACATGCGAGAAAAACACTGCACGCACACGAAGAAATCTCTCTGAAATAACGGCAATATAGTGACGCATAGTACTCATAATTATACAGGCAGGTTTTCAGGCGGCTCAACCTCCGTAGATTGCACTCGCCGGACAGTTGGAGTTTTAATATAGCCAGTTGGAAAGTGGCACACCGTCGCCAATGTCTCCGTAGACATGACCGTCGCAACCCGTTTCAAGGTCGGCCCATCAACCTCCTTCCGTTTCACATCAGATGGTTGGAATTCTCGCAACGCCGGCGCAAACCAGAACATACGATCTCGGTACAATTGCAACAATTGTTTTCTTGCCTCATCCTTGTCATCCCGTGGCGGCTCAAGCGCGGGTACCTCTGAAACATCCTCAATAACTGCACCTTGGGGAATCAGTGAATTATCAGCAGCGTTCGTTAGCTTGTAGACCGATAAAAATGGTGAAATACGCCCCTTATCAAACGCACCCTCCTTTGCGATATAGAGCGACCGTATTCCCACCTCAAGCGCCTGCTTTTCGGCAATACGCGTACCGATATCTCGCAAGCGCTTCTCCGCGGCATTCAGAACAACCGGATCACTCTCCTCCCCCTCGCCACCACGCACCTTCTTCTCAAGAGCAACTAACGCATCATGTATTTCCTCAGGCAACTTTTGCTGCTTCCAGTACTCCCGCACCAGCGGATCATCAGAGGCACCTTCCTCAGCACGACTATATTTCTGCGTGCGAAACACATACTGCACCCACAATTGTTCATCCCCACTAATGGAGCCAAAGAAGTCATACAGTGCCGCAATCGGATCAATCGGTTGCTGCATGGTCTTATCGAGGGCAACGACTGGTTGTCGCAAATCCTGAAACTCCACATAGGTTTTGATTGGCAACGCATTATCTTCCTTAAACTTCCATTCAATGCTAAAAATATCATACTCATCTTCAACATATTCAAAATCATACACATAATCATCCACATCCGTTATTTGTGCTTTCGGGTAAAACGAATAGACAGCCGACCGAACGGCCTCCGCAACCAGTGCTCGCGTATGGATAATAAACGAAACAATCCCCCCTTTGGACACAATCTCAAACGAATACAGCACCCGCTTCTTGCCATTCCACCACACGGGAAACCATCGCCCTTCACCACTGCCATAGCTAATCATCTCAAGCAGTGCCTCCATAGACGCAAGCGTTTCTTGCCCGGTCTCAGGAATGCGCACTTCAAAAACTTTTCGCTCCTCAGTCAGGAAGGTTACCTGCTGCCGATACCGCCCAATCTCAATATAGGCATACAACGCCGCTGAAAGCACCAGTGTTACCAGCGCACAGAACACCAAGTACACCGCAGCAAATTTAATTGCCACAAAGAAAGACGGATTCGTGAAAAAAGCATCAATAAAATAGCCGGGGGTAACAACATTGTACGCAAGGTAGGCTATATACGAAAAAAACAGGCAGACGAAACCAACCTTAAAAAAAGGAATATAGATATTGTCTCTAAAAATAACAAACACAAAAAAACTATACGAATTATGCCTACAGTATACTATGCAAAATAACCACAGCACCCTACTTGCCAAGCACGCCATGGCAATGCGAAAACCCCCTTCCAACAGGAAGGGGGTTTTCGATTAGTCGTAGATGTTGCAATCAGAACGCTACATTGCCAGACAGTATCGACTTCGATCATCTCGTGTAAACATGCCTTTCTTACCCAATGTGAGCACAATGGACTGTGTTTTCACATGACGCTCACGACTCACATACTCAATAATCTCTTTCTGCGTCATAGGACCACGCTCCTTAATACCAGCTGCAATAATATCAGCAATAGTACCCGGACGATATCCCATGCTATCAAGAGCATACAGACCGCGTCCAACAAGGATAAACTCATCTCGTCGCACCAACTCATTGTGGCAACTGCCACGATGACAGCTCTTACCACGCAACTCGGTGATTCGATCAGCAATCCTGTTGAAGTGAAGTGGCTCACCCGAATCACGCAATACCAAACGAATATAGCCAGCGAGACCGTTCAACGCAACCTCAGGATGGGTTGCAAGACCCCACTCACCCAACGGATTTCGCTTCACCTTCAGTGAAAGAAGCATAGCATCACCATAGGTAGGAAGGTGGTCTTTGTGCTCCGCCCCAAGATTCTCAAACAGATTCCGCATATCTTCGTCAGAAAGCAGCGCTTCACCGCGACCCTCAACATCTTGGTGCACTCGATCAAGCGTTGCGTCAATAGCTCGTTTGTGTTGCTCATCAACATACCAGTACTGATCAACGGCATCGGTTGCACGAGAGAGAGAGAAGGAATTGCCAACCATCAGAAGTAGGTGAATGTAGTTTTGCTCTGCTTTTGTGGCAAACTCACAGCTCGCACACAATATGTCAGCAGAAGTTGCTCCACCACATTTTCGCAACGCATCCTCAAGATGGGTAATCGTGGAAGCAAGCAGACCAGCACACTCGTCTTTTCCAAGAGCAGCAATAGCGGTGTTCTGAACCTGTCGAATTCGCTCCCGCGTGAGTGAGTATTCGTCGGCAATTTCTTGCAGCGTTCGTTTTCCTTTGCCATCCAAGCCATAACGCAATACAAGCACCCGACGCTGTTGGTCTGTCAGCGACTCCAATGCTTTATCTACTAATTTTTTTACTTGTATTTTCATAATAATATGATGTTATTTGGTTACGGCTTGTTAGAAAACAAAATAGTAACCACTATCATCATACCATAATACACTGAAAAAAACAACCCTCTATACAACAGGATGTTTGAGAGAAAAACCACGCCATACGGGCTAAAACCTTGTTATTCACAAGGGTATTAGCGACAATGGTTTTACTTGGTAGCATAACATATAAACTACTTGTCAACAGCATCATACCACAAAAAAATCAATAATGCAACCCCTACCACATCATAAAACCCTATAATAGCAAGGTATAGCACACAATAACCCTCCCCAAACCACCTCCACAGAGTAAAAATAAAAGCTTTTTTTTTGACAAAAACAAAAAGTAGGGTGTACTTATAATAGACATGCAGAGTTTTGTCAATATCCAGAGGGGTTGACAAAACAAAAAAATCTGCTATCATAGTAAATGTAAAAGGTCGTTAGAAAGGAAAAAAGAAGGAAAAACTGTAGCACTGCAGTTCAACAAGGAAATTCATTGAGTTTTCTTGTTGAACTGCAACTAACTGTCC
>JAPOOC010000009.1 GCA_026713605.1 Candidatus Kaiserbacteria bacterium
GCGCCAGAAACACCGTCATATATTCAAGGTGTTCTGACAAATCTTCATCACTGCCGTCAACGATTTCACCGTCAATATAACCAGCCAACCGTGTCTTATGGTTGAAAAACCCCACATACTTGAAGTCGGCAGTCCAGAGCAACATAAATTGATTCGTCTTTACACCATCCACGATGATGGTGCCAGGCGCACCAGGCGCATTATCCATCACTTCAGTTATGGCTGGGGGGGGGTCGTCTTGAATCATACGATCGACTTCCTGACTGTCGTTACACGCGAGTGTAACGCAGATTGTGAATAGGCAGAAAACTTTCTTAAACATCGTTGTTCTCCTTTTTAGCAATCTTACACACCCACTTGTTCGGAGTGCTTATTCAATTCCCTCACATACACTTGCTAAAGAGCAAGGGTGAAGAGGTGTAGTTCATTACAAAACTCGCCTGTTCATTTCCAATAATAAGTATAGCATTATTTCCAGCTGCTGTAGCGGTACAGTGCATGTGCTTTGTCGCCGTCGTTCCGTTTCAGGAGGGGGATTCAATCTCTTTTTACGCAGGGCAGTATGTTATACTATTTTTATGCGTGCTGATACAGCAAATAATGAGGATTTCAATCCTACATCTATGCTTATTGCCCAGGTGGCGTTAGTCGTTCTTGAGGAGTTGAATGTTCGTGATAATCGTGTAAAAACTTCGGAAATTTGGTCAGCGCTATTGGAAAAAAGAGATGCGGTGATAGAGAGGTTTACCGATAAGGAATTTGCCCTTGGAGCTGATAATAAAGCGGGTTTTGAAAGATGGTACTTTATGAAAAGTTTTGCCGCAACTCTATTAAAGTTTGTCGGATTTGTCAGCGGGCCCCATGGCTCTTGGGAAATAACGGAGGAGGGGAAAGATTTTTTAGTGAAGCATAAGGATGACAAAGAAAAAATGGAAGCCGAACTCGCAGGATCATATGTAGAAATGCAGAGGACAAGATTGAGAGTAGGAAAAAAGAGGCAGAGTGATGCAGAAGAGGTGGATGAATCAGTGGCCCAACAAAGATTTGATGACGACGACATCCGCTCTTCTATTTATGAATACCTGGAAGGTCTGGATCCCTATGGTTTTCAAGATTTAGTCGGACATTTGTTTCAAGGAATGGGTTATACCGTACCCTATGTGTCGCCAAAAGGACCAGATGGTGGTGTAGATATTATTGCGCATAAAGATGCAATAGGGGTAGATGGTCCACTTATTAAAATCCAAGTAAAACACTCTCAAGACAGAAACAATCCTGGCGTGGGGATTGATGAGGTGCAGCGACTTCGTGGTTTGTGTAGTGATGGAGTTGCCGGTGTTTTAGTGAGTTTGAAGGGATTCACGCGAGAGGCGGAGAAGGAGGTGAGAAAAGATATGAGTGTTCCCATCACTCTCATAGATAGCGTGCGGTTTGTAGATCTGTGGATTGACCATATTGACACCATCACGGAAGAAGGTAAAAAAATGTTCCCGCTGAAAAAGGTGTACATTGTTGATGACGAGTTGTAGTGTCACTTTTCTATGCTCGGGTTGTTGTAGAACGATAGTGGATTAGTAAGGTAAGGTGGAATAGTTGCGTTGGGATGTGTGTGACCCTCTCTTCCGCCAAAAGAAAAAATGAAATAATAAGTTTTAGAAGTAACATATGTTTAGATTATGGAGCGAAACAAATAAAGAAGCAAGAAAAAACCTCAAACCTGATTTTGAGATGAGGGGGTGGGATGATTTGAGCAAAGCAGAGAAAAGCTATATGTGGAATCACCTTGTCGAGTACCTTTTTCACCCAGACATTAGGAAAGAAAGAGACACATTTAATTATGGTCAGTATTATAGCTATTACGAATTTGCGTGTAGTCCTGAAATTCTAGGAGTATTGAAAGATGTTATGTGTGAAACCGCTTCTCTTTTGAACCAAGAATACAAGGTGAAGTGTCCTGCAAAAGAGTATTTGGTCCGTCGATGGTGGGTGCAGGCATGCTGGGACTTCCATAACATTTTTATGAATCAAAGAGAAGATGTCGTTATGGAGATGTTGTCAATTTTTATCTCAAGGATGCTTGACAAGCAAAGACTAGGTGAATCTTATGTTTTTGGGAGTTTCGAGCGTGATCTTAACGACACCTTCCTACAGTTTGGCGTTAAATATCATTTGACCAGGAGTGGTTTTATGCCTCGGCAAGATAAAAAGATAATAGAAGAAATATATGAGCCCGTCTTGAGCTGTTTGTCAGACCAGAGGTGGGACAAGGTAAATAATGAATTAATTGATGCGTTTAATGAGTATAGGAAAAATACACCACAAGGATACAGTGGTTGCGTAACGCATACATATTCTGCAATTCAGGCATTTTTGCAGATTATAGTAAATGGGAGGACTGGAAAAGGAGGTGTGTCAAAACTAATGCAGGATGCAATGACCAAAGACTTGATCCCAAATGATAAATTTGCTAGGACAATATTTAAGAACATAGAGAACATTTTTGCATTTGAGCGAAGTAGAGTTGGAGATCCGCACCCCAAAGAAGAGTATGCAGATGAAAAAACTGCAAAGATGATTCTTAATTTGGCGATGGTGTTTATTCAACACTGTATTCAGAAATGATTATGTATTGCATGAGTAGGATGAGAAACAAAGTTACTACTTCAGCCACTTTGATGATATGAGCAGGTGCCATGTGTGTGGCAATAAGTTTGGGGTGAAAGGGGGTGGTGAGATGGGTTGAAATTATGTGAAGGATGGCAGTATGGTTGGGGTGCATATCTGTGTATTATCCATCTGTCGTCATTATTGTTTAGTATACTGTATACATGTACAGAGTGGACAGAAATAACTTCTATACTACCCAGAAGAAAGCGACTATTTACACACCAATAGAGGTGAGTGATTTTCTCTTTAATATTTTGGAACCAAATATAAAAAAGGAAAGTGGAGTAATTTTTGACCCTTGTGTTGGTGAAGGGTCACTCCTATTGCCGTGGGAAAAAAAAGGGTATGGTGTTGTAGGGGTTGATATCGAAGATCAAGGCTTTCCGGAAACAAGAGTATTAAACTATTTAGAACTAACAAGCGACAAAATTGAAGAAGATGTTTCTCTTGTAATCATGAATCCACCTTTTAATATAGATGGCAAGACAAAGCAGTATATAAAAGAAAACTATGGTGGCAGACCATTATTGCCGGAAGTTTGGCTACAAAAAGCGATAGAGTTGTTTGGTAAAAACATGCCTGTGGTTATGTTTACACCGTATGGATTTAGATTAAATCAAACTGAAATGAGCAAGAGGTGGATGAAGTTTTCAGGTGGAGAGTACCCAGAGATAACAAGCATCGTTTCCCTCCCGAAAGATGTGTTTGACGGCATTTTGTTTCACAGTGAAGTACTATGTTTCAATTTGCCAAACCTGAAGGGACATTATTTCGTACGCACAAATAGATATAAAGAAGAAAAGTTATTTAATTAATGATACTAAGGCATATGGCTACTCATAAACAGTTAAGAGAAAATAAGGATCAACACAAACCGAAGAACACAAAGTCAAAAGTTGATGACAAACGAGTTTTGGAAGCAATGAACAAAACAATACAGTATATAAATGAAAGATTTCCAAATCTAGAAACAGATGGGTATTATATTGAATATCAAAAAAGAGTCAACCTTTCAGATTTGATTGCAATAATAAAAGGATATGAAAAAAGAAATGAGTACTCTCCGCTTACCAATGAGGATGCCTTTATAAGTCCTGATGGTGGGATTTTGCTCTTAAAAAAGAAGGGTGACAAAAAATATCAACGGTTAGTTTTGGTTGTTGAGATGAAACGGCAGGGAACAAATGATGAAAGGGAGAAGGAGGGAAAAAAGAAGCAAGCACAAGGAAATGCGGTTGAGCGGTTGGGTAAAAACTTGATAGGTGTACGATCAACACTACAATATGAAAATATAACACCTTTTGTGTGTTTTGGATGGGGCGTTGATTTTGAAAAAGGTTCTTCAATTTTAGACAGGGTGATTACTATGAATGAATTTTATAGTTTGAATAAAATTTATGTCTTTAAGAAGGAAGGGTACAGTCCGGTTTCAATGTTTTTTAGAAAAGAGCAGTGGTCAGTCAAGGAGTTGTTTGAAATAATGAAAGAAATAGCGGAGACAAGCATTAGAAACTACATACACTAATTAGCGATATTTGGCCAAGTTTTTGCAATGAGGGCATCTTTGTGATACAATTGTAGCCATGTTTTCAATTTTTGGGACATTAATTGGTAAACTGCATGTCAGCTTGTTCAATATTAATAATAAAAATATAACTATATTGCCAGGTGACAAGGTGGTGCCAGAGGTGCAATTGGAAAAGAAAGAGAGAGAATTATGCAAAAAATTAGGTAGTGCGTACAGGAAAAATGGGATAGAAAAGGTGTCTCCAAGAGGGATGTTCCTTGCCTGCAAATCTTTGATGCAGGATGGGCGTAGAAAGGACATATACAGTATTGCACAAATGGCACACTCCCTTAGAGAGATGCTGTATCCGTTTTGGGGCCAGAGTAGCAGGAAGAATATGAACAGAAGGACACAAAGGAAGGGTGAAGCAGTTAAGGAGGCAGGGTCTGTGCATAATGCGAATGATATCAACAAGAGAGTTGGGTTAGTGTATGGAAAACTTACCAAAGTAGCACACCACCGATATGATTTTGGGGAGAGCGATTGTTTTGAGGAATTTTTGGGCATGTTTGAAGAGTTCAAAAGTGTTCTTAGGGTTGCACTTCAGAATCAAATAGACATACATAATCAAATAGATGAAATACTATGAAAAAGCCAGATGTCAAAGACATAGAACAGATGGAAGAATTAATACGCATAAATGATGCTTCAAAGAGGTATTTTTTTCAGAACGCTGGTAAACGGTGGTTGCAACCATTGCATGAAAAGGGATACTTTGATTTTGGAAAAATGGATACGAAATATAAATTTCCAACCGAGATTTTGTATTTAAAGCGGATGGTTAAGGAGGCACCGGAGTGTGTGCTTGAAATTATATTATCGCAAAAGATATCCAAAGAGGGTGTATATTTCGTGTTCTTTTTGGGTGGGGAGATGCAGCAAGTAGAGCAAGTGGGGAGGATGAGTGAAAAGATTGTTTCAGAAGGGTGGATAGAAGAGGGGTTGCAGGAGGGTACCCATCCAACTTTTTTGGTTTATTTGTATAAAATATTCAAAGTATTAGAAAAGGGCAAGGATTACAAAAACCTATTTTTGCTTTTTGGGTGCTTGGTGAAGGCGATGCTTAGTAGAGGTGAGGTGCACAGGAATCCCTTCGATTATTTTGAGCGTATATCGGGTTTGGTTTTTGACAGTACGAAGGGTTCTGATGTCGCGCATAAATGTTTTGAGTTTTTAGTTGGCTTGTTTTTTGACCTCATTAAAAATAATGCTGACGCTTTTGACGACTTTAGTTTTTGGTGTACCAGTGGAGGGTTTGATCTGAGACATACGATTTTGAGGAAGTTAGCCAACCTTTTAAGTGATTATTCAAGGGTGATTTCTGCTGATTTAGTCCGGGCATTGTATTCACAGCGTTTGCGTGTACATGTCTCTGATAGTTCACTGTTTTTTAGATTTATCTTTTTTGTGCTTTCCTTGCGTGGTGATGCTTTCAGAGAAGAAATGAAAGGCATGTTGATGCTTGCAGTAGAGGCAGAGAACCTTGACATTTTTTCTCATCGTTGTGTGCGCGTTGATTTTGAATTTATGCTTTCAAACCATCTTGACTTGCTTTCTGATGCTGAAAAGGACGAATATATAAATGCAATATTAGGGATATTAAGTAAAAAGAAAATGAAAGAGGTGTTAGGTGGTAGGCTGATTGATGTTGGCTCAAGAATTTTTTCATTGATTCAAAAGTGTCATGGCTTAAATGATGAGCAGAAAGAATGGGTGAGGAGCGCAGGGTTTTCTTTGCGTGCAGTTGAGTTGTCAGATTTTTATCCTATTGGTGATGTAAGGGTTGGGTTTGTGGATGAAAAATCACCCATATCGTTTAAGGATTGCGCAATACTACAGATTGTAGAAAAATTGCAAGGAGAGTTGCATCCGAGAAATATGAAAACAGATGACCATTATGGTTTTGATGAAAAGTGGGATGATAAGGCGGGTGTTTTTGTTAAGGATAGTTCGTGGGGTGTTGGGGGTGAGTTGAAAATTGATATTGCAAGAAGGTTTGCTGAGTACATGCAATATGCAGAAAAGTTTTTTGACAGAGAAAAAATGCCAGCATTCTACACCTATTCTTTTTTTTCAGGATGTCTAAATTTTATAAAGAATAATAAAGAAAGAGTGCAGGATGACGACTTATTATCGATTCTAGATTTGTGTGTAGTTATTGTAGAATCAGGCAGGAGAAAAGAATTTATTGACAAAAAGCCGTCTGGCTGGGATGACGAAGTAAATCACTATTGGAATGGGGTGCATAGGGAAATGTGCTCTGTGTTAAATGGGTTGGTGCAGTGTTGTAGCGAAGATTTCTTCAAGAAGAATAAGGGGAAGGTTTTTGAGATTCTTCAATATTTACTTTCTCATAAACAACCTACAATTGAAGATGAGTCTCCTGAGACGGCAATAATTGGTTCTGGAGAGCAGGGCTATACAGTTGGTAGTCCCCTTGCGGTAGCGATAAACACTGTTCGAGGATCTGCCTTTGGGGTGTTTATTAATTTTATCTGTAAGGATTATGTCATATCAAACAAGGTTTCTGATGATGTGAAGAGGGTGTTTGAAGATCTGGTTGGAAGGGAAAAGACAAAATCTGTTCGATTCATGTTTGGTTATTACTCAATGTTTCTCTACGATAGAGACCAGGAGTGGGTCACTACAATGTTGCCAAAAATATTTAAAAAGGAAAAAGAAGATCTTTACCCCGTTGCGTGGGAGGGGTACTTATCACAGGCTGTGTTTAAGAAAATGTTCTTTGATGCATATTTGCAGGACATGTACAAAGAGAACATCAAAGCAGAAAAGGTTGAGCGAGATATGGAATATGCGGTAGACCTTGCCGAGCGACTTGGACAACATATTGCACTTGCCTTTATAAATTTTTCTGAGTTTGATTTGGATCACGAACTCTTCGCTTTTTTCTTTAAAAATGCAACCGAGAAAGCAAAGAAAGGGGTTGTGAGTGCCATTTCATATTTTATATTTGAGAACAGAATTAATGAGGCGAGAAATAAAGGTCAGACAATTGATAGAATAGGTAAAATTTGGGATTATTTAATAGATAATGAAAATGTTGAGGTGTTGAAGGAGGTTGGTTCTTGGTTGCGAATGAGTGAGAAAAATAATATACTTTCACCGGTAGTGTTTTTTGACAAGGTGCTCAGAACTTTGAGAAAAACAAACGGAGAGATAAATGAGGGAGACCTTTTCATTTATTGTTGTGAAGATGCTCTGTCAATCTTTGCGGTCGATTGTCCAGAAAAAGTTTTTGAGATTATTGAATTGTATTTACTTAATAATGAAATTCATTACCTTGGTGATGGATGGTTTGGCATTTTTCAAATTCTGCAAAAGTTAGTTGATCAAGTAGAATTTAAAGGTTTGGTTAGTAAATTATTACAAAAGGGTCCGGAGTTTTCTAAATTAAATGATCTGGACTTCAACGGGGATTGAGTGGTGTTATTATAGGGGTATGATTGGTAGTATAAAATCGTCTATTTCTGTTGGTGTGGTAAAGAAAATATTTGGGAATAAGGAGAATGCGAGGGTGTTTTTGGATGAGATTGGGGTTGCTGTTCCAAAAAGTGTTTCTGCTGAGGAGGTGTATGCATCGGTGGTGAAACATTGGGACTATAAGGAGGGTATTCGGGTGGTGCGAGGGATGTTTGTTGAGACGGAGAAATATCAGAATGGAAAATCTGCTGATAAGGAGATGGTTGTGTTGATTAATGAGTGGGAGAGGATGAAGCTCGGAGAGATCGGTTGGCCATTTTCGCAAGGGAAGTTTGACGGTTTTGTGCAACGATTGAATGCTGAGAGAGTTGATAGGGTTGAGCGTGATAAAAAGGTGAAGCGGGCGGCGGTGCAGTATCGGCGGATCAAGGAAATAAATACATTGCGTAATGACTTTATAGAAACCTTGATTTTTGAGAAGAATGAGAATATTTTACCAACACTTGATCATCGGAAAGGCGTTGACTTTTTTATTGATGGCGAGCCGTATGATCAAAAAGTTTCCGCATCGCCGACCTCTCAATTTAAGCAGAATTTTGGGAAAGGGGAAACTTCTGTGACAAAGAAAGTGCGTCCTGTAGTCAAGGATGAGGATTCCCATTTGTGGCGGGAGACGGCAATTAAAAGACCTGATTTGGTTGCGGAATATCTTTATCGGTATCAGGATGAGGGGCGGTTTGATGCTGATCCACGACTTTTGGTGGTGTATTTAGATGAGGATGTGTGTCTGCAGCGGATTGAGGAGATAGTGACCGCGACTGATCTTACAGACCCGTTGGAGGTGGTGTTTCAGTATCGTCACAAAAGTGTCGGATTAAAGCAGTATGAGACGAAGTGTTTTGTTATTTTGCTTTATAATGGAGAGTAGGGTATGAGGTTAAATTATATAGGTAGTAAATATTCTCTTTTGGATTTTTTGGAGGAGTCCATTGATGCGGTTGTTGGCGATGGGCATGCGGTTTTTTGTGATTTGTTTGCTGGTACTGGTGCGGTTGGTGAGCGATTCAAACGAAAGGGGTATTCGGTGATAGCAAATGATGTGCAGTATTACAGTTATGTTATCAATAAGCAGCGGATAGAAAATCATAAGCCGTTTTCTTTTTTGGGGTTGCGCGCTGTTATTCCTGCGCTTGCGGGGGTGGAGGTTGCGCAACGGGGCGGAGTGGTTTGTGATTACTTGAATGAGGAGCAGGGTGTGAAAGGTTTTATTTATAATAATTATTCATTGGGTGGTACTGCGCGTGCTTCTGTGCAGCGACAGTATTTTTCTGATGAGACGAGTATGCGCTGTGATGCTATTCGTCAGAGGGTGGGGCGGTGGAAGCGGCAGGGGTGTGTGACTTCACATGAGTATTATTTTTTGCTTGCTTCTTTGTTGGAGAGTATTGATCAGTATGCTAATACTGCCTCAGTGTATGGTGCATTTCTTAAGAATCTGAAGAAAAAGGCGGCGGAGAAGTTTGTGTTGCGACCGTCGGCGTTGCATGTCAATGAGCAGGAGCATAAGGTTTTTAATAGGGATATTAATGATCTGGTGCGGGAGATAGAGGGGGATATTGTTTATTTGGATCCGCCGTATAATCAGAGGCAGTATTCATCAAACTATCATATTTTGGAAACCATTGCTCGATATGATGATCCGGAGATACGGGGTAAGACGGGGTTGCGGCATGGGGGGTATAAGTCGCTCTATTGTTCTCGGACAAAAGTGTGTGAGGTGTTTGAGGATTTGATAGCTACTATTAAGGCGAAGTATATATTTTTGAGTTACAACAACGAGGGTTTGATGACGCATGCTGATATACGGCGGATTATGGGTAAACGGGGAGAATATGGTGTTTTCACTAAAACTTATAGGAGGTATAAGGCGGATAGCAATCGTTACAACAAGGCGGATAGGACAAAGGAGTATTTGCACTATGTGGTTTGTGGGTGAGGGGCGGCATCTTTTTCTTAGTTTTTTCTGGTGTTAATGATTTTGTGTGTGATATACTATTTCTGTTATATTATTAAGTAAAGTATGTGTTATGGAGCGGTGTTTGATGGAAAATCTTGGTGAGCAGAAGGGGCAGGGGGTTTTTATTAGTGGGAAAATTGCAGCTGTTCGTGATCATGGTAAGTTGTTGTTTATTGATTTGTATGATCGGACGGGTTCTGTGCAGTGTTTTGTGCCGGGTTCGCATAGTATGTTTGCGGAGGCGCAGAAGTTGTCGCCGGAGAGTGTGTTGACTTTGACGGGGAAGGTGCAGGAGCGGCCGGAGAAGAATAGGACGGAGGGGTTGAATGGGGATGTTGAGTTTGTGGTGGAGGAGTTGACGGTGTTGGCAAAGGCGCAGGAGTTGCCGTTTGATTTGGATATGGCGGATTTGAATTTGGATACTCGGTTTGATTATCGTCCGTTGACGCTTCGTCGGAGTGATGATCGTGCGGTGTTTCGGGTGCAGGCGTTGATTGCGCAGGGCTTTCGTGACTACTTGACTTCGCAGGGGTTTGTTGAGTTTCAGGCGCCGAAGATTGTGGGTGGTGATGCGGAGGGTGGTGCGGAGGTCTTTCCGGTTGATTACTTTGATGTGAAGGCATCGTTGGCGACGAGTCCGCAGTTGTATAAGCAGATTATGGTGGGTGTGTTTGAGCGGGCGTTTTGTATTGGGAATGTGTTTCGTGCGGAGAAGCACAGTACTTCGCGGCATTTGAATGAGTACACGAGTATGGACTTTGAGATGGGGTATATCACTGATCATACTGATGTGACGAGTATGTTGGAGGGGGTTGTGCGGCATATGGTTGCGACTGTTGCGGAAAAGGGGGAGCGGGAGCTTGCGGTGTTGGGGGCGGCTTTGCCGACTTTTCCTGAGAAGCCGTTTCCTATTGTGAAGTTGGTGGAGGCGCAGGAGATTATTAAAAAAGAGTTTGGGGATGATTGTGTTGGGGAGCCGGATTTGTCTCCGGAACACGAGCGGCAGTTGTGTGAGTATGCGTTGAAAGAGCATGGCTCTGATTGTATTTTCGTTACTCACTATCCGACTGAGAAGCGGCCGTGGTACACCTACGATGATGCGGATGATCCGGGGTACACAAAGAGCTTTGATTTGCTGTTTCGTGGGGTGGAGATCACGAGTGGTGGGCAGCGGGTGCATGAGTATGATGCGTTGGTGCGGAAGATTAAGGAGAAGTTGCCGAACATAGACCCGGAAAAAGAGTTTGGATTCTATTTGCAGGCGTTTCAGTATGGGATGCCACCGCACGGGGGTATGGGGCTTGGGCTGGAGCGGTTCACTGCGAAAATACTTGGTTTGGCGAATGCAAAGGAGGCGGCAATCTTTCCGCGGGATAGGAATCGGATTGACATTCGTTTGTATGAACAGTAATCAGCAGGAGTGTCTTGTTTCACTTGAGGATTGGGTGTGATGGTGGGAAAGTTGGTTGACAAACCTCTTTCTATGTTCTATACTGATGTTATAAATGGATTGGGGTATTCCTGGTCGGCGCTACACCTCGGTATATACCGAGGTGTAGCGCTTTTATGGAAAGCACTTGAGACCATACCCTTGCACTTTTCCAGAAATGCTTTTGTACAGATTTGCCTCAATAATATCGTATGCTCGGTTTTTTTGTTCTGGGCGCAGTTGTTTGATACCGATTGGGCGAGCAACTAAGTCAGCTACCTGCAGTCCGCTAAGATTGGCTTTTTTGTCGGCAAATACTATTTCAAGTGGTGTGACCATGTTTGGAAGATTTTTGATACCATGGAATGCGGCTTCAAGATTTTTATCTTCCTTGTTGCCGCGTCGTTCAAAGATTAAATGTGTAGGTTTTTTGTTTTGACTTTTTTCTTTTAAAAATATTTGCAGACGCTCCATGCAAAAAAGTAGTGAAAGTGAGTATGGATTTTCTGGATTTTTATATCGTTCCGCATGCTTTTCCTTGTTGATTACCGTGGCGATAATGGTTATTGGGATGCTTGACATAAGATGATTGACATCATGCATGAACGCAGATCGCATCTCTTTTTTTTGCAGAAAAACAAATGGTGCTTTCTGCTTTTTGATAGCATGTTCATGCAGAACAATTGAGTCATGTCCAAAATATTTAAATTTAATTTTTTGCATTGCCGGTGAGACCCTTTGGGTGTATTCATTTTTCTGAAATACACAGAACACTAGCACGAAAATGGGGTATTCTGGATCATTTTTTGTTAAGCAGTGATCACCGCTTTCATCAACATACACGATGTATTCACTAAAATCGTTGTTCATAAGCACATATTATTGTATCACAGGGTGTTTTAGGGTGAGGTGGCAATGTATGTAGTGTGCTGGTGGGAAAGTTGGCTTGGCACATCTCTTTCTATATTCTATACTGGTGTTATAAGTGGATTGGGGTATTCCTGGTCGGCGCTACACCTCGGTATATACCGAGGTGTGGTGCTTTTGCGGGAGAGGTTGGCTGGATGAGGCAGAGAAATCTGATTTGGTGTTATACTTACAGAGAGGTTTTTGGGTGGGAGGATTATTTTCTATATGAACACTACAAGCAAAGAGTACCTTGTTTCACTTGAGGGGTTTGAGGGTCCGTTGGACTTGTTGCACCAGTTGATAGAGAAGCGGAAGTTGCAGATTAATACGATTTCATTGGCGAAGATAACCGCCGACTATATGGCGCATATTCGTGCGATGGCGGTGACGCCTGCGGAGGAGGTTGCGCGGTTTGTGCATATTGCCTCTATTTTAATACTGATTAAATCAAAGTCGTTGTTGCCGATCTTGGAGTACACGAATGAGGAGGAGGTGGATGTTGTTGAGCTGGAAGATCGGATGAAACTGTTTGACTATATTCGTGAGCGGGTTGTGCCGGTGTTGGCTGTTTGGCAGCGACGGT
Source organism: Candidatus Kaiserbacteria bacterium (assembly GCA_026713605.1). Classification (GTDB taxonomy): domain Bacteria; phylum Patescibacteriota; class Minisyncoccia; order Phycocordibacterales; family JABAAK01; genus JAPPJI01. Next base: position 12,614 of record JAPOOC010000009.1, read on the forward strand.
CGTTTGCGATTTCTGCTCCGTCGGTGGCGGAGCGGATTGCGTTTCGTCCGGATAATTCGTGTACTATGAAGGGATTGCGACGGAATGTTGGTGTTGTGCTGGATGGACTGTCATTTTTGCGGGAGCCGCCGCAGAAAAAGGTTGGGACGAAGGTGCGGATAGAAGAGGTGATTGAGCGGGTGCTTGCTACGGTGACGGAGCGGGTGTCGGTGTCGTTTCAGACCATGTCTGCCCATGCTGATAAGCAGGAAACGATTGTTTCTTTTCTGGCGGTGTTGGAGTTGATGCGGAAGAACTTGCTGACGGCAACGCAGGGTAGTCATTTTGATGATATTGTGATGCGCAAGGCGTCGCAGTGATGTGTTGCGAGGGTATACTGTTATTGTTATGGACAGCATGGTACAAAAGTTAGAGGCGGTGCTCTTTGCCGGTGGTTCGGGGATGACGAAGCGGCAGATTGCAAAGCAGGTTGGGTGTAGCGATGCGCAGTTGGAGCAGTTGTTGGAGCAGTTGCGGGAACAGCGGGCGGAGAGTGGGGTGGTAGTCGTTGATGATGGGAGGCAGGTTGTGTTGGCGACGCATCCTTCACTTGCAGATTTTATGGAGGCCGTGCAGCGAGAGGAGGCGGCGGCGCCACTTTCTAAAGCAATGCAGGAGACGCTGTCTATCATTGCGTATGCGGGGCCGATTGCAAAGGTTGATTTGGATTTTTTGCGTGGGGTGAATACGCAGTACACCTTGCGACGATTGCTCGTGCGGGGGTTGATTCAGGATGAGCGGAAGGGGCGGACGCGGTTGGTGTCGCCGGCTACTGAATTTCTTTTGCATATGGGGATACAGCGGGTTGAAGAACTTTCTGACTATGCGCAGGTTCGGCAAAAAATCTTAGATGGTGTGCAAGCGGTGAAAAAGCGGGCGGAGCGAGAGGAGGTGTAGGCGGCATGTGTTTGTGTGTTATCGGTTGCACCTGTTTTATATTTGATGGTGGTAGGGTACTATAGGGGTATGGAGCGAGCGTTATACCAAAAGCATAGACCGCAGACATTTCAGGACATTATTGAGCAGCCGCAGGTGGTGTCGGTGCTTGAAAAGGCGGTTGCGGGTGATGCGGTAGCGCATGCGTACCTTTTTACGGGGCCGCGGGGAATTGGTAAGACAAGTGTGGCGCGTATCTTTGCGCAGGGGTTGGGGTGTCAGGGGATAGATGTGTTTGAGATTGATGCGGCGTCGCATACGAGTGTGGAGCATATTCGTGCGTTGACGGAGTCGGTGTATACGCAGCCGGTTGAGTCGGAGCGTAAGGTGTATATTTTGGATGAGGTGCATATGTTGTCTAAGGCGGCGTTTAATGCGTTTCTCAAGACCTTGGAAGAGCCGCCGGCATATGCTATTTTTATGCTTGTTACTACTGAGGCGGATAAGGTGCCGGACACTATTGTGTCGCGCTGTGTGTCGTTGCAGTTTCAGCAGCCGTCTCTTACGGCGTTGCAGGGGGTGGTTGCGTCGGTTGCGCAGAAGGAGGGGTACACTTTGGACGAGCAGTCGGTTGCTCTCATTGCCTTGATGGCGGAGGGGTCATTTCGGGATGCGCTCACTCTGACACAGAAGGTGTTGTTTGTGGCGGATCAGGGGGTGGTGCCACACGAAACGGTTGAGCAGGTGCTCGGTGCGCCACGGCATCAGGTGGTGAATGACTACCTCGCTGCATTAGTTGCTCAGGATGTTGCTCAGGGTGTTGCTGCGTTGGAGAAAGTTGCCAGTGCTGGGGGAAATGTGTCACTTTTTGCGAAGTTGTGTATTCGTAAACTGCGGGCTGCGTTGTTGTTGCGTGGCAATGTGCCGGGGGTGGCTGATGCGTATAGTGAGGAGGATGCAACTTTTATTACGACACTGTCAGAAAAGGAGGGGGTAACACTTGCACTCCTCAAGACCCTTATTGATGCCTCATACGATATTCAGCGATCATATATCAAAACTTTGCCGTTAGAGTATCCGTTGCTTGGGTAGTCGCTGTGTGTGTTTTGCGATGGTTGCCTTGTTTTAGTTGGCTTGTGTGCGTTGAATGGTGCCGAGGGTTTCAACAATAAGCCCTTTCATTTCCAGTCCGGCGAGTGTTGCGGAGAGTGTGTGGGCGGGGAGGCCGATTTCTTGTAAGATGTCGGTTTTTGTTTTTGGATTGGTGAGGGCGCTATATACTTTTTGTTCGTTGTCGGTGAGGGTGTGCAGGTCGAGCGTTTGTTGGGCGATATGTTCCAGTCCGAGGAGTTCTACGATATCTTGTCCACTCCTTATGCAGTGTGCTCCTTCGCGCAGGAGGGCGTTGGTGCCGGCGCCGGTTTCTGAAAATATGCTGTGCGGGACGGCACCTACTTCTTTGTTGTAGTCGGTGGCGAGGCGGGTGGTAATGCGGGTTCCTGATCTTTCTGCACATTCTATGGCGATAACGATTTCTGCGAGTCCTGCCATGATGCGATTGCGGGAAGGGAAGGTGTGCTTTGCACCGCGGGTGTGTGGCTCCAGTTCTGATAGTAGGGTGCCACCGTGTTCTACAATTTGTTTTGCGAGTGTTCGGTGTGTGCTCGGGTAGAGTACCTTTTCGTCAAGTCCGGAGCCGATAACCGCGATCGTGGTGAGTCCGGTATTGAGTGCTGTCTGGTGTGCGATGCCGTCTATGCCGATGGCGAGTCCTGAGACAATGGTGATGGGGTAGGAGGCGAGATCAGTGATAATCTTTTCGCATGCTTGCCTGCCGTATGCCGAGTAGCGGCGGGTGCCGACAATTGCAATCATTCGTCTGGCGGTGTCTATCGGTGCGCCACGGCAGTAGAGTTTTTCTGGCACCTGCGGTATTTCTTTGAGTGCTGCTGGGTAGTGGCTTGGTTCAAGGGTGTGAATGGGGAAGTCAGTGAGCATAGGGTATGTACTCTATACATTTATTGTACGGTATGAAAAAAGGTTGCCCGAACTATTGTCGCGCAACCTTATGTTGTTTTGCTGGATACTCTGTGTATCACCTGAGTAGTGGGGTTACCGACATGTCGTCCAATGGCGATTCGTTTCCCACTTCCTCTATGACTACCAGAAGCACTCTTTCAAGAATGGCGGCGGTTTTGAGGAGTCCTTTTCCCACAACCTCTCTCAGCTCTTGGATTGTTGCCTTTTCTGATGGTGTTAAGCCATCTATAGCGAATATGCTGAGAAAGGTGTTGAGTAGTGCCTCTTTTGACTCCTGCTTTTTTTCGGACTGAATGGTGCGCGCGAACGATCTCTTCACCTGTCTTGTAGACCGTATGGGGCTTTTATGCGCTTGTACCAACTCCTCGTTTGTGAGTTGTATCATCGCAATCGCTCCTGCATGGTTCTTCGTGATGAGCATCTTGCCAATCGCTATTGCAGCATTTGGGCATGAGCCGACCTCTCTATATACTTTTAGCAACCCTTTTGCCGGCTCCCACTTTTTGTTGGTGGCAAGCTCCAGCATGCTTTTTAGCAGGGTTGTATCTATAAATTTTACGGCATCTTCCCACGCGGTTGTGGCAGGGGGTTCCTGCCCATCTTGGGTTGCCTGTGTGGCAATGGGTGCCGCGAAAAGCGCGAGTATGAGAATTATCGTAAAGAATTTTACCTTTTTCATCTCTATTGCCTCCTGGTTGAATAATCTATCCGCAGTATACACAGTGCGTGGGGTATTGTATACTGCTTGACAATGGATGTTAGTGTTATCCTCCTTGTCTTATTATTGCTGGTTATGCTTGGTGTTTTGGGGGCAGTCGTGTGGCTGGTTTTGGATCGAGGGAAGTCCGCACAGTATGCCGGGGCACTTGAAACGCAGTTGCAGGATTTTCGGAAAACGCTTGATACGCGTTTGCATCAGGGGTCTGAGCTGGTGAACAAGCAGATGCAGTCACAGGCGAAATTGTTGCATGATCAGATGCGTTCGCAGTTTGATTCATCAAAGAAGTTGGTAGAAGATATCACGAAAGAACTGACCGAAGTTAAGGCGACTGGGCGGGAGATGCTGTCATTTACCGATCAGTTGCAGGCACTTGAGCGAACTTTAAAAAATCCGCAGCGGCGAGGGGCGGTTGGGGAGTATGTGCTGGAGCAGGTGATTGCGAATGTGTTGTCGCCGGATTCATACACGATGCAGTACTCATTTAAGAATGGGTCCCGGGCGGATGCGGTGTTGACCTTGCGGGATAAGCAGATGGTTAGCATTGATGCGAAGTTTTCGCTTGATAACTACACCAAACTGTTAGATGGTGATCTTGATGCTGCTGCGACTACGGAGGCGGAGCGGCGGTTGAAGGAAGATATCAAGATGCGCATTCAGGAAACAGCAAAGTATATTTTGCCGAAGGAGGGGACGCTTGATTTTGCGTTTATGTTTATTCCGTCCGAGTCGCTGTACTATGATTTGCTGACACAGAAAATCGGTGCTGGAGATGGTGCGCAAAATATGTTGGAGTATGCGTTTCGCCAGCATAATGTGGTCATCGTTTCACCGACGACACTTCTGGCTTACTTGCAGACGGTTAATTTGGGGTTGCGGTCGCTGAAGGTTGAGGAGCATGCGCAAGAGATTATTACGCGGGTTGAGGTGTTGCGGAAGCGACTGGAAGGTCATGCGAAGGCGTTTCATGGTGTTGGGAAGTCGCTGTCGGCTGCGGTGAAACATTATAACAGTGCTGAGCAAAAATATGATTTGATTGACAAGGATGTGTTTAAAATTACTGGAAAAGGGGGAGAGTATAGTCGGGAATTGTTGGATGGGCCGCACGGGGATGAGGAGTAGTGGTTTGTGTTGTGGAGAAAAAAGAAGTCGGGATACTGCGGGTATCCCGACTGGGGTAGTAGTTTACCTTAGAAGGAGTACTGCAAGCCGAGATCAATCCATATGCGTCGCTTGTCGCCGGCCTTTTGGTATCCGTGTAGTCCGATGCTGCATGTTACCGGTAGTATTGTCAGTTGTCTGTGCAACGATCCGTCTATTCTTCCAAAAATCTTTCGATCTTTGTTGGTTATCAGCACCGCACCAACGAAAGCATCTGCGGTGAATGTGGTGCGCTGATTGATGGGGATGGTCACCATGGATCCGCCACCACCGACTACAACGAAGGTGTCCGACCAAAAGCCGTCGGCGAATCCTGCTCCGGCAAGAGCGTATGGATGCCACCGGTCTGTCTGCCTTCTGCTTATTTTTACGATTACTTCGTGGTGATTTCCATCATTCCATGGCCACCAACTTGGCAATGCGGATTGCATCTGCACATATTGGTAACGAATGGATGCGACATAGCTAGCATGTATGTCCTTCTTTGTGTCAATAGAGAGTGTGGTATGTCCGGAGTTGCCAAGGATAGATCGCAGTCCGATGAACTGAGCGGCTTGTAGTCCGAATCGGTATTCCTGCCACTGCACCACGAGGTCTCCACCAATCGCTGGGTCGCTTGAAAAACGCGGTGTCAAGTATCCTGCTGTTCCTTTGCCTGCATAGGATGCTCCGAGCTGTACCGCAATGCTTGCATCTGCACTGCATACCGATATGCTTATCGCTATGAGCACAGCAATTACTGCGTTAGCAGTTTTGCGTATCATTACAAAACCTCCAAGGGGTAATTATGTATTGAACAATGATCTAATCACTTCTTTTCCGATGCCACCTATAGTGTAGCAGGGTGAATGGGTCGGTACTGCCCTTATTTGCTTGCTGTGCGGTGGTAGTGGCATCTTTATTCCTCACATTTCTCACTGTTTTTCTGATTTATACACAATATGTTGCCACTTTGGGTTTTGGGGTGCTTTATCCTGGTACACTACACCTAATATCTGGTGTGTGTACTTCTTTTTCAGATATGTTATTATTTCTGTACTCTACTGTTTTTATGAAACTTACAACTATATCAAGGGGCTTTTATTCTCTTCTATTCAGTTTTTCTGTTTTTGCGTTCTCGTTTTTCGCGATGGCTAGCGTTGCGCTTGCTGTCGATTTTAGTGCTTCGTTTTCTCCGTCGGCGGATACCGTTGCGCAAGATGTAACTACTGCTATTACCATCTCGTTTGATCGGGCGGTGTATGTTGACACTGCTGAAACGGCGTTTACTGGCACCACGCTTGCAACCGTCGTCTCATTGCACGCTACTGATGCGGCTGGCGATGCTATCCCTTTTAGTGCGAGCATCAGTGCTGATAATACCGTGATTACCATTGATCCAACTGCTGACCTTCCTGAAGGTGCTGTGTATGTCGCTATCACCGACGCCTACTACGACAGCGCGGGTAATCAGGGTGACGCAGCGACCGCAACCTTTACTGTTACTGCTCCTGCTCCGACACCGACCGTTGTGGAAGATCAATCAGC
>JAPOOC010000006.1 GCA_026713605.1 Candidatus Kaiserbacteria bacterium
AAATATCCTTTATCTATAGGATATTTTCTTTCTTTGCCTGAAAAATAGGTAAAAGTGTTACATGCCACTTACATCAAATATCCTTTATCTATAGGATATTTTCTTTCTTTGCCTGAAAAATAGGTAAAAGTGTTACATGCTGCTCATTATCCCCAGAAAGGAACATATTCCCTGACCTTTCCAGACATCTTGATTTTTCCCTTTTTTATCGTTTCGTTTATAATTCTTGTTGCCATAGGATAATTCTTTCTTTCAATTCCTAGCCGTTTTCGCAAGGATGCATTTGTCATCCTTTCTCCCCGAACATATAGAAGGACGCAATGTTGATAGCATGCTCGAATTCTTTCTTCTTTGCTCATACCTTTCAGATTTCTATGGGCATATAGGGTTATTCGTGTGAAATCATCAAATGCCTCAAACTTTGGTGCCGGGAGTTGGTAGATTTCAATAGCAGTAAGTGCTCGATCAATCCCTGTGCCTGATTCCTCACAAATACCGATTTCTCGCATAAAAGCAGCCATACTCTCATTGTGTGAACGCGCCGGATGATCAATAAATCTATCAATGTCAATCAAAGGTTTACCCGGATTAGTTATTTCAATACGCTTATCAAAAATTTCCACCATCGGACTGGTGCCAGTTAATGCTAAGTCCTGATGGATCAATGCATTAGCAACGAATTCTCGGATGGCGACATCGGGATACATTTTATGTTCCTTGCGAAGTGATTTGGAGATTTCTTCATTAACCGGTAGTTTTTCATGTATGTATTCAAGCACTTTTTTAAATGCTGTGGCGTAACCGAGTTGCTCTTCATGCTCTCGCTCCCTTTTTTCTTTTGTGTTTCCTCTGTAAGTGATAATCCGTATTTTTTTCCGTGTAACAGATTGAAAATCTGCGAGATCTTTTGCAAACAAGATTGCGCCGAGGTTTAATATGTCATACTTCTCTGTTCCGGTTGTTTTTTTTACCAAGTTATGTTGCGCCATTTTCTCAACGAATTCGGTTGTTTGTGAGGGTGTTTTTTGTTTAGTGAGAGTGAAGTATGCAGAGTGGTCAAGCAAGTTAAGAATCTCTGAAATTGCTACATGCTCTTTCGCCGTGTTCTTCTCAAAACTGTTTTTGCTGACATTTATCCATATCTTGCGTTCTTTCTCCACATGATTTTTCAGTTCCGTTGTGGAACTGCCGATACGGATATATGAGGTGCCCGAGAAATTAATCGGTCTTGTTGTGGCTGGAGGGATTTTGAATAAAACAATAGGTTTTCCCTCGTAGACAAAATCGTGTATTGAAAAATCAACCTTCGGATTGATTCGTTGATTAAGCCAGAGCTCAAGTTCTGTGGAGCCAACTTTTTCTTGTTTTGGATTGTAGGATGTACCCACAATTTTATGTGTCTCATCTTGTATGCCGAAAACCAAATAAGCAAATTTTTCCCCTTTGAGATTGGCGGAATTTGATAAAGCTGATATGTCTCGACCTATTCTTTTCTTGTCGGAATTACTTTCTTTAAACTCAACTGTTTCGGTTTCTTTTGGGAAGGAGGTGATATCTCGGATGAGTTTCTGAAGTTCTTCATGGTTCATACGCACAGTATACCTGCATCTTCCTCACTTCTCCTTGGATAGTGTTGTGTGGTGCTTGTGGTGGTGTTGGTTGGTAGCGATGCTGCTTTAGTAGTAATTAGTTTAGTCAGAGGTGCATATTTGTTGTTTGGTGGTTGTGTTGCTGTATTATGGTTGTATATGGAGCCGGCGGTGCTGTATGAGGATGACTATATTGTGGCTATTAACAAGCCGTCTGGATTGGTAGTACATCAAGGGGTGGGGACTGATGAGACGCTGGTTGATTGGATACTTGCGCGGTATCCTGAGATGCGAGGGGTGGGAGAGCAGGACTGTCAACTGTTGCGGCCAGGGATGGTGCATCGGCTTGATAGGGATACCTCAGGGGTAATGGTGCTGGCAAAGCAGCAGCAGGCATTTTCTGCGTTGAAGAAACATTTTCAGAAAGGGAAAGTTGAGAAGGAGTATCATTCGTTTGTGTACGGGAAGCCGCGGGAGGCACGGGGGACGGTGACTCTGTCTATTGGGAAGAGTCGGTCTGACTTTCGGCGATTTGCCACACGCCATACCCGTGGGGAGTTGCGGACGGCACGGACGGAGTATGTAGTGGTTGGGTCGTGTACGGAGGCAGCGTCGTTTGTGCGGTTCTATCCGAAAACTGGTCGGACCCATCAGATTCGGGTGCATGCGCAGTCAATGTATACCCCCATCGTTTGTGATCCGCTGTATGCGACTTCTCAGGAGCCGATGCTCGGCTTTTCTCGGCTGGCGCTACATTCTCGGCGACTGTCGTTGCGAGCGCATTGGCACACTGAAACGCTACACCTCGTTGCACCGCATCCCGCTGATTTTTTAGCAGCATTTTCTTCTTGTGATACTGTTGTGCAGGAAGCGGTTTTGTTCTCATCGTAATGGTATACTGTTGTTGTATGGGCATTGACACCTCAGTTATCATTCTTTCCGTTCTCCCCGGTGCGATTGGGGGGTTGGTGCGAGGGTTGGTGGGTATTTTTAAGCATGTGGTGCGGGACAAGGAGCCGTTTCAACTCTCTAAGTTGCTGTTCTCCTTGTTGTTGGCGGTGCTTGTCGGCTGTGTGGTTGGCGTGCTGACTGATGGTGACTGGCGAGTGTCACTTCTTGCTGGATTTGCCGGGTCTGATTTGCTGGAGTCGCTTGCCAAATCACGACAGTTTGGCGTTTCTTCGTAATTTGTTTCATTTTTGTGGTATAGTTTTATCGGATTCTTCGCACAGGAGGTGTGGTTATGAAAGAAGTTTTTGTCGGTGCTCTCGCTGCGTTTTCGTTTATCATGCTTCTGTACTCTTGTTCCTCATTCTTTTTTAAAAAATGAGAGGAGGTGGTCTCACCATCTTGAAAGGCGACTCTTTTGAGCCGCCTTTTATTTGGACTTGTGTGTTTAAAAACAATACAAAGTGAAAAGGGCTCACCTTTGGTGAGCCCTTTCTTTACATGAGGAAGGGTGGTGCGAGGCGCACCTTGCCTTCCTTGACAGATTTTTTGTATCTTTCAAGCACCTCTTCTTTGGATTCCTCGGGGTGCTCGAATGATAGGCGTAGGTACTCCCTGATCGCATAGTCGTGCAGACTGTAGTATGCGATTACCCCTTCTAAACTGATGAGCCATGGTTTTTCCTCAGCCCACTTCCTTACCTTGTTTCGTGCTCTGAGGTCATCCTTATGCATGTCCTCATCTTCTAGTGGCTCTATATGCTCATCTAAGATTTGTGCAATGCTCACGAAAGTTTCTGGGTGCATCTTGAGTATTTCCTGCATTGCTCTAGCGATGTCAGGGATGTCCACCATTCCCTTCGCCTTGAATATCCTCTCTCTTTCTTCCTGAAATTGCTTCAGGAGACCTTCCGCCTTTTCTGCCGGCGATTTGGATTTTAGTTGTGGTGTTAGGGTTGCGGTTGCGCCGATGTCATCATCAGGGGTCTGCTCGTCTATTTTGCCGCAGCTTGCTATGACACACAGCATCATTAGTATGACTGCGACGGCAGCATATTTATTCATGTTTCTCTCCTTTTGTTGCGAAATTCTATACAAGGACTCCACACTCTTTCTTTGCTTAGTATAGTTTTTTCTCAAGAAAAGTCAATTTTATTGTTGTGTTTTATCAAATTCGGCTATGTAGGTGTTTATGAGGGTGCGGGTTGACTGCTGGACTGTCATGCCGAGGTCATAGCATTTGAGTTGGCGTTCTTTGTCTTTGATTTCTTGCTGGCTGAGGATGTTGTGCAGTTTTTCTGATGACTGCTGGAGGTTGGTGAACAGGTTGTTGACGAAAGTGGCAAAGTTTTCTTTTTCTGCGTGGAGCTCTTGGTGTTGGTTTATGTGCTTTTTTATTTTTTCTGTGAGTTGGGTTGTTTGCTCCAGTATGTTGTTGCAGCGTTGGCGGCAGCTGTTGCCGTAGGTCGTTAGTTCAAAGTCGCGAATTCTTGGATCAATGAGGAGTTCTTCGGCAAAGATGTCTTTCAGCTTGTTTAGGAAAATCACCATCTCGTCGGTGGCGGTTGGTTGCTGCGTTGCGACTGTTGCATCCTGTTTTTTTAGCTTTGCAAGTATTTTTTTGAACATTATGTATAGTATACCTTTTCAGTGAGGTGTTTGGTCGTATGGCACAATACACAGTATATGAGGTTGCGCGATGTTTCACGGTTGCTGTACTATGACACTAAAAAGAAGGCGGTTGATAAGAAGGCGACTCTTACACAAGAAGAGGCGGATACTGATTCACAGTGGTCTGGTTCAGTTGGGCATCCGGCTCGGTCCCGCTATCTCGTGTATCTGACCATTGGTACTTTCTTGTTTTTTGTTACTGCCGTGGTGACTGCGTATTTTATTCGGTATGCCGGCATTGATCGGACTGTTTCCCCTGAGAAAATCACGATTGTGACGCAGGGTGCAACCGCAGTTGATGGTGGGGCGGCAGTGCCGCTGACGATACGGGTGGCGAATCGGAACTCGGTTGCGATAGAAGGGGTGTCCCTCTATATCACTTATCCGAAAGGTGTTTATAAACGGGAAGATGATGCTGTTTTGCCGTTGGAGAATAGTGATAAGGAATTGTTTTTGGGGGGCATAGAGCGGGGTGGTGTGTTGAATCGGCATATCACACCGGTGTTTTATGGTGAGAGTGGTGCTATGAAGGAGTTGACCTACCTCTTGGAGTACACGATTCCTGGAGTTGCAAAGCGGCAGACACGGCGGGGGTCGCATGCGGTGTTGCTTCGCACTTCCCCGGTGTCGGTGAGCAAGCCGAAGTATGATAGTGCGGTTTCCGGGAAGGAGGTTTCGTTTTCATTTGATGTGCAGTCAAACTCTTCTGATGTTTTGCCGATGGTGTATGTGTATTTGCGGTATCCTGCTGGTTTTACTCCAAAGCGTTTTTTGCCACTTCCAGCAAATGTAAGTGGCACAGAGTGGCGGTTTCCTAATTTGCAGCCGGGTGCGCAGGCAACTATTACGATAACCGGGACGATTCGAGGTGGTGAGCAGGTGTTGCAGGCGATTTCGGCACAAGCACGGGTTGCGCCATCAGGAGAGCAGTTTGGGGATGCTGTTGTTGTTGCGGTTGAAGAGGATGTTGTGGATGTTGGCGAGGCGTTTCTCGCTACGCAGGTACGGTTGAATGGGAGGCAGGAGGAGCGTATTGTTGTTTCTCCCGGTGATGTGGTGCGAGGTGCTCTCTATTGGGTTAATCAGGATGTGTCACGATTGCACGATCTTACTCTTACTGTTTCTCTTCGTGGGACCGGGTTGGATGAGAGTAGTATTACTCCTGAGGATGGTGGATTTTTTGATGAAGTTCGGCGGCAAGTTGTATGGGATAAGGAGGGTGATGATTCACTCTCTTCCGTGCGTGTCGGTGGTAGTGGCACCCTTTCTTTCTCTTTTCGTGTTTTGCCGGATTTAGCTGAACTTGCTCAGACCCAGAAGTATGTGCAGGTGCGTGTAGCTGCGCAGGCACGACGAACTGATAATGGGGAGATTGAGCGGGCTGAGGATATTGCTGTTGGTCAGGTGGATGTGCGGAGTGTCTTGCAAGTTGTTGGGAGTACGCTGTATGCAACGAGTGCGGTGCGGAACTCTGGTCCGTTGCCGCCGCAAGCGGGGAGGGAGACCACCTATGCTTTGAAATATTTTTTGAAAAATAGTGGTAATGATGTGTCGCAAGTTGAGCTTGTGGTGCCACTCGGACGAGGGGTTTCGTTGACGGATGTTACTTCGGGGGTTGCGTTGAGTGAGTGGTCATACGATGCGTATGAGCATGCAGTAACCGTTCGTTTGCCGTCGCTTACTTCGAGTGGGCCTCGGTCTAGTCGGTCAATTGAGTTTCAGGTTGCGGTGAAGCCGCAAGTGCGAGATGTTGGTCAGCACCTTACTTTGGCGAAGCGGGCGACTTATCGCGCACGAGACGCTTACACTGATGAGTTACTTGAAGGGAGTGTTGAGCAGTTAACAACGGAGATTACAGCGGAACAAGTTGGGGATACGAGGGTGGTTTCGTATGAGCGGGAAGTTGATGCGGGTGGGCGGGTTGACATGATTGATGTTGTGTCGCCGTAGCGATGCGCTGCTGGGTGCAGGTGCGACGGCAGATTTTGTGTTTTCTGAGTGTTGTGCTATACTGGTTTTACGATGTTTTAGTTCTTTTTTTTGAAGGATTTGAGGAGGATTTTACTATGTTAACAACAGAAGTGTTGAAGCATGATTTTAGTATTGGACACTGGAAGAGAACCCTGCGCATCTCTCCCGAAGAGGTTGGTATGCTTCGTTCCCTCGCAAAGAAGGTTGGGAGTTCGGTTCTTGGGTTTGAGGACTGCACAGTCGATGTTTCCACTGTTGAAAGTCGGCTGATAGATTTCTGTCAAGAGACAGAGTTGCACAATATGCTTGCCCACAGGACTGGCGACGACCTATACAAGGTCGGGTGCATTTTGGTTCCTCCGGGCAAAGATGTTTTTAAAGAAATTGACATTACTTCGGAGAAGAGTAGTACCTTACCTGGCCCAGAATTCAGTGTGGGCCTCAACCCTGATGCACTAGATGTTTTGTATGATGCCCAGCGGAATCGCCCTGACTGGAGATTGTACGCGTGGCGATGTCCTGTCAATGATACACCGTCCAGCGACACGCCGTCGCTGTGGCTGCATCCGGTTTCTTGTCAAAAGCACATGATCTGTGTTGAGAAGTTTTGATGGTTTTACTTGGTTGCGTGATTGTATTATCACGCAACCATTTTTTTTGCTTGTGCGGTGGGCATGGTATGCTGGAAGTGGTATGAAAGGTAAGGATATCACTATACAGATTACTTCTGGCACGGTTGTTTTAGTGCTATTTTATTTGGCGGTTGCGTGGTTTTTGTACGAGATACGAGATATTCTCTTGATTGTTATTTCAGCGGTTATTTTTTCTATGGCGTTGGCGCCGGGGAAGCGGTTTTTTGCGCGGTTTAAAGTGCCGGAGCCGATTGCGGTGGTGATATTATACACAGCAGCGTTTTTGGTACTTTCCTATTTTTTGTATTCATTATTGCCGATTGTGTTGCAGCAGTATCAGATTTTTTTGGAATCTCTGCCCAGTACAGTTGCAAAAATTAAGGGTGCGACTGATGGGACTGTTTTTGATGGCATTATTACCACGCAGTCCATTCAGGCGTTGGTGAACTCTCCGCAGCAGATAACGGATACCGTGCAGCGGTTGCTACAGGTGGGTGGCATCGGCGTTTTTTCTTTGTTTGGCGGGTTAGTGAACATCACTTTGTTTTTCCTACTCACTTTCCTATTTGCGGTTAATCCGAAGTCGCTGGATACTTTTTTATTCGTTATAACACCACCGAAGTATCGTGAATATGTGAAGGATTTGTGGGGTCGAGTACAGGTGAAGATGAGTCAATGGTTTCAGGGGCAGGCATTGTTGATGCTGATCATCGGTGTGCTCACCTACCTTGCGCTGGTTATCCTTGGGGTGCCGAATGCGTTGTTCCTGTCTGTGTTTGCCGGTGTGATGGAAATTATTCCTATCTTCGGACCTATTTTTGGGGCGATTCCGGCGGTGCTGATGGCGTGGACATCTGGTAGCTTGACGACGGTGTTTTTTGTCGTGGCATTGTTTATTATTATTCAGCAACTTGAGAATAACTTGATTTATCCGTTGGTGGTGAGTAAGGTTGTTGGGGTTTCATCTATATTGATTATTCTTGCGGCAGTAGTTGGCGGTGCGATTGCTGGTTTTGTTGGTGTGGTGATTGCTGTGCCGTTGGCGGGGATTGTGCAGGAGTTTTTTGCTGATGTGCGGGATGGAACATTAGAGAAGTTGCGTGGGTAGGCATTAAAGCGAAAAAGGCCCGGATGTCCCGCAGGGTCCGGAGCCTCTTTCATAGTAGTACTATACTTCGGATAAACTTTTTTGTCAGTTTGGTGTGTGGATACTACGAGAGGTTCGGTGTTCCGGCGGTTGTGTATTTTATTTGTCCTGCTATACTGTGTAGTATGGCTAACAAGAGTGAGCAAAAAGTATATGAGGTGAGTTTTCACCTCGTTCCGAGCATTGATGCGGACAAGGTTTCCGTGGCGTTTGATCGGGTGAAGGGGGTTGTTTCGGAGCATGGGGAAATGCTTAGCGAAGTGTTTCCTGAGTTGTGTGACCTTGTGTACACTATTCGGCATACCGTGCGGCAGCGGGACGGGTCGTATAATCGGTATGACGAGGCGTATTTTGGATCAGTGAAGTTTCGGTCTTTGCGGGATGGTGTGAAGCAGATTGAACGGGTGCTGTATGACGATGCGGAAGTGTTGCGGTTTTTGCTGCTTGAAACAGTTGTTGATGATACACGGATTGGTGAGGTGTTGCCGGGTACTGAGGAGGAAGAGGAGGAGGTGACTGATCGCGACGATAAGAAGGCCGATACTGCTGCCGCTTCCGGCAAGGATGGTCAGGGAGCAGGGGAGAGCGGTATTGCCGCGCAGCCGGATGAAGAGGGTGGCGCAGCGGCAGGGTGAGTGGTATACTGTGATCGTATAAAGAGGAATGTATGTTTATTAACAAAGTAATGGTGTACGGCAATCTTACACGGGACCCTGAACTCCGGCAGTTGCCGAGTGGCACGAATATTGCGAATGTGGGAATTGCGACCAATCGATACTATAATAATCAGCAAGGTGAGCGGCAGGAGGAGACGGAGTTTCACAATGTCGTGCTATTCGGTCGGTTGGCGGATCTTGCCCAGCAGTATCTGACGAAAGGCGGAGGTGTTTTTATTGAGGGGCGTTTGCGTACCAGTAGTTGGGATGATAAGGAGACCGGGCAGAAACGGTACCGTACGGAGATTATTGGTGAGCAGATGCAGTTTGGGCCGCGGCGGAATGGTGGCGGCGCGACAGGGCAGGGTCAGCAGGCAGCACCATCACCACAGCAGCAGGGATCTTCTGCGCCTGTGGCGAATGCGCCTGTGGCGAATGCGCCAGCGACACCACCAAAGACCCCGAACTATCCTGAGGCAACCATTAATCCGGATGATATCCCCTTTTAATATATTTTTTTATGAAGAAGAAAAAAGAAGACAATCAGCAGTGTTACTTTACGAAGCACAACATACCACATGTTGACTATCGGGATGTGCATCTCCTTGAGCAGTTTGTTAACCCGCATGGGAAGGTGCTTTCGCGGCGGCGAAGTGGTCTTTGCGCGAAGTATCAGCGGAAAGTGAAGAGGGCGATAAAGCAGGCGCGATATATGGCACTGATGCCGTATGTTAAGCAGTAGCGTTTTGTGAGAAGGTGAAGCGTTACTCGTTTTTGGTTGTGGTATGCTATGGTTAATGACAATAGGAAGTCTATTGATTGTATTAGCGTCAACATTAACACCAATGTTTGGAGGTGTTTTTTTCTGGCTATTTAATATACAAGGTAGATTGAGTAAATTAGAGGGGGTTAGGGAAGAGCAGTTGGTAGCAAAGAAGAGCCCTATGACTCTCACAGAAGCGGGTGAGAGGGTGTTGAAGGAGAGTGGAGGTGAGGTGTATCTGAAAAGCAATAAGGATCGGCTGGTTGAAAGGTTTACGATGATAAAAAATGCTTTTGATATACAGGAAAAGGCAAAGGATATTATTCGGCAAGAGATGCAGACAGATTCTTTTGAAAAAATTAAGGAGTATTTGTTCAAGGAGGGGAAGAGTGCTGATGACATAGAGTTGGTGATGGGTTTGCGGTTGCGAGATGTGGTTTTGGAGAGTAGAGGTATTCCGGTGCAACGAATTGACTCTGACAAAAAGGATTCCTAAAAACAAAACACCCCACGAATGTTCGTGGGTGTTTTGCGGCATCCTGAGACGCCCTCCTCCTATGTAGGATTATCCTTAGTGTGCCACGGTATGTGTTGTTTGTATAGGAATGGTGGAAAATTGCATTGCTGTGTCTGGTAAAAATATATCGTTTTTACTTTCATCCTTTTGCTACACGCTCTGTGTATTCGCCGGTTGCGGTTTTGACGCGGATGCGATCACCTGCCTCTATGAAGAGGGGGGTGGTGATGGATGCGCCGGTTTCTACGGTTACTTTTTTGGTGCCGCCCTGTGTGGTGTTGCCACGAATAGATGGTGGTGCTTCGGTGACCGTGAGGTCAACCTTGATTGGTGGTTGTAAGGTGACGATGGTGTCGCCCTCTTGGAGTGCGGTGACTGTTGCGCCGGACGGTATGAGGTGTATGTTTTGTACGGTTTCGATGGGTATGGTTATCCGTTCTGACGGCGTATCTTTTGGGTGTATTACTGCCTCATCGTTGCGGGCGTAGACAAACTGGTACTCTCTCTTTTCGAGTATTACTTCCTCAATCTTGTCTGATGCATGGAGGGTTTTTGTGATTACCGCGCCGGTGCTGAGGTTTTTCATACGGACTTGGTTGGAACCCTTTTGACGACTTTTTTTAGAAAAAGTGGCTGCAATCACTTCGAGTATTGCACCGTCCATCTTGCAGTAGGTACCCGGCTGGATGTCTGTGTAGTCAAGGGGAGCCATACGCTGTGTTTATTCGGTTTCTGTGAGCTTTGCGCACACTTCTTTCTCCAATTGTTTTGCTATCGGCTTGTTTTCCCGGAGGAAGGTGCGCGCTGCGTCATACCCTCTCCCGAGCTTGTGTTCGTTGTAGGAGTACGAGGCAGCCCTTTTTTCCACCAGATCGTATTTTTCTCCGAGAGCAAGGAGCTCGCCCTCGTGTGTGATGCCTTCGTTGTACATCAGGTCAAACTCGGCGGTACGGTACGGTGCGCCGACTTTGTTTTTCACCACCTTTACCCGTACCCTGCCACCCATTACCTCGTCCCCCTTCTTGATTTGTTGGATGCGGCGCACATCCAGACGGACGGAGCTGTAGAACTTTAGTGCTTTGCCGCCTGGTGTCGTTTCTGGGTTGCCGAACATGACCCCGATTTGCATACGGATTTGATTGATGAAGATGACCACTGTTGACGAGCGGGAGACGATTGCTGTCAGTTTCCGTAGTGCCTGGCTCATGAGTCGCGCCTGCCTACCGACATGGTGTTCGCCCATATCACCTTCTATTTCTGCTTTCGGGGTCAATGCCGCGACAGAATCAATCACGATGACATCCATCGTGTTTGTGCGCACGAGTGAGTCGACGATGTCCAGTGCTTGTTCGCCGGTGTCTGGTTGGGAGACCAGCAATTCGTCAAGTTGCACGCCGATCCGTTTAGCGTAGCTCGGGTCAAGTGCGTGTTCTGCATCTACGAATGCGCAAATACCGTCCTGCTTTTGTGCCTCAGCGACGATGTGTAATGCAAGGGTGGTTTTCCCGGATGACTCTGGTCCGAATATTTCAACAACTCTTCCGCGTGGCACTCCGCCGATGCCGATTGCGGTGTCCAGCCCAAGTGATCCCGTGGGGACTGTTTTTACCTTTCTGTCGGGCTGTTCTCCCATACGCATAATGGATTCTTCACCGAATTTTGTTTTGATGTCTGTTAGCGCATTGTGGAGTGCGTTAGTGTCTTTTTTGTCGCCACTTTTTTTCTTTTTTGTCGCCACTTTCTTACTGGTTTTTTTAGTTGCTGTTTTTTTGAAGGGTGTCATAGGGTTGTATGTAGAGGGGGAGGTGGATAATCTGCTCGCGTTTTTGTCGGTTGTGCGCGTACAGCTTCACTATAGTATACCCTGCTGGTAATACCAAATCTTTTTTGAAGAATCCTTTCTTGTCGGGGTACACTCTTTGGTCGTTGATGCTGAGATAGGTGCTGTTTTCCGTGAAGCCGTGGAGAGTGAATGCATGTGGGACATGCTGTTGTGGTTCTGGGGATAGCACGGTCAATGTCGGACCGAACAAGAGTGGCTGTGCTCGGAGAAAGGTGTAGGCACCGACAATGAGGATGAGTAGGAGTGCGACTATGGTGCTTACCCGCATACGCTATAGGTCGGTATTGCCGTAGGTGTCTGCTCCGCCGCCGATGTCGTCTGGATCGCTTTCTACTAGTATTTCACGAGGTTTTGAGCCGACCTGCGCTCCCACAATGCCGTTTTCTTCTAGCATATCAATCAGGCGGGCAGCGCGGGAGTAGCCAACCTTCAGTTTCCGTTGGAGGAGGGAGGTGGATGCTTTTTGCGCTTCTGTGACGATGCGGAGTGCTTCTGGGTAGAGCTCGTCCTCTTCATCGCCACCGCCGAAATCAGTGCTTCCCACAGATTCCTGCCCTTTTGTGATGTCAATGATACCCTCAGCGAGACCATTATGTTTGAGGAGGTATTTTACTACCTTTTTTACCTCTGTTTCCGTTACGAACGCTGATTGCGCGCGAACTGGTTTTTTGTTTTCGGATGATGAGAATAGCAGGTCGCCCGCGCCGATAAGATTTTCTGCTCCTGTTGCGTCAAGGATGGTGCGGGAGTCAATGCTTGAGGCGACTTGCAGGGCGATTCTTACCGGGATGTTCGCCTTTACAACACCGGTAATGATGTTGACAGACGGTCGTTGGGTTGAGATGATGAGGTGGATACCGACGGCACGACTCTTTTGGGCTATTCGGACGATGTTTGCTTCTATTTCTCGAGGGAAGCTCTGCATCAGGTCTGCCAACTCGTCAATAATCACCACCAGATAGGGCAGTCGATCCTCTTCGTTTGTAACGGTCTTATTATGCGCATTGATGTCCCGTGCTCGATGTGCCTCCAGTATTTCGTAGCGGCGTTCCATCTCTGAGACAATCCATACGAGTGCCTGTAGCGCTTTTTTCGGTTCGGTGATTGGGTCTGTGTAAAGGTGCGGTATCCCTTTGTACGGGGTTAGTTCCACTCGTTTTGGATCAATGAATATGAAGCGGAGGTCGCGTGGGCTGTAGTTGAAGAGGAGAGAGAGGATGAAATTGTGGATGAGGACACTTTTCCCGGAACCGGTGGTGCCGGCGACCAATATATGTGGCATTTTCTCTAAACTTTTCGCGAATATTGAACCATTGATGGTTTTTCCTATGACTAATCCCAAGGTGTTTTTCACCCGGGAAAATTCTTTTGATTTGAGGAGTGTTTGGAGTCCGACCACTGCCCGGGTGGAGTTGGGTACCTCAATACCGATGAGCGATTGTCCCGGTATCGGTGCTTCAATGCGGACTGGGTGTGCGGCGAGTGCTAATTCAAGATTTTGCTGTAGTCCGGTGATGCGCGAGAGGCGGATACCTTCCGCTGGGCGTACTGAATAGCGGGTGAATGACGGTCCGACGGTTACCTCCTCAACTTCCACGCGGATTTTAAAGTTTTGTAGGGTACGCTGTATGGCGAGTGCCTGCGCTTTTGTATTGTTTGCTGCTTGCCCTTTCCCTTTTTCGGTGTTGAGGAGTGATGCAGGTGGTGCAATGTAAGGCGGAATGTCTTCCTCCTCATCAGCAGGGTATTCTTCCTCTTCGTCCTCCTCCTCGTCATCACCCTCGTCCTCTTCATCATCAGCATATTCCTCTTCGTCATCATCCTCATCCTCATCTTCGTCGTCTTCCTCATCACCTTCATCATCCTCGTCATCATCATATTCCTCCTCATCCTCCTCGTCGTCCATATCAGCAAGGTCGTTTAGCCATTCCCAAATGGCGATTGGTGAGAAAATCTTTAGGATGTATAGTGCCGCAAGGAGTACGAGTGGCATCAGCACATACGAGAACACTCCCAGCACCTCTTGTAGTGTGACAAAAATAGTTGATCCGAGTGCGCCACCGGCAATTTCGTCTGCCCCTGCCGCAAAGAGGGCTGCTGTGGTGATGAGTATCAGTATGCTACCGAGGGTGAGTCGGAGATAGGCTACATGCTCTTCTGCGAGACAGAGGTACACCCCGATGGTGGTGAGCAGGATGATGAGAATAATGAAGCTCCAGCCCAGCAGTGCGGGAGTGTTTCCAGTTGCCATAAACAGATATTCACGGATCCATGTGCCGAATGAGCCGGCAGCATCAAAGATGACGAGGATGCAGAAGAGTGCCGCGAGCAGGCATGCGATTCCTGTGGAAATGGCGCGGAATCGTGGCGATGTATCAGCATACCACTCAGCAGGTCGTTGCAGTAAAGAGTCCTTTTCCTTTTTTTTCTTTCGTGCCATAGGGGTTTTTGGTAGATCACACCGTGTTTACACTATTCAGTATTACATATTTTTTACTCCTTCTCTTTTTGTGTTTTACCGTGCTCAGTTTTCGGTTTTTGGTTTGCCTGCACCCATTTTTTTAGCATTGGTGGCGGTGTATTATGAAACGGATTGGACAGATTGTCTATGTCATTATCCACAACCATCTTTTGACAGGGGGATTCTGTCCTATACAATACAATCATCGTGCAGTGTTACACAGTGTTATGTGTTGTGTACCGCTCGTACGACACAGGAAATTATCAATTTTTTGTTAATTTAGTAAAATTCTTAATCGATTATGAGTATTACAAATAAAGTAACCGTAGGGTTAGTTTCTCTTGCTTTCGTTTCTTCTCTTGTTGTCGTCAGTTCTGCAACTGCAGCAGATGACTCAGAGATAGCTGTTCTTCAGTCGCAGATTGCAAAGCTCCTTGAGCAAATCAAGGACTTGCAGTCCGGACAGACGAGCAGTAGCAGCAGTAGCAGCAGTTCTTCTGCTTCTACCGGAGGCGCTACAGCATGTTCACACACATGGACACGAAACCTTTCCACAGGATCTACTGGCGATGACGTCCGCCAGTTACAACGATTCCTCAATGGTAACCCTCAAACTCAGGTGGCTGTGTCGGGTGTTGGTTCTCCCGGCTATGAAACCACCTACTATGGACCTGCGACTGCTCGAGCAGTTAGCAAGTTCCAAGAGATGTATGCTGCACAGATCTTGACTCCGCTTGGCTTGACGAAGGGTACCGGTGGTTTTTACACCTCAACACGGACCCAATTGAATGAGTTGTGTCAACGAGGCGGCGTATCAAATATTTCGGTCAACAGGTCCGGAATAAGATCAGCGACTGCACCTGCGGTTGTGCGGGTAACGGGTGACGCCCTTGCAGTAACGCCTGGAAATCCAATTAGTGATTCGTATGTTGTGCTCGGTGCACAACGAGCACCGTTCACCTCGGTTGTGTTGACCGCGGGGACTGATGATGTTCGCATAGAGAGTGTTCGTATCAGGCGATTTGGTCTCTCTTCATCTGACAACTTTGAAAGCATTGCCTTGGTAGATGCGAATGGTGTACAAGTTGGCTCCGCTCGTGGCCTGAATAGTCGCGATGAGGTCAGCTTGGGTAGCAACTTTGTTGTTCCGTCAAACCGTTCAGTAACGCTGGCGATTGTTGGTAATATGACCACCAATACTGATGATTTCAGTTCAGGGTCTATTGCTGGTCTTGAAGTTGCTGAGGTGATTGCTGACACTCGGGTGCAAGGTGGGTTCCCGATTCGTGGTGCAGCACATGTTCTCTCAAACAGTGTTGACCTGCAGAAAGTGGTTATTGAGGTAGGTGGTGGTGGTGGCACCGTTGAGTTCAATGATGACACCGAAGTCGCTTCGGTGAGTATTGACTTGAGCGCTACTTCAGTTGGTGGTGAATCCGCTGACGAGGAGGATGCGTACCTTCGGTCTATTATTCTTGAGCAGGTTGGAACTGCTGACGAGCGCGAAATCGGTGATCTCAAGGTCTATGTGGATGATGATAAAGTTGACCATGTGATCTCCGCTGACCGCGACCGCTTCATCATCAACTTTGGTGGTAAAGGTGTGTTGATTGAAGAGGGTAATGATGTAGAGATAGTGGTTGAAGCGAATACCGACCGTGGCTACAAGGAGACCATCCAGTTTGCTGTTGATGACCCGTCAGATCTGTATATCCTTGGCGCAAGCTACGGGTATGGTCTGCCGGTCTGTTTTGCTGGTGACGATGGTTCCGGTACTGATGGTGTCGCTTGTGACGGCAAACAGACTGGTGATGAGGACTGGCAGGACACTGAAGGCAAAACCAAGACCGCGGTAGCAGAAATCTCTTCTGGAAAGGTTAGCAAAGGTGACCGATTGAAGACCTTTAAGGATGAGGTTACCTATGGTGACGATGTCATTCTTGGTGCGTACTCCGTTTCCTTTGAGGGTGAAGATGTGTTGATGGAAGACTTGACTTTCAAGGTTTCATTGAGCAGTTTCCCTTATACAGATACCGATAACAATGCGTGGAAGAGCGCAGAGGAGGAGACCATGCGATTTGATAGTGTACGGCTACGAGTAGATGGTGAGAATGTTGCCTACGCTAATGACAGTATTGACTTTGACGAGCCGGGCTGTGAAAAGCGATATAGCACTGATGCGAATTGTGATAATACTGCCGATGATGACGGTCGCGTGACTGTTGAATTTGGTGGTGGTTTCACGCTTGATGTTCGCAATGATCGTGAGGTTGTCTTTGAGATCGTTGCTGACCTTGATTCAGCATGGAGTCACTTTGAAGGCACCGGTGTTAAGTTCACCTTGACGGATGTTGATACTGCTGAGGGTGCGAGATCTGAGCGGGATTATCGTGCTGAAGGTGAATACTTCGCCACTGAAAGAGAGTTTGAGGATGTGAAGATTATGGGTAATGTACTCTCCTTTGAGATCAACAATGACGGCATAGATGGTACTGAATTTGTCAAAGGTGCTGACAATGTTGTGTTTGGTACCTTTGAAGTTGATGCGAAGGATGTCATTGATGATGTTGAGGTGCGAGATCTCTATGTGAGCTTCCAGATTCCTGCAGATGATGGTACTAATGAAAAGGTTGGTGACCTGAGCCATTTGAACAGTTGTCGCATTCTTGACGAAGGTGGCGATGAAGTTGCGGACAGTCGTGGGGTAACGGGCAAGAAGGTTTCTAACGGTGACGCCTCTGATATTCTAAAATCTGATCAAGCGCGATTCCGATTTGACAACTATGTTGTTGAGGCGGGCGATCGTGAGAAGTTGGACATTGTCTGTGATATCGACGACAGCGCATCTCCTGGTGACGAGTACCGAATTGTTGTTGATAATGGAAGCGCAGTGAGAGACCGCGTGAAGTATCGAATCGGTCGGGATGAGGATGAAAAGCTTCTTGATGGAGGCAATGATTCATCTCTTATTACCGTCGGTGATAGCGGTGTCCTCAAGATCTCAACGGATAATCCTGATGAGGATGAGACCGTTGTAGCAGTGGCAACTGGTAATAGTGGTGTTGATGATGTTGCTGTGCTTGAAATTGAGCTTGAAGCAGAGAAAGAGGATGTAGAGATCTTGGATGTCTACCTCGCTGCTGCCTTGGGTGTTGGAACGATTACAGAAGAAGAGTTGGAGAAGGTGTATGACCGCTTTACGCTCAAGCTCGGCAGCACGACTGCTGATGCGGATGACTATGCGGCGGACAAGACCTTTGCTAATGCTGATTACGCTAACTTGGCTTCCGATCTTGCCACCACTCATGTGATTGCGTTTGAGGATGTGAATGAGTTCGTTCGTGATGGTGATGACAACACTGAGACTTTTGATCTAACGGTTGACTTCAACGGCATTGATGACAATGACGGTGTTGCTGGTCAGTTCATTGAAGGATCTAAGTTGTATGTTGTGTGGGAAGGTGATGACAGTGGTTCGGTTAATATTACCGAACAAGCGATCACCTCTGGCAACTTTACCATTGCGCGACCATTCCCAACCGTGCCGACGGTTTCAACGACTGAGACAGATCGTTCGTTGTCTGCAGGTTCGCAGAAGATTTACGAGTTTACCGTGAATGCTGACGATGAGGGTGATGTGTATCTCGGCCAAGTTGCCCTTACTGTCGCGCTGGGTGGTTCACCTACCCTGACAGATCTTGAAATTCACCGAGGAACCAGTAAAGGCAGTAGTCCCCGCGGTAAAAAAGCAAATGCGATTGCCGCAGGTACTCACGAAGTTGCGTTTGACACCCCTGAAAAGATTGATGCTGGCAGTTCAAGGACATACTCGGTGTATGCCACTATAGAACTTCACGCTACGAATACTAATCAGAGCGTGAATACTAAGCTGGCTCTTGATCCTAAAGGCACACCTGCGCTTGGTCAAGTGTTTACAGCGAGTGTTGGTAACTTTGTCTGGTCGCCGAATACCCTTGATGAAGATGGAGCGACAGCTGCTTCCAATACTGACTGGTTTAACGGTTGGACAGTTCTTAAGGATTCTGACATCGATCAGTGGATACTTGATTAGTGACTTGATTCTGACTTGAGATTTGCCACTACAATCTGTAACTGGCAAACCAAAACCAAAACCCGCCCCTCAAAAAAGGGCGGGTTTTGGTTTGCTGTATAGATATGTTTTTTGGTGTGTATCCCGCAACTGCCTAATTTCACCCACCGACATAAATACAGTGATTGTCAAATGCAAGGTTATTCACATGGTATACTTAAGTGTCTATGCCTGTTACTGTAGAAAATAAAAATGAAAAAACCAGCACTGTTACGATTACAAACGGGCATCTTGAAGCATTGCAAGAGATAACAAATACTTTGGGTACAAAAGGTGAAGCACACACAATTGCTTTCCTTATAGAAATAATTCGTGACCAGAGATCAAAAGACATACGGATAAACAATGTACTCTATCGTCCAAGTGATGCGTTATTGAAGTGAGTATGAATGACAGTTATTCAAAAGAAGAGGCGGATCGATCTTTTGTAAAGGAGGCAGATTTTACTGACAATGTGTTGAGTGTTTTACAGGAAAGCACGAGAGCTGAAGAGTGTATAGAAAGAATAGTCGGAAGATACATGAGGAGGAAATGGCATGTTTTACTTGCCGGACTTGTTATGACTGCTTTTACTATTTATGGTCTCATCACATTCTTTATCAAAACATTTCTGCATACCCAGTGATTTATTTTGTATGATTAATCGCTTTCGACAGGGTCATGAACATGCACTTGAAATTCTTTGGATGACTGAATTGTTTCAAGAAATTTGCTTGGCAATCCCCTTCCTGTATTTATATACAAGTTAACTTCTTTTCTTTGTTTATCAAGTAAACTTGCTGAATCTGTAATGAATATGCCGTGTATATACTTCATATTGTCTGAGCTGAATGAAAAGTCATAGGTGTACACATACCCATTTTCTTTTTTAATTTTTGTCTCTTCCCTTGATATCTGGTTGCCATTTCTTTGGGAATACAATAAATCTTCAATATTTTTATGAGAAAACCCTATTGCTCCGGTGCCCCAAAAAAGTGTTGTTAGGTCAATGAAAATAAAATTAAAACCTTTTTCATGTCCCTCTATCTTTTTCAATTGTTTTGTTTTATTCTTTAAAGCATTTGTTATTCTTAAGGCCTTTTTTTCATGCTCGACATCGCATGGTTGGCCGCTGCGTATTTGCATCTTTGAACAGTTGATGACCTGCAAGCCACTTTTTCCTCTTTGCGGGGCAACGCACTCCACCCTGTATTTTTCATTGTTGTAGGTGAATTCAAAATCATACCCACTCTTTGGGTGTGTTACATTTTCGAATCGGTCACGCAAAAATAAATATGCCCAAACTTCAGATTGAAAAGATGTCCACTGCCTCCAGAACTCGTTAGGATCAGTGCATTTAATTAGTGCTTTTAGTTCCGAAGTGCCGCACCGCTCAATGTACTCTTCTACCTTTGGCATGACTTTTTTCTTAAATATATCAAAGTGTTTTCCTTTACCGTAGTACTCCTTGGCATACTCTTTATCTGTTGATATTTTTTCACACCTAGTTATACGACCGTATTTATCAGCAATTGATTTTCTCCAGTTCTCACGATCACCTTTATGAAACTTCTTGTATACCCGCAAGAAATCATTTAATAGATTCTCGTGGGTATTTGCACCGCCTTCCTGCCGTATCTTGATAGATGCACCATCCTGGCGTTTTATTTTGGTTGTTTTTTTCTTTATATTCATATTGTAAGTATGCCATATTGCCAAGAACTACCCCCAAAAAAATATTTATTTTGATGGCATGGTATACTTACTTATATGACTGATAAAAGGTACCAAATAATAAGAAGGACTGACAACAGGGTTGTTGAAACCTTTGCCACAGAAAGGGAGGTGGTAGAGTATTTTTTGGATGAAGGGTTGGTGCATAAGGGTGAAAACTATATTTTGAAACGGCCGTTTGTGGTGAGTACTGGTTAGTGTTAAAAATCGAACCGTTGAAGGTTCTCCTCTGCGGAAAGGTTCAGGGGTATTTTTTTCTCTTGTACACTGAATGTATGAAGAAAGTATTTCTTAAAACATATGGTTCTTTCTTGGTTGGTAGGACTGAGGGTGCGGAGGCGTTTACTGCGTTAAAGAAGAATATGCGGAGCATGCCCGATGATGATGTGCTGTTTTTTGATTTCTCAGACATTGCTATCTTTGCACCGGCATGGTGTGATGAATTTTTTGGAGAGGCCACCATTAAATATCCTGGCAGGATAGTCATTGACGCTTCAATCAACGAAGGGTTGAAAAAACCTCTTGAACATATAGCAGAGGTGAGAGGCATACCATTCACCTTTGGATCGTTTGTTGATTCCGAGAACGAACAGCCGAGCAAAGATTGATATGATTATTATTCATGGTAATCAGTAATCAAAACGGCACTTTCTTTGGATATGGTATATTAAATACATGGCAATAGAAAACAAACACAATGAAAAAGGTGACCTTGTTCTGACAATAACTAACGGACATAAGGAAACCGTTGAAAAACTGGTTAAAGCGTACAAAATAAAAGGTGGGGATGAAGCGAAGTTGATAGCGTTTCTAACCGATGCTGTCGCCCAAGATGGAGTTATTGGTCATCCAATAGGTGCAAATGGAAAGTTTTTCTCCCCTGCAGATCATTGGGTTGAAAAAGAGTAATATGGCTGTAACTGACGAAGAAAAAGAAAGTATAAAGGCAAGTGTTTTTGCAGATTCTGAAGGATTCAGAGGAGCGTTACTTGACAGTTTGAAACATGACGATGTGCAGAAGAGCGTGTGTGCAGCGATGCTAAAAGGTGCGTGGCTCTGGGTTCTTGTATTCATTTTCCCCGCTCTTGTTTGGGTAGCAAGGTCAATTCCACCAATTGGCGATTTTTTTTGACCTTCATTACAATGTAAAACTGGCGATGGAGGCGGATGTTTCCTCACTGCATAAGTTCACTTACCTGTGAGAATGATTTCATTGGAAAAACACACGGCTTTGACATCTTTTCTGAAGCAGGTAGAATGAAGGTATATCCTGCCCGCCCGGCTTTCGTAGTCCGGCGGGCGGAGTTTTTTGTGCGGTATGTGTTATACCCGTTTTTTTGACAAAAAGCGGGTATAAAAATATTTGTACCCGTTTTTTGATGTATTATAAATTTTATACCCCCAAAAAAAAGGCGGGTTTTGGTTTTGCCCTGCTTTGATTGTATTTTGTGTGTGGTAGAGTTGCGGGTTGGCATCATAGTTTTACCCCACCATCCAATACCCAATAAACCCGTAGCGTGTGGACTTTAGGGAAAAAGTCAAGTGTTATGCACTGTTGGTTTCTGTAGCATATTGTATACTGTACCTAATTATCTAATTATGGGCAACGCTACTATTAATCAAGCAAAGTATGAAAATGCCATTCTTTACTTTGTGCAACATTGCAATAATCAGTATTTAGGGGCAACTAAACTCAATAAGTTGCTCTACTATCTTGATTTTTTGAATTATCGGGATAGAGGGAAGTCAGTCACCGGAGATGAGTACTACCACATGCAGTACGGACCGATTCCTTCGTCGGTGGAAACGGTTATGAGTGCGCTCTGTGAAAGCGAAAAAATAAAGGTTACTGGTGAGCCATTTAAAGAGACAATGAGGAAAATATATAAGGCGGAGGAAAAGCCAGATGTTACTGTTTTTTCAAAAGAGGAGCAGGAGTTACTTGTTGCTATTTGTAAAGAATTTAAGGAATGTAGTATAGATACAATAGTCGCTCAGACGCACCTTGAGGCACCATGGTTTTACTCCATGCCGCATGACAAGATTGATTATGAGTATGCACACTCAATAGAGGTGTTGGATGGGGATGAGGATGATTATTTTTCATGAGGACAGGTGGCGTTGTGATTATCTCGCATGTTGCTGTTGCAGAAAGCAAAAAAAGCCCCTGGCGGACTTTTTTCTAAGCAACTTATGTTTCGGTGTCGGACAAACGACACTTAACCGGCATTACGCTTGGGTTTCCACATAAGATTTATGCCTGTTTTTAGTATATGCCTGATCAGAGGTTTTACACCCATGGCGTGGTATACTATCAATAATGTTTACTGTTAAGAAGTATGTTAGTGGTTTTAATGGTCAGATTCTTGATCCGGATCGGATTAATGCGCTTGCCGTTAAGTTTGTTGATGCGTTTGAGAAGAGGGGTGACTCTCTGTATATCACTAAACTGTTGAAGTTGTTTTTTTATTTTGATTTTGTGTCTTATAAAAATCAAGAGAAGCCGTTTACTGGCGATATTTATTTTAAGTTGCCGTATGGTCCAATCCCCTCTTTTATCAAAGAGCAGCTTGATTTGCTTAAGAAAGAGAATGATGAGAACGAAGAATTAAAAGATTTTGAATTGAAAAGTATATTTGCGAAGTATCTTGAGACGAAAAAGGATGAGGGAACAAAGGGGCATACGCTGAAGATTCGTGAGGGTGCTGATATACCCCGGGAAAATTTTGAGGATTATTTTTCTGATGGTGACAATGAGTTGCTCTCTGCTATCGTTAAGGCATTTGACGGTAAGAATGTGAGGGAGGTTGTTGCAATGACGCATCAGGAGGTGCCATATGTAAAAGTTAAGTGGGATACTGGTATTATTGATTACCTCCTTGCGTTTGATAAGGATTTTCCGAAAGCACTTCCGAACTACCGATCTGTTTGATATAGTGTGTAATGATGTTGAGTCCCGGAGAGATATATTATTGCGAGAGGATTAAGGGTGATGGCACCTCAGGGCATTGGTGGGTTCTTTTGTTTGTTGATGCTAATGTGGTTCGGTATGTAACGGCAACTTCACAGATTAAACCGTTTGTTTATAGAGAGGGTTTACAAGGTTTGCAACAACCGAAAGAGCAACCCGACTCTGTTGTTTTTCTTGATACACAGAAGATTGTCGGTCAAAACAATCTCCCGATTTTTTCAAAACCAACAATTTTGAACTGTTTCCATTCTATGAGAAGTATTTCTCTGCAAGATTTTAATACACGGATTGATCGTAAGTTGTTACGGATTGTTGGGCGATTGCCGGATCGGTATCTTGCACAGATAGTTCCATCCGCCCGTTGTTCCGGTCAGTGGTCGCGTGTTGATGTTAAGCAGGTATTGCATGCAGAGAATGGCATAGGAGGATGTGTTAATGCGTTTTATGATGGGTTGCGATAGTGGCATACTGTACTTACTTAGTTATGGTTATATTGAGAAAGAAAATTAATTTTTCTAAGAGTGAGATTGATTTGTTGCGGTATTTTGTGGGTCAGGAAGTTGAAAACATCCAAGTTTTTGGTCCTGCTGATGATGCATACCAAAGAAGGATAAATAGTTTGATGCGCAAGTTGGCGTGAGGTAAGCCAGAATATAACCTTTGTGCCTGTGTGATGTTTTTCCACGGGGGTGGTTTGGTATGGGGAGTGTGGTATACTTTTGCTATGAAATGTACTTCTCTTTTTTGGGGCGGTGTTTTCTTTCCAGTGTTGGCGGTGCCGTTTTTTGTGTTTGCGGAAGGGTCTGTGCCTGTGCAAGATGTGTCGCAGGGGTATTCTATCGTTGATGCTGTCGTCGTCTTCTTTAAGACATTTGGTGTTGGTTTTGGTGGTGCGTTTGGTGTGATGTGGCTGATTGTTCGTATGGTGAAAGGCGATTTGAAAGATTGTATGGAAAAAATGGAGAAAACGCTTAAAGAGAGTATTGACGATCTCAAAAAGCGATTTGAAAGAATTGAGAATTGCATTATTAAGGTGAGTGATAGTCCTATTAAGTTAACGGAGGTAGGGCAGAAGGTGTTGCGTGAGAGTGGTGGGTTGGATTATCTTGCGTCTAACAAGGATTCTTTGTTGCAAGAGTTTTTTGACACAGATGACCCGTTTGTTATACAGGAGCGGGCGGTAAAGATTATTCGTGAAAAGATGGAGGTTGGTGAGTTTGTTGCGAATACTGAGTGGCTTTACAAGAATGGTAGCACTACTGATCAGGTTGTTGATGCTGTCGGCACAGAGCTTCGCGATATGGTGTTTCGTGTTAAAGGTATAGATGTAGATACTGGGTGACATCTGTTTCTCTGTAAACTAAAGCGGCTTTGGTTTTCCATGGGGGTGGTTTGGTATGGGGAGCGTGGTATACTTTTGCCATGAATTATTTTTCATGGATTCTTGAACACATCGATACGGTTGCCGCTTTCGTTGTCGTTCTTATGGCCTTGCTCGGATTTTTTTCTCTGTGTTTTCGGAAGGTTCGCGATCTCTTCAAATTTCCGAAGAAGGTTGCTGATAATTTTGAATCATTGGAGAGTGATGTGAATCTTATCGGCACCACGCTCTCCAAGATGATTTCTTACTTGTCCAGCGGAGGCGACACTGACTCATTTGGTCTTGGTCACATGCAGGGTGAGTTGGGTGGACGATTTGGCAATCTGCAATCGCAATCTCCGGTGATGCTGACTGATTTGGGTAAGAAGAAGTTAGATGATAGTGGTTTGAAAGGGGCGATGGATGACAATAAGGAGGATCTTTTTGTGTTTCTTGAAAAAATCTTGCGGAAAGGTGATACTAATTTTGATATTCAAAAAAAATCGTTTCAGGTGGTTGATCGATTTCTTACAGATACAAAGAGTGTTGAGGATCTGATAAAAGAATACGCGTTTCGTGAAGGAATACGCAATCTGAGGGAGTTTGTTGAGATTGGCGGTATTTATTTGCGGGATTTGTATTTCGCGGACAAGGAGATTGTTACTGATTATAAGAATGAAGTGCGGGTGCGCGATGCTTGATTGCCTTGACAAGAGAGATGGTTTTTCATAAAGAGAGTGGGTTCGGTCGGTGTTTTAGAAGATGTGTTGGGTGCTTGTGTGATGTTTTTCCACGGGGGTGGTTTGGTGTGGGGAGTGTGGTATACTCTTGCCATATGGAAGGAAAAAAAGTTGGGGCAATTGTTATTATTTTACTTATATTAGGGTTGGGGTATTATTTTGTTCAGGGGTCTGCTCCTGGAGAGGGTGAGGATGCCGTTATTTCGATCGGGTTTGTTGGTCCGTTGACGGGGGATGCGGTGAGTTATGGTGAGCCGATTAGTAATGCGGTTCGGATGGCGGTTGATACTATTAATCAAGCGGGCGGGGTGGATGGCAAGATGCTCAAGGTTATCTATGAGGATGGTCGGTGTACCAATGAAGATGCTTTGAGTGCAACGCAGAAGTTGGTGAATGTTGATGGGGTGAAGATGATAATTGGTGGTGTGTGTAGTGGGGAGACCTTTGCTATGCTTTCGGTTACTGATGCGGCTGGGGTTATTGTCATCTCACCTTCTTCGTCTAGTCCTGATTTGACTGGGGCGGGGCGCTATTTCTTCCGCAATTCTCCTTCTGATGCTGAGGGTGGTAGGCAGCTTGCGCAGATTGTTACCCAGGAGTATAAGAAGGTTGCGATTATCTCTGAGGAAACTGACTATGCACAGGGTTTTGCGAGGGTGTTTAGGGAGTATGTGCCGTTGCTTGATGGTGAGGTTGTCGCGGATGAAAACTTTGCGCCGGAGACCTCTGATTTTAGGAGTATCTTGACGAAGATCAAGGCGGCAGAGCCGGAGGCGATATTTGTCAACCCGCAGACCGAAATAGCTGGAGGTACTATTGTTAAGCAGGCGCGAGAACTTGGTATTACGGTGCCGCTGTTTGGTTCTAATGTTACTGGTGGTACGAAGTCAGCGGAGATTGCCGGAGACCATATAGAAGGACTTGTCTTTGTTGATGCGCCTGGGTTGCGTCCGAGTAATCCGAAAGCGAATGCGTTCCTTGAGCAGTACAATGCGCGCTATGGAGAGTCGGGGATACCGTTCTACACTGCTGCGGCACACGATATTGTTTATCTTTTTGCGCAGGCGATAGAGATGGTTGGCTCAGCGGATGACACCGAGGCACTTCGCGATTATCTCAGTACGATGGGCAACTTTGCTGGTGTTGTTGGTAGTTACCGCTTCCGACCTGATGGTGATCCTGAGGGTATCGGCTTTATCAGTAAGAAGATTGAGAATGGGGAGATTGTGGTGGTTGAGGAGTAGTTATTTTCTACGATCAAGACACGGAAAACCGTGGCAGATACCTGCCACGGTTTTTGTTTTTTCGGGGTGGATTGGGTTTGTGTGGTATGCTGTTTTTGTGTATGGTTGCTGCAAAAAAGAAGAAGAAAACGGTGAAAAAAAAGGTTTCTAAGAAGGTGAGTGGCGCGCGTAGTAGCGGTGTTCCTGCTGGTGATAGTGATTGGATACGGGTACGGGGTGCGTCAACGCATAACTTAAAGCATGTTGATGTTGATATTCCGCGGGGCAAGATGACGGTGTGTACTGGGTTGTCGGGGTCGGGAAAGTCATCTTTGGCGTTTGATACTATTTTTGCGGAGGGGCAGCGGCGGTATGTTGAGTCGTTGTCGGCGTATGCGCGGCAGTTTTTGCGGCAGATGCAGAAGCCGGAGGTGCGGGAGATCACTGGTCTGTCGCCTGCTATTTCTATTGATCAGAAGAGTCGTTCTAACAATCCGCGGTCTACCGTTGCGACTATTACTGAGACCTACGACTATTTGCGTGTTTTGTTTTCACGGGTTGGTGTGCCGTGTTGCCCGTCTTGTGATACGGTGATTGAGCGGGTGTCTAAGGAGGAGATTGTCAGGCGGTTGGAGAAGAAGATACAGAAGGAAAAGTGGTTTGCAAGGAATACGAAAGTGGTTGGTGTGCCGTACAATGATCGGGCGATTGTGCTGTTTGCTCCTGTGGTGATCGGGCGGAAGGGCGAGTACTATCAATTGCTGTATGATATGTTGCGGAAAGGGTATGAGCGGGCTCGGATTGATGGAAAAGAGTATAGTTTGCGAAATCGGATTACGCTTTCCAAGCAGAAAAAACACACCATTGATATTTTTATTGACTCATTGTATTTGAGTGATTATGCGAAGGATCCGAAGGTTTTTCGTGAGCGCTTGTCTGATGCGGTTGAGCGGTCGTTGCACGAGGCGGATGGATTGGTGCGGTTTGGGTATCCGGATGGCTCTGATGCGCTGGTGTCGTCTCGGTTCTTGTGTCCGAAGTGCGGGTTTTCATTTCCGGAAGTTGAGCCGCGGTTGTTTTCGTTTAACTCGCCATATGGGGCGTGTGAGGCGTGCAATGGATTGGGGCAGATTGATATGATTGATGATTCTGTGTGTCCGGAGTGTGCTGGTGCGCGATTGCGTCCTGAGGCACTGCATGTTTTTTTATTGAACAAGGGTGGTGAACGGTTTAATATCAATACTATTATTGGGATGGCTATCACTGATGCGTTGGCGTTTTTTGGTGGGTTGCAGGTTACCAAGCAGCAGCAGGATATTGTGGAGCCACTGTTTAATGAGATTGTTGGGCGGGTTTCTTTTTTGGCAGATGTTGGGCTTGAATACATGACACTGGATCGGCGGGCGAACACGCTGTCTGGCGGAGAGGCGCAGCGGATACGGCTTGCTTCACAGCTTGGGTCGGGGTTGGTTGGGGCGTTATATGTGTTAGATGAGCCGACTATCGGTTTGCATCAGCGGGATAATGATCGGCTGATACAGACGCTTACGCGGTTGCGGGATCTGGGGAACACTATTATTGTGGTTGAGCATGATGAAGACACTATTTTTGCGTCTGATTACCTTGTTGACATTGGTCCGGGGGCAGGGAAGCATGGTGGCGAGGTGGTGGCGTCTGGTTTTCTTGATTCGCTGTTGTCGGCGAAACGGAATTCGTCTGGGTCGGTAACACTGTCGTACTTGCGGGGTGAGCGGCGGATTGAGGTGCCGGAAAAGCGGCGGAGTACCCAGAAAGGGCGGTTGGTACTTGCTGGGGCAACGGCGAATAATATAAAAAATATGACTGTTGAGATTCCATTGGGGCGGATTACGACTATTACGGGGGTGTCTGGTTCAGGGAAATCAACGCTGCTATATGAACTGGTGTACAAGAATTTGCGGCATAAATTGGATCGGCGCCTGACGGTGGCGAAGGCGTTTCACGCGAAGCGGTTTACCGGCTATGAGCATCTCAGTCGCGCGGTGCTGGTTGATCAGTCGCCGATTGGGCGGACACCGCGGTCAACTCCGGTTACCTATGTTGGGGCATTTACTCATATTCGGGATTTATTTGCGTATACCGAGGAGGCGCGGTATCGGGGGTGGAAGCCGGGACGGTTTTCATTTAATGTGGTTGGTGGGCGGTGTGAGAAGTGTCAAGGGAATGGGGCGGTTGCGGTTGAAATGCACTTCTTGCCGACGGTGTATGTTACCTGTGATGTGTGTTTTGGTAAGCGGTATAGCAAGGAGGTGTTGGATGTGTTGTATCGGGAAAAGAGTATTTATGATGTGTTGTGTATGTCGGTGGAGGAGTCCGTGCTTTTTTTTCAGGATATTCCTGCGATTCATGATCGGTTGCGGTCACTGGAGGATGTTGGGCTTGGGTATTTGGAATTGGGGCAGCCCTCTACCACTCTGTCCGGTGGGGAGGCGCAGCGAGTGAAGATTTCGTCTGAATTGTATCGGCCGAGCACCTACAAGACGATATATTTGTTGGATGAGCCGACGGTTGGTTTGCATTATGAAGATGTGGCGCGGTTGATAGAGATACTCAACCGACTTGTTGACCGAGGGAACACCGTGTTGTTGATTGAGCATAATCTTGATGTGATCAAGTGTTCCGACTATGTTATTGATATTGGTCCTGAGGGTGGTTTGCAGGGTGGCACTATCGTGGCGAAAGGTACGCCGGAGCAAGTGGCGAATGTAAAGGAGAGCTACACCGGGCAGTATCTCAAAAGAGCGTTTCGTTAGGTGGTCAAGAGGAGTGCTTGGCAAAGGGTGTTTATTTGTGCTATGTTGCTAGTGGTTGCTACTTTTATTCTTTGGGAGGGCTTGTTTGTGGATGTTGATGTTGTTTATATAGAGGTTTTTTTAATAGGGGAGTTGTCTTTGAAGTTGCAGGATATTTCCCCTCGTGCCGTCCCTGATGTCATTATTTCGGCACGAAATGCTATCCGGGAGTATGTTCAGGAGCATGATATCTCTCTTACTCCGGAGATTCAGCGGGGTATAGAGCGAAATATTGTTCTTGCCCTTATTTCTCGGTGCAGGCTTTCTCCTGCTGTTCGTAGGGTTGTTGAAGAGGCGATTGAGGTGTTTTACGCTTGAGATATATGGTTTTCATAGGCGACGGTACTTGTTGTGCAGCGTGCCGTCGCTTTTGTCTTGCGTGTTTTTTCTCTGTGTGTACTATTCTTGACGATGATTTATAAACAGGTTAGTATATATAGTGTCGTGTAAACGACAGTAGTGCATGTGGCTCTTTTTTGCACATCGTCCTGTATGGTGTTGGTTGCTTGGCGGGCGGTGAGGTGGTAGTAGCGGAAGGCGAAAAATCCTTGATTGCAATAATTTTTATTCATATACAGAAAAGAAATACTATGGCAGAAATGTTTGACAGAAGTAAACCCCATATTAATGTGGGAACGATTGGTCATGTTGACCATGGAAAAACAACGCTCACGGCGGCTATTTTGAATGTGTTGGATAATGCCGAGGGGTACAGTGCGCGTGTGAAGAATATTGAAGGTATTGATAATGCCCCTGAAGAGAAGGCGCGTGGTATCACTATTGCGCTTTCGCACAATGAGTACGAAACTCCGAAGCGACACTATGCCCATGTGGATGCTCCCGGTCACGCTGATTATATCAAGAATATGATTACTGGTGCGGCACAGATGGATGGTGCGGTTATTGTGGTTGCGGCGACTGATGGGGCGATGCCACAGACCAAAGAGCACATCTTGCTTGCGCGGCAGGTTGGCGTGCCGAATCTTATCGTCTTTATTAACAAGTGTGACATGGTTGATGATGAGGAGATTATTGAGTTGGTTGAGGCGGAGATGCGGGAGCTGTTGACGAAGTATGAGTTTGACGGTGAGAAGACCCCGATAATCCGTGGTTCTGCGTTGAAAGCGCTTGAGGATCCGCAGGGTGAACATGGGCAGAAAGTGCTGGAGTTGGTGAATACGATGGACGAGTACTTTCCAGAGCCGAAGCGAGAGATGGACAAGCCGTTTTTGATGCCAATTGAAGATATATTCTCTATTGAGGGTCGTGGTTCTGTTGTTACTGGTAAGATTGAACGAGGTGTTGTGAAGGTGAATGAAGAGATTGAGATTGTCGGTATTAAAGAGACCGAGAAGACAATCGTTACTGGTGTGGAAATGTTTAACAAGCAGTTGGAAGAAGGGCAGGCAGGTGATAATGCCGGCATTCTTCTGCGTGGTGTGAAGAAAGAGGATATTCATCGCGGGCAGGTGCTTTCGAAGCCAGGAACGGTGACACCTCATAAGGAGTTTGAGGCAGAGATTTATATCCTCTCCAAAGATGAGGGAGGGCGGCATACGCCGGTTCTGAACGGTTACAAGCCGCAGTTCTATATTAGAACAACTGATGTGACTGGTGAGTTGAAGTTGCCGGACGGCACTGAGATGGCAATGCCTGGAGACACGATTAAGACAACTATTTCGCTGATTAATGCGGTTGCGCTGGAAGAGCAGCAGCGGTTTGCTATTCGTGAGGGTGGGAGAACAGTTGGTGCGGGAGTGGTAACAAAAATACTATCCTAATAACCCTGTCCTTTTATTATTAATATAGGATTATATATAGTATGGCGAATACTAAAAAGCCCGCAAAAGGGTCGCATATCAATAAGTTACGCATTCGTGTACAGGCGTACGAACCAAGGATATTGGACTCTTCCGTGAAGCAGATTATAGAGACGGCAACACGACTTGAGACGGAAATTGCTGGTCCTATTCCGCTTCCAACCAAGATCAAGAAGCACTCGGTTAATCGAGCTTCGTTCATCTTCAAATCTTCTCAGGAGCAATTTGAGATGCGTACACACACCCGCCTTATTGACATCAAGCTTCCGTCTCCGCAGGTGATAGAGGCACTCAGCAATTTATCGTTGCCGGCTGGGGTGTCTATTGAGGCGCAGATGCTTTCGTAGGTGGCGTGTAGCAACCATATCTTATCCATTTTACTTTATGAAATTCGTATTAGGCAGAAAATTACAGATGACGCAATTGTTTGACGAGAACGGTATTGTGCGCCCGGTGACGGTTGTTGCGCTTGAGCCGTTGGAGGTTTCTTTGTGCCGGACTGATACGCGTGACGGCTATGAGGCAGTACAGGTGCAGTATGGTGACGACAAGCAGCGACGGAAGGAGTTTCGGGGTGCTGTTACAACGCATGAGGTCGGGAAGTCCATAGACAGTGCTGAGGTATTCAGCCCTGGAGATGTGGTGCGTGTGAGTGCGCGGTCAAAAGGAAAAGGATTTCAAGGGGTGGTGAAGCGGTATGGCTTTGCTGGCGGTCCGAGAACGCACGGGCAGAAGCATAATGAGCGGTCACCTGGCTCTATCGGGTCTGGTTTGCGGAATCGCGTTCCGAAAGGGACAAAAATGGGTGGGAGAATGGGTGATAATCGGGTTACTATCCGTGGGACGCAAGTGGTTTCTGTTGATAAGGAGCGTGGGTTGTTGCTGTTGCATGGTTCTATTCCCGGTAGGCGAGGCACCCTCGTAGAAATTCAAGGCGTATGATGGAAGCACCAATCTATAAGCAGGATGGGAGTCAAGCAGGAGCAATGCAGCTTCCTGAGTATTTGTTTACGCTCCCATGGGCAGATGCGTTGGTGCATCAAGTGGTAACCAGTATCGCAAGTAATCAGCGGTCGGGAACTGCCCATGCGAAAGGGCGGTCGGAGGTGCGAGGTGGTGGGCGGAAGCCGTGGCGACAAAAAGGAACAGATCGGGCGCGCCATGGATCTATCCGATCACCGTTATGGGTTGGTGGGGGTGTTACTTTCGGTCCGAGTAATGAGAAAAAATACACGAAATCAATTAACAAAAAAATGCGAACAAAAGCGTTTTTTACCGTGTTATCTCAAAAGATGCGTGTTGGCACTCTTGCGTTTCTCGACGGTTTTGTTTTGGAGCAGCCGTCAACAAAAACAGTGTCAGCGTGTATTGAAAAGATATACGGTGAAACGGCAGATAAGAAGAAAAACATCTGCACCGTGGTGTTGTCGGAGAATAATGAGGCGTTGCGGAAGAGTTTCGCTAATATACAAGGTGTGGATACCGTCGCATTGGAATCTTTTAATGTCAAAGATGCTTTGCGTGCTCGGAATATCCTTTTTTTGGATTCAGTGAGGACTATTGACTATCTGAAGCAGCGGGGTGACAAGATGCAGCAATCGGTGGGAGAGCAGCACACACAACAACCTATTACCAGCGTATGATTTTCGGTCGATTATTTAAAAAGAAGAGA
Source organism: Candidatus Kaiserbacteria bacterium (assembly GCA_026713605.1). Lineage (GTDB taxonomy): Bacteria > Patescibacteriota > Minisyncoccia > Phycocordibacterales > JABAAK01 > JAPPJI01. The sequence continues at coordinate 32,639 of JAPOOC010000006.1, forward strand.
GATGTAACAGCGGATCAGGCGGGTGCCCCAAATGAAGAGGCGCCGGGGGTTGCATTGCCTCAGGAATATGCCGGTAAAACCACTTCTTCCCAACAGGTTACCAAGAAGACCAAGACAGACAAGAGAAATGTTGCATTGCGCCAAGAAAAGAAGAGGCGTTCGCGGAAGGTGGTGCACACGAAGCGGTCCTTTCATCGTGGCAACCGGCAATCGGCAGAGGAGGGGGTGTATATCTACGATGTTATTGAGCGACCGGTTATTACTGAAAAGTCAGCAAATCACTCGGAGAACGGTGTGTATACTTTTTTTGTGCGTGATACTGCAAATAAGCATACTGTTGCTGATGCTGTTGAGGCGCTGTATGGTGTGCGACCGAAAAAGGTTCGGATATTGAAGCAGCCGTCAAAAAAGAAGCGTGTTCGTATCCCCGGCAAGGAGCGGGAATATGGTATGACAGCACGACGAAAGAAGGCATATGTTTCTTTGCGTGAGGGTGATACTATTAAACTAACATAGTGTGTATGGCAGTAAGAGTAAAAAAATATAAACCAAAAACACCAGGACTTCGTGGTACCGTATTGCCGTTGTATCGGCGATTGTTGTCGCGTGGGAATGCGCCGCATCGCGCTCTGACTAGTGGGGTGAAGCGCGATGTGGGGAGAAATAGTGGTGGGCGTATTACCGTTCGGCATAAAGGTGGTGGGCACAAGCGGCTGTATCGCACTATTGATTTTCTGCAGGATAAGTTTTCTATTCCTGCGACAGTTGAGTCCGTGGAGTATGATCCAAATCGCTCTTCGTTCATTTCACTTGTTTGTTATGCGGATGGCGAGCGGCGGTATATTGTTACTCCTGACGGTGTTTCAGTTGGTGATACCCTGCTTACGGCGGAGAAGGCGCCGTTGAAGCCCGGTAACAGGATGATGTTGCGCAATATTCCGGTTGGTACTGCGATTTATAATATTGAGATGAAGGTTCGTGGTGGCGCGAAGATTGCGCGCGCGGCAGGGAACGCAGCAACGCTACTCGGCTATGACGCTTCGTTTGCACATATTAGGATGCCTTCTCATGAGGTGCGTAAAGTGCCAGCAAACTGCTTTGCATCAATCGGTGCTGTTGGCAATAAAGAGCACCACCTGCGAGTGGTTGGAAAGGCCGGTCGAAGTCGTTGGATGGGGAAGCGGCCGACCGTTCGTGGAAGCGCCATGAATGCCGTTGATCATCCGTATGGAGGTGGTGAGGGAAAGCAAGGTCGTGGCAGGCGTCGGGCGGTGACGAAGTGGGGTAAGCCGTCTGGCAAAGGGCAAAAAACAAGGAAGCCGAAGCGGTATTCAAACCCACATATTGTGCGGAAACGGCACATGGCAAAGCGGAAGTAAGTTATTTGACCAATATGAATAATATGAGTACTATATATAGTATTACTAGATATACCCTATGAGATCAGTTAAGAAAGGTCCCTTTGTGGACATAACATTGTTAAAGAAGATACGCGGAAAAAAGCCGGAGGATGTCGGTGTTGTTACTACTTGGGCGCGGCAAAGTCAGATATCTCCTGAAATGATAGGTTTTACTTTTGGTGTGCATAATGGGCGGGTACATACCGAAGTGCTTGTTACTGAGGAAATGGTCGGGCATCGTCTTGGTGAATTTGCTCCATCAAAGCGGTTTGTTCGGCACGGTGGGAGGATACAGAAAGACGCAGATGATGCGAAGCGGGATGCGGAAATTCAGGCGGCAAAGGCAGCACGGGTGGAGGCAGATGCATAATGCATATATCGTTTATGAAAGCAACACTCAAAAATTTTAGACAACCCGCGAGAAAAGTTCTCCTTACTGCAAAAGCATTGCGTGGGAAGCCAGTTGCGCATGCATTGGCAATGTTGCAGATGCTTGACAAGAAGGTTTCTGGTCCAATGCGCAAGCTTATTCTTTCTGCGGTGCATAATGCGGAGCAAGGTGGCGCCAAGAATACAGATGCCCTGTTGATTCGAGATATTCGAGTTGATCAAGGGGTGATGTTGAAACGATGGCGACCAAGAGCGTTTGGTAGAGCGACACCGATTCGGCGGCGGTCCAGTACTATACATATAGAATTACATAATAGCGTATGACACATTCATCACACCCTTACGGTTTTCGATTAGGCATTACTCGCGATTGGCGCACTCAGTGGTTTGCCGCTGATCGTAAAAAGTATCGCGCATTACTGCGGGAGGATTATCATATTCGTACTTTTCTTGAGAAAGAGTTGGATAACAAGATGGTGAGTAGCATTTTGTTTGAGCGGGATCGGGATACTTTGGTAATCACTATTAAAACCGCTCGCCCCGGACTTATCATCGGACGGGAGGGTGTTGGTATTGAAGAGTTGATACAGAAAGTGAAGCAGTTTTCTCGTAGGAATGGGTTGAATGATCTCATAAAGATACGAGTAGAGGAGGTGCGTCATGCTGAACAGGATGCTATGTTGGTTGCTGAGTCAGTGGTGGAGTCGTTGAAACGGCATATGCATCCACGACGACTGATAAAGCACACTGTTGAAAAGGTGATGGCAAATCGGAATGTGCAAGGATGTCGGGTTACCATATCGGGACGATTGGGTGGTTCTGAAATTGCCCGAAGTGAAGAGGTCAAGAAAGGGAATATACCACTACAGACCTTGCGCGCTGATATTGATTATGCGCAAAAAGAGGCAGTCCTTCCGTATGGTACCCTTGGTATCAAGGTTTGGGTGTATAAGGGGGAGATCGAGCAAGATAATCAAGAAAGGAGGTAGTATGTTGTTTCCTAAGAAAGTAAAATATCGGCGATTTCAGCGAATGCGGAGTACTCCTGGCAAGCGGCATGCTGGTCGAGGCATTGCGATTAATTTTGGTTCGTATGGTATGCAGGCGATGTCTCAGAAACGGATTCGATCTGGTCAAATAGAGGCGGCTCGGAAGGTGATTGCGCGTACCCTCGGGAAGACCGGTCGGGTTTGGATTCGTATTTTTCCTGATCGACCTTGGACGCAGAAGGCGGCGGAAACTGGTATGGGAAAAGGCAAGGGGGATCCGCAGGGGTTTGAGGTTGAGGTACTCCCAGGGAGGATTTTGTTTGAGGTATCCGGTATTTCTGAAGACATTGCCCGCAACGCTGTTATTAAGGCGGGGAAGAAGCTGCCGTTGAAGGTAAAATTTGTCGTAAAAGACCAGTTTTCTTAGGTTTTTTAAGCCCTTTTTGTGAGATCACAGTTTTTTCAATTACTTCTACGCGTGTGAATACGCATTTATATACTTTTCACCCAGAAAAATAGAAAAATACCCCTTTTGATGGTAATGCTGCGCAAAGGGCGAGTGTTGCTTATCCTGCTGCTGTTTCGGGCTCATATGCCCGCATATCCCGCTGATTGAGCGGGGTTTTGTTTTTTTGCCTATACACCTTGTCATTACTGGATATTTTCACTGCAAATCCGCCGTGTGTCCCCGCACAGCACCCTCTTATATTTGACAAAAGTATCAAATTATTATATACTATTTTTGATGTTCGGTTGGGATTTTCCAACCTCTCTCTACACCTCATACTACCATTTTCATACGCTATTAAGCGTGGTGATGTTGTGTGTGCCGGAACATCACCACGCTTATGACTATATATACAAAAATAACGGTGGGGACCTACCTTACCCTTGTCGCATTGGTTGCGGGGTTGTTTTTTGTTGTGCAATCACCCTATGCGGAAGATGCTGACAGCATGCCCATCGCAGATTTGGAGGTGTTGTGTGATGGTGTGTGGCTGTATCCGGTAACACAACCGACCAGTGAATCAGAGAAAAACCTTTTTTATTTAATGCTTGCTGTGGCTGATTTGTGTGATGTTGTTTTTCAGCACCCCGTCCCAACCGCACATACTATTGGATGGTATTCCCGTGGTTCCTGGCTTAAAAACGGTGCGTATGCGGATGCACAGCGAATACAATTATTGGAACAGATTTTTTATGAAAATACTGATATACGATTTAGTGATGTGGAACATATTGCTATTTTTTTCTATGATGATGCTTTGCGTCTTGTTAGTCGGAAGATTGTGGCAACTGGTAATCATCGTAGTGTAGGTATTGCGTTGGATGTTGTGATGCGGGAAGCGCAACGACTTGGAGCGACGCGTATCGTTTTTTCGCACAATCACCCCTATGCCGCTTGCCTGCCTTCTGAGGCGGATCTTTCCGCTGTAGATGTGGCGGAGCAATACTTTTCCCCACTTGGTATGGTGGTACATGATTTTGTTGTCGTAACGCAGGATTGCCTGTATTCACTTGAAGCACACAAAGGACATCAAACAGTCGCGTGGGCGCGACAGCAGCTTGGTTATCATTCTGGTGAGTAGGTTTATATTGTGCGCTGCTATTTCAAGGACATTTTGCGTGGGAAAGGCTCAGGCAGTACCCACATAACTGATTGCAGGTAACTTGTGTGGCGGTATCCGCCCGTACGATGTGCGGTCGGGTACGGCTACATTAGCCGAATAATAACCTAAAAAATAACTATGAAAAATAAATCAATTGAAGATCGTATGACCATTGCAAAGAGCCATAAAACATCAGAAGAGACCTTGGTTGAACTTGCAAATGATAATGAATGGGTGGTTCGTTGTGCAGTGTGTGAAAACATAAATACACCAAAACAGATTCTTGACAAACTGTCAGATGATAAAAATGAGGGTGTTCTTTGGTCGGTATCTCAAAATGAGAACACACCACAAGAAACACTAAAAAAACTTGCCTTTCACAAAGAAAGTTCTGTGCGTGGATTTGTGGCAAGAAATCCAAATACACCAGCAAGAACGCTTGAACGAATTGTTGTTAATGATGATGATGAACTTGTTGTTAATGATGTAGCCATGAACCCGAAAGTTACAAAAAGAATTCTTGATAAGATTGACTTACGCAATAAGGTGTCCTAACAGCATGATGTATACACCAGACAGTCGGGTATTCACCGAGTGCCCCTCTGCCTGCTGTTTATAGTAGGTACCGATACTGCTCCTGCAGCCTTTGGTTAGGTAATGTGGCAGTCCCAGACAACTTATTGCAGGTAACTTGTGTGGCGGTATGCGCCCGTACTATGTGCGGTCGGGTACGGCTACATCAGCCGAATAATAACCTAAAAAATAACTATGAAAAATAACAAAAAATTATCAACAAAACAAACACTAAAAATCGCTGCTATAGGTCTGCCAGCAACACTCCTTGGAATACTGGCAATTGGCAGTAGCAACGAGATGGCTGCATTGTTAGTGTTTGCGATTGTGTGCGCTGCATACTTTTTACCAACCATATGGGCATGCAAAGAAAACCACCACAACAAGAATTCAATAGCGGTAATAAACTTCTTCCTTGGCTGGACTTTCATTGGCTGGGTAGTTGCACTTGCGATGGCCGGCACAAAAAGCCGGTAGTGGCAGATTGTAAGCAGGTCCGCATACCACAACTTAATGTAGAATGCTAAACTCAAGATTCAGTTTCAGTTCGGAATAATAACAAAGGATTACCATATCCCGCACCCCCTACACTCTGTAGGGGGTGTGTTTTGTGCCACAGTGTAGGTATGCACGCAAAGGGCTCTGTTTCGGTGATGCAGAATATATGGTATTATGGAGTTTATATGGCAAAGAAAGATGTTCAAGTTGCGAAAAAGGCAACAGCTGATCGGTCTTCTGATGACCGTTCTAAGAAAGGGTCTGTCGCACCCGGGAAGGGGGTACGCAAGGAAGATTTGATTCAACAGATTCGGAAGCATAAGCAGGAAATACAGGAGATGCGGTTTGGGCTCTCTAAGGAGGCACAGCGGAAGGGTAGTTCTCGGAAGCGGTTGCGTCAACAGGTTGCCCGTGCGGCGACAAAGTTGACTACTTTGCGGAAGAGTGGTGTTGTAGGTAAGTGATGTTGTGTATCGCATAAAAATGGTATGTGTGTCATACTATATATACTTACTGTTTTGCTATGGAAGAGAAAAAAAATAAAAAGACATTGCGTGGGGTTGCGGTTTCAACGAAAATGCAGGACACTGTTGTAGTGGCGGTTGATCGGTATGTGAAGCATCCTATATACGGTAAATATCGTCGTGTTACCAAGCGGTATAAGGCACATTGTCCTGGTAACACCGTTTCAGTGGGTGATGCCGTGACGATAGAGTCCTGTCGCCCTGTTTCCAAAGAAAAGCGTTTTCAAGTAGTACTATAGCCACATATGATACAGCCACAAACCGTTGTAAAAGTAACTGATAATTCGGGCGCAAAGATTGCGCGGGTGTTTAAGGTGTTGCGGGGAAGTCAGCGGCGGTATGCGTATATTGGTGATGAGGTGGTGTGTGCTGTGCAAGTTGCGGAGCCACGGAAAGAGGTGAAAAAGAAGCAGGTGATACATGCGGTGGTGGTACGGCAGAAGAAACCGTTTCGGCGGGAAGATGGATCCTATGTTTCTTTCAGCGAGAATGCGGTGGTGGTGGTTGATAGTAAAAAGAAAGAGCCGCTGTCAACCCGTATTTTTGGTCCGGTACCACGAGAGCTTGAAAAAGTTGGCTATGGCAGAATAACTTCTATGGCATCGGAGGTGGTGTAATACAATACTTATATATGAAAGTACATATTGGAGACACAGTAACTATTTGCAAAGGCGCTGACCGTGGTAAGGAAGGGGTGGTATTGCGGGTGTTGCGGGAGAGTGGTAGAGTTGTGGTTGCTGGTGTGAATATTCGCACACTCCATAAAAAACCGCGAACTGGTGATGAGCAGGGGAGCATTGAGAAAAAAGAGATGCCCATTGCTTGCTCTAATGTTATGGTTGTTGATCCATCCGACAAACGGCGGACGCGGGTTGGGTATGTCGGTTCTGGGCGGGAGAAGCAGCGGGTTGCAAAGCGTACTGGCAAGGTGCTTAAGCATACCCCGAAGAAAAAAAGTACACCTGATACTCAAGAAAAATCGTAACTATGATTACCATACAGACAAAAATTAATGGGGCTTTTGATGCGTTGAAATCTTTGTTTCAATGGAAGAATGCTTTGCAGGTTCCGCGGGTGGAAAAGATTGTCATCTCAACTGGTACTGGGCGGGTGCGTAAGGAGAAGCAGACGGTAGTATTGATACAGGATCGGTTGGCGAAGATTACTGGGCAGAAAGTGGTCCCCCGCAAGGCGAGGAAATCTATCGCCTCGTTTAAGTTGCGAGATGGCGAAACGGTTGGTTTTATGACTACCTTGCGTGGCAAAAATATGTATGCGTTTTTGGATAAACTGATCAATGTCGCCATCCCTCGGATGCGTGATTTTCGTGGTATACCACATACCTCTGTTGACGAGATGGGTAATTTGACTATCGGTGTCCCTGAACACACCATATTTCCAGAGACACCTGATGAGAACCTGCAGGACATTTTTGGGATGTCGGTGACTATTGTTACCACTGCGCAAAACAGAGACGAAGCATTGGCATTTTTGCGCCATATTGGGGTACCGTTTATTCGTACAGAGGGGTAGTGCTGACCCCCCCTTTTTTTGTTTTGCTGATTGGATAAGTTTAGGGGTGCCATTTGTTGTATTCTTGCCGCGCTTTATTTACTCTAGAAAACTTTCTTGCTCTCCACCATATTTTTTTTATTTGTCCAGTTTCCACATATTTGATTTTGTTGTTGTTGAGTGGGCTTTTTGTGGGTTTTGGTTGTATGTATACTATAAGTATTATGGGAGATATTGTGTTGCCATCGGGGTATCAATTCGGGTCAGTTTCTCCGTCTGCCGCAGGTGTTGGCGGTGCTGGTGCTTCCGACAGTGGTACTGACGAGGGGGAGCCGCTGTTGGCGGAGAACAAAGATAGGTTTGTACTGTTTCCTATTGAGCATAATGACATTTGGGAGTTTTATCGGAATGGGGTGGCAAATTTTTGGGTGCCGGAGGAGGTGAATTTTTCTGATGATATTAGTCATTGGCGGGATCGGCTGAATGATGACGAGCGGCACTTCGTTAAGCATATTTTGGCGTTTTTTGCGGCTTCTGACGGTATTGTGAACGAGAACCTTGCGGAGGATTTCTTGGAGCGGGTGCAGTATACAGAGGCGAAGTTTTTTTATGGGTTTCAGATCGCTGTTGAGAATATTCATTCGCACACCTATTCATTGTTTATTGATACCTATGTTCAAGATCGGGCGGAGCAGGATCATTTACTCCATGCGGTTGAGACGGTGCCGTCGGTGAAGAAGAAAGCGGATTGGGCACTTCGTTGGATTGAGCAGGGGAGTTTTGTGGAGCGGTTGGTTGCGTTTGCTATCGTTGAGGGAATTTTCTTTTCTGGGAGTTTTTGCTCTATTTTTTGGCTGAAGCATCGGGGGCTGATGCCGGGGCTGTCATTTGCGAACCAGCTGATTTCCCGAGATGAGGGGTTGCATCGAGATTTTGCGTGCCTTTTGTATCGTGACCATATTGTGCAGAAGTTGCCGCAGGAAAAGTTGACGGCTATTATACAGGAAGCGGTAGCTCTTGAGAAAGAATTTATCACCGAGTCGTTGCCGGTACGGTTGATTGGCATGAATGCTGATAAAATGTCGCAGTATATTGAGTATGTGACGGATCACCTGCTTGTGGAGATGGGGTTGGAGAAGATGTTTCATGCGTCCAATCCGTTTGATTTTATGGATATGATTTCTCTGGAAGGAAAGACGAATTTTTTTGAGCGGCGGGTGTCGGAGTATCAGAAGGCAGGTGTGGCGACTGATGGCGGTTCGGAATCTGCTCGTCGAGATTTTGATTTAGATCAGGATTTTTAGCGTGTGTTGTAGTGGTGTGAAGTCAATAGTTATATTTCAAGCAGTTTTCCCCAGACGCGAGAACGCTTGACTTTTCTCGTGCAACAATGGAGTAGTGGAAAATCTTGAGCCGTTTGAGCGGGATGTGTAGGAAGCGATGGATGGTACTTTGGCACACTTATAAGGTGTTGCCAATAACACTATGCCACAAGGTGCATACCACGAATAAATACCATGATGTACGTCCTTAAAAGAAGTGGTGAGCGGGAGGAGGTGCGGTTTGACGCTATTTTAGAGCGGATTTCTTCTCTTATGGATGGGTTAGATGCGCGGTTTGTTGATCCTGCGGAGGTTACCCAGCGGGTGGTTGACGGGTTGCATGATGGGATTAAGACGACGGAATTAGATGAGTTAGCAGCGCGGGTGTGTGCATCTCTGGCAACGGTGCATTTTGATTTTGCGCGATTGGCGGCGCGAATTGCCATCTCTAATTTGCACAAGGAGACGGATGCGTCTTTTACCGAGGTGGTGAAGAAGTTGCATGCGTATGTTGAGCCACGGACGGGATTGCACGCGCCGTTTGTGTCTGATGAGTTGCTGGAGTTGGTTACTCTCCATGGCGAGAAGATAGATGCTGCGATTGATCATGGTAGGGATTATGAGCTGTTTGACTACTTTGGTATTAAGACCTTGGGGAAAGGGTATTTGATGTCGTTTGGTGATACGCCGGTTGAGCGGCCGCAGCACCTGTTTATGCGGGTTGCGCTCGGTATACATGGTGATGATTTGGAGGCGGCGTTTGAGACCTATAATCACTTGTCCTTGAAGGACTTTACTCACGCGACGCCGACTCTGTTTAATGCTGGTACCCCGATTCCGCAAATGAGTTCGTGTTTTTTGGTGGCTATGTCGGATGATAGTATTAAGGGAATTTACAAAACGCTATCTGATGTGGCATTGATTTCACAGCATGCGGGTGGATTGGGTATTAATATACATAATATTCGAGCGAAAGGGAGTTTTATTGCAGGATCACGCGGCTATTCTAATGGGTTGGTGCCAATGTTGCGGAATTTTAATGAGACGGCGCGGTATGTTGACCAGGGCGGTGGTAAGCGAAAGGGGGCGTTTTGTGTGTACCTTGAGCCATGGCATGCGGATGTGGCAGATTTTCTTGATTTGCGAAAGAATCATGGTGCAGAGGAGATGCGAACGCGGGATTTGTTTTTGGCGCTGTGGATTCCTGATGAATTTATGCGACGGGTTGAGGCAGGTAGTGATTGGACGCTGATGTGTCCGAAGGAGTGCCCAGGACTCTACACTTCGCATGGAGAAGATTTTGAATCGCTGTATCGGCAATATGAACAAGAGGGGCGAGGGAGAAAGACGATACAGGCGCGAGATTTGTGGCATCAGATCATTGAGTCGCAGATTGAGACCGGCACACCGTTTATGTTGTATAAGGATTCGGCGAACCGTAAGTCAAACCAGAAAAACCTGGGGACGATTCGTAGTAGTAATTTGTGTACCGAGGTTGTGCAATATTCTGATGAGAAAGAGACCGCAATGTGTAATTTGGCCTCTATTTGTGTGAATAAATTTGTTCGGGATGATGGGTCTTATGATTTTGAGCGGTTGCATCATATTGCAAAGGTGGTGTGTCGTAATTTGAATAAGGTGATTGATCGGAATTACTATGTGGTTCCAGAGTCGTCATACTCTAATTTACGGCACCGTCCTATTGGTATTGGGGTACAGGGGTTGGCTGATGCGTTTGCGCTTTTGCGGTATTCGTTTGATGAGCCGCGGGCACGAGAATTGAATAAGAATATCTTTGAAACCATTTATCACGGAGCGGTTGAGGCGTCTATTGAGTTGGCGAAGCGGGATGGAGCATATGAAACTTTCAAAGGGTCGCCGGCATCTGAAGGGAAATTTCAGTTTGATCTGTGGGGGGTGATACCTGACTCTGGGTTGTGGGATTGGGAGGTGACTCGGCAGGATATGCTTGCGCACGGACTGCGGAATTCGCTCTTTTTGGCGCCGATGCCGACGGCGACGACGGCGCAGATATTTAGTAACAACGAATCGGTTGAGCCGTTTACCTCTAATCTCTATGTGCGGCGTGTCTTGTCGGGTGAATTTATTGTGATTAATAAACATCTGTTACGGGATTTGCAGGAGTTGGGGATTTGGAGTGATGCTATGCGACAGCAGTTGATAGCGGCGCGTGGGTCGGTGCAGGAGATTATGGAGATTCCTGAGGAGGTGCGGCAACGGTATCGTACTGTGTGGGAGATTCCGCAGCGACACATTGTTGATATGGCGGCTGATAGGGGTCCGTATATTTGCCAGAGTATGAGTTTGAATGTTCATATGCGAGATGCGACTGCAGGGAAGTTGACTGCGTTACATTTTCACACATGGAAGCGAGGATTGAAAACAGGGATGTACTATCTGCGCAACACACCGGCGGTTGAAGCAGTGCAGTTTACCGTGGATAAGACGAAGATGGGGAGTGTTTCTTCAGGGAAGCCCGTTTCGGCAGGGCATGTGCCGTCCGTTGTGCAGGATGTGCCGCAGCAGCATGCTCCGCAGGTGAAGGAGGAAGTTGCTGTTTCGGTGACAACCTCTCCGAACCCTTCTATGCTTGATGAGGAGGTGGGCAAGTGTGATTCTTGCGGGTCTTGACTTCGGGTGACTGTGAGTGTAGTATTTTACCGTTTTTAGGCACTATTGTTTCGTTGATTTGTACTTGCTTGGCACTTTTCTTGTTCAGGTCTTTTGGGTGTGTACAGTTGTTTTGTTCCCTGTTTTTTAGTGGTAGTATGGTTATGTAGGGTCTTATCCAGTACTCTACAATAGTTTTTTACGAGAGGCGGTTTTTTGGTGCTTTATGGTGTAGGCACTTATACTACCTTGCCTCAACAGAAGAGAGCTCTCCCGAGCTCTCTTCTGCATTTTTTACAATTATTCATTATGAATTTTTTTGTAGGTGAGGTGGCGTTTAAGCGGTTGATGTTGTTTGTGTTTGAGCGTTGGGTCGGCTTTGGTGATACTTGCGGCTTCTTGTCGAGCAAGGGCGGTGAGCTTTTGGTTTTTGAGTGCTTCCATAATGAGGTCGGGTATGCCGGATTGACGGATGCCGGCGAGTTCGCCACCACCACGGGTCTCCAGGTCTTTTTGGGCTAGCGTGAAGCCGTTGTGGGTGCTTTCAAAGGTTTTGAGACGGCTTAGGGTTTGTTCGTTTTTGCTGTCAGTGACGGCGTAGCAGTAAGGTTGGTGGTTGCTGCGGATGACCCGTCCGCGGAGTTGGTGTAGTTGTGCAAGTCCGAAGCGTTCGGCGTGGAGTATGGTGATGATGGTGGCGTTTGGGATGTTCATTCCCACCTCCACAACTGTGGTGCAGACCAGGATGTCAGTGGTGCCGTCGCTGAATTGCTCCATCACTTCTTGTTTCTCGTTTGCTTTCATTTTGCCGTGTAGGACATCAATAGTGAGGTCAGGGAATATGTTTCTTGCGAGGTGTTTGTACTCTTCTTCCACCGATCGGAGCGGGGAATCTTCATCTTCATAGACGCGAGGACAGAGGATGTATGCCTGGCGCCCTTTTTCCACCTCTTCGTGTATATGTTCATATGCTTTTTGGATTTTTTTTGTCGTTATGAGTTTTGTTTTGACTGGCTTGCGTCCTTTTGGCATCTCTTCAATGATGCTGATGTCCAGGTCGCCGTAGATGGTGAGAGCAAGTGTGCGAGGGATAGGGGTTGCAGTCATGGAGAGGAGGTGGGGTGTGTGGGTGTCAGCAGCGTTGGCGAGTGTTTGTCGTTGCGCGATGCCAAAGCGGTGTTGCTCGTCTATGATGACGAGCGCGAGGCGTTTGAATTGTATGTTTTTCTGTATAATTGCGTGTGTGCCGACGATAATGGCGATTTCTCCGGATGCTATCCATTTTTTTAACTGTGTTTTTGCTACTTTGGTTGGTTCTTTAGGGTTTACTTTTGACGGATATTTGAGGCATTCTTTACCACTCATGAAGCCGATGTGTAGCGGGAGGTGCTTGAAGAGGTGTATGAGGGTTTTGAACTGCTGTTTTGCGAGGATTTCTGTTGGGGCGAGGTAGGCACATTGGGGTTTACCGCTTGTACTCTCTTCAGGGGTTGCGGTTACTATTCCATGCATGACTGCTGCGGCGACTGCCGTTTTCCCTGAGCCGACATCACCTTCTAATATTCGGGACATCGGTTTGTTGCTGTGTATGTCTTTAAGGATTTCGGTTACTACTTTTTTCTGATCTTTCGTTGGGGTGAATTCAAAATGATTTTTCATAAAGGTGTCGGTTTCTTTCTGGTCTACTGATAGGTTGTATGCTTGCGAGGTGAGGCGAGTGTTTTTTGCGATGTGTTGGGTAACCTGTAATGCGAGAGTTTGCTCAAATGAGAAGTGTTTTTTGGCTGCTTCATATTCTCCCTGCGTTGTTGGCTTGTGGATGTAAATAAGAGCATCATAGCGGTTTGGGAGGTTGAGGCGGTTGCGGGTATCTTCAGGTATCAGATCGTCTATTTTTTTAATAGTATTTTCAGCGAGGATTTTTTCTATGGTGGCGCGGAACCAGCGTGACGATATACCTTTCGTCTCAGGGTAGACGGCGATCAGTTCTCTTCGAGTGCCCGTGTCTTCATCGCTGTCGTTTGCGGTGAAGATGTTTTCTGGTTGTTTTGTGGCGTGTTTGATGGTTGGGTTGGTGAAGTACGGTTTCTCTTTTCCGGCAATTTTTCCGGTTATTTCCACGGTGTCTCCTTGGGTGTATTGCTTTGCGATGTAGGGTTGGTTGAACCAGACAGCACGAATCTTTTCACCGTTTGTCAGGAGTGTCGCTTCAGCTATCATCATTCTTCTCTTGCCGCCGGTGCGACGCATATTGATTTTTTCTACTGTGCCGGTGAAGGCAACCTCTTTCCCTTTTTCTGCTGTGCCGGTGAACTCTTGTGCCGCTTCGGTGTAGCGATTGGGGAAGTGGTAGAGGATATCGTGAATGGTTTCTATGTTTAGTTTTTTGAGGGCGGTTAGGTGTGTTTTCTTCATGGATGGGATATAGTGTGCTATTAGCGTTGACTCTTCCATACTGGTATTAGTATACTTTGTGTTGCACTACCCTGTTTTCCGTGATGTAGTTTTATCAGGTAGTGTCTATTCTGTCAACCCCTTGTTTTTATTAGGTTTTTAGGTGATACTGGTGGTGTTTGAGCGTGTTTATAATCCTTTAAAACACTTTAAAATAGAAGGAGGTGCATACAATGCGTATTTTCTTTACGCTTTTAGTGCTGGTTTTGGTGTGGACTTTTGTTGGCTGTGGGGATATGAATAATCCCATCCAGCCAAATACTTCCCCTCTTCCGCCAGACGGAACAATCGTTCCCACTGTTGAGGGGGATGATGGAACTATCATTTTTAACGATCGTATTCGAGTCGTCTCTGCCGGCTTACCAAATCCTATCCATTGGGTAGATTCTGGTGATGGTGTGCCGTCGGAAGAGGCAGGGGAGTCCGAGGGTGAGATCTTGCCTGACGAAGTGCGTGATGGAGATGGAGACGGTGGTACTGCTGCCGATGTTTCTCCTGATGCTGTTACGGACGGCGATTCTTCAGCTGGTCCTGATGTTGTTGTAGATGATGATGGTGATGATTCACTAGAGCCCGATGTGGTTGATGATGGCGGTGGTGTTACGGATGGCTCTACTGAAATCCCAGAATCTCCGGCAAACGAAGATGATGGTGATATTTGGGGGGAAGTTGTTGATTGAGTTTTTCTTGAGGAGGTTTTATGGGTCGGAAAAGTTTTTCTCCGGGGAAAAGGAAGCGGGGGCGATCTCGAAATGGTCGCAAGCGTCGTCATGTTCATGTTCGGGACAGTGTTCGGGACAAAAGAAACGGTGATCGGATCACTGTCCGATCTACCGTTGATGCGTAGCACAATACATTTTTTTATTACGCCGACTATGTGAAGACATGGTCGGCGTTATTTTTTTGTTCACTACTGATTTAGGACTCGAATGGTCTGTGAATTATTGAATATATCCTTGCTCGGTTTTTTATTACTACTGTAGGTGACCATTGAGCTGATGCTTATGAGGAGGAGTATTGTCATAATGAAGCCGATAACTATCGTTTGCAACAGGGTTAATCGTTGCTTGCTTGCCACAATTTTACTTGACTCACTTTTTTTGCTCATACACTTCTGTTTTTTATGCACATTTGTAGTATACCGCCATCTATTTACTTTGCAATAGTAATCCACAATGGTACTATGTTCTTGTTTTACCCTTTTTTATGCTTAACAAAGAACAAGAAGAAGCGGTGCGGAAGGGCGATTGCTCACTCTTGATTGTTGCGGGTGCAGGGACCGGGAAGACGCGTGTGTTGGTTGAGAAAATTGCGCACTTGTTGCGGAGTGATGTTGCTGCCCACCGCATTCTTGCGCTTACTTTTACTAACAAGGCGGCAGATGAGATGCGTTCTCGGGTGTATGAGCGCCACCCCTCTTCGCAACCTCCTTTCGTTGGCACTTTTCATGCATACTGTGTTTCCTTGTTGCGAGAGTTTTATGCAGATGCTGGTGTTTCGGAGCGGTTTGTTATTTTTGATCGTGATGCGTGTCGGCGTGTTGTGAAGCGGTGTATGAAGCAGGAGGGCATTGTTGCCATAACGCCGAGAGTTATGCAGCACACTCTTAGTAGATTGAAGACCGGTTGCGTGTCTGGTGAGGGGGATGACCTTGTTGCTGCTGCGGAACGAGTTCTGCCGGTGTATGTGCATGCTATGGAGCAGGAGCAAGCACTTGACTTTGATGACTTGCTTTTGAAGGTGATTGCTTTGTTGCAGGAGAAACATGCTGTGCGGGAGCAGGTGCGGTTGCGCTATGCCTATATTTTAGTTGATGAGTTTCAGGATACTGATAGTGTGCAGAGCCGTTTGGTTTCCCTCCTGAAGGGTGACCAAGCCCGTGTCATCGCAGTTGGTGATACTGATCAGACCATTTATTCGTGGCGCGGTGCCAGTGTGCATAACATGCTCTCTTTTGCTGAACAGTATGATCCGGTTTCTACTATATTCCTTACGCAGAACTATCGTTCTAGTGGCAGTATCCTCGCCGCCGCCAATGCTGTTATTGCTAAAAATGTGTACCGTCAGGATAAAGAGCTTGTTGCTACGCGAGGTGAAGGGGAACAGGTTGGCCTGCTTATTTCTGACGATGGGGAGCGTGAGGCAGTGACGATTGCTCACACCATCACAGACCTTCATTCGCGTGGCGTTGGGTATGGCGATATTGCCATTTTGTTTCGCGCTAATTTTCAGGCACGAGCGTTTGAAACACAGATGCTTGCGCAGCAGGTGCCATACACCGTGCTCGGTACTCGTTTTTTTGAGCGTTCGGAAGTGAAGGATTTGTTGGCGTATCTCGTGTTGGTGCAGAATCCGAATTCCCGGGAGGCGTTTACCCGTGCTGTTGGTGTGCCGCGTCGTGGTATTGGTGCACGCACGCTTGAGCGAATTTTTTCTGGTGCGGAACACCTACTCTCTCCTTCTGCGCTTTCAAAAGTTGCAAATTTTCGTTCTGTTGTTTCTCATATTACTGACTTAGCCAAGATGCAGCCAGTTGCCACGGTGTTGCAGGAACTCTTGACTGTGCTGGCATACCGTGACTATCTTACGGTTACTTATGACAACCCGGACGATCGGATGCGGGAAGTTGGAGAACTTGTTTCCTTTGCTGACCGTTTTTCACATCTTTCCGGCATTGATGGTATCGCACAGATGCTTGCGGAGGTTGCGTTGAGTAGTGAGCAGGATTCTTTGCGTGTTAGTGCGCGGGATTCGGTTCGGTTGATGACGATACATGCGGCGAAGGGTTTGGAGTTTCCATATGTGTTTATTGTCGGTATGGAGGAGGGGTTGTTTCCATTCTTTCATGATGATGGGGTGGCGCATGATGGGGAGGAAGAGCGCCGTCTTTGCTATGTCGCAATGACGCGGGCGAAGGATAAACTGTATTGTTCGTATGCTCGGAGACGGAATATTTTTGGCTCGTGGCGTAGTATGCGTCCATCTTCATTTTTATCTGATATCCCTGATCATCTTATACTACCTACCACTGATTTGGCGGATAGTGTTTACGATGGTGATGTGCAATCGTCGGATGCGTCTATTGTGTGGTGATTTACTCTGTATTACAATGATGGCATGCAGAAAAAACTTGGGCAGTACTTTTTGCGTTCGCGCGGTGTGTTGCGGGCGGTTGTTGCGGCGCTGGATGTTCCGAGCAGTGTGGTGGCAGTTGAGGTTGGTCCCGGGAAGGGTGCGTTGACGGAATGCATCCTTGATCGATATGATTCTGTGATCGCGATTGAGAAAGATGTTGCTCTTGTGCAGGTGTTGCAAGAGCGATTTGCTGATGTTCTTTCTGGCGGTCAGTTGACGCTTATCACCGGAGATGTGCGGGATGGTGCATGGTTGTCCTTGGTGCAGGGTCGATCTTATGTCGTTATTGCGAATATTCCCTACTATCTCACTGGTTCACTCATACGGAATATGTTGACTGACACACATCCGCCGGTTGCGATGTCTTTGGTGGTGCAGAAGGAGGTTGCAGAGCGAATTACCAGGCGGAAGGGGGGTAAGGAGTCGCTCTTATCGCTTTCGGTGCGACTGTTTGGTGTTGCACGCTATGTGCAGACCGTGCCACGCAAGATGTTTTCCCCGCAACCGCGGGTTGACTCAGCGATTATTACCATTACTGCTATACAGCAGCCGTCGTTGCAGGTGCAGGACACTTTTTTTGCTATTATACGAACTGCATTTCAGGAGAAACGCAAGACGGTTTTGAAGAAGTTTGCTGATGCCCCGGATGTACATGCTGCTTTGGCGCAGTGTGGTGTTTCTTCGCGTGATCGGGCGGAAGATATATCTTTTGAAACTTGGTATCGAGTGGCATGTCTTGTTGTGTAGTAAGGTGCCGTCTGTTGTGGTGCGAGTGTTGCTCTCGCCTTGCTATACTGTTACTATATGTCAATGTTTCGCTCTTTCCCCTTACTTTCTTTTGCCGTATTTGTTTCTGTTGCGTTTACACTTTTAAGTGGTGCACAGATCGTTGAGCGACCGTCATGGAATACTTTTTCGGAGGAGTATCGTGGTGTTGGTGTTGGGTATCGTGTAGGTGTGCAGTTCTTTCGGCATGTTGCTGCTGATCTCAAGAGTGGGTACCCGTTTCCCGAGCTCTCTGTGCAACAAGGAGATACCCTTCCGGATGGTCTTCGTTTAACTAGCTCTGGTTACCTTGTTGGCACGCCAACGGTGTCAGGATCTTTTTCCTTCACCCTTGTGGCAGTTAACCGTGCTGGTATTGCGAAGAAGCGGGTTACCCTCCACCTCCGTCCACCTTTTGGTGTTGCCTCCTACAGTGCCGGAGATCTCAACGCTGCCATCTTGGATGCGCAGGTGTTCCTCAACAGCACCTCCTGTCCAGTAGCCCAGATCGGCCTCGGCTCACCTCATCGAGAAACCCTCTCTTTCCTTCCGGCACTTGCTGATGCTATAACCTGCTATCAGCGGAAGCACGCTCTTCCTGTTACCGGCACTCTTACCTCTGACCTTCTTTCACACTTTATTGCATCGTATCATACGCGGTTCATCCCTGGGGACTTTGTCCTTCCTTCAGGTACCACTGCCTCTGGCGCACCTCAATGGCGTACCCCCACCTCCACTCGCACCCTCTTTCTCAATGATCCTGTTGCCATAGACCTCCGAAACCTTTTGATACACCAGTATCCCTCACCCTCTTTCCGCATTCGTGCGGGCGTTCTTCCTGCTGGTCTTTCTCTGCAGGATGACGGCACTATCACTGGTACCCCGGTTACCCTCACTTCCACAACAGTTACCGTCAGTGCGGAGAACACCTCCGGCTTCGATCTACTTTACCTCACTTTTTCAATCAACGAATCTGGTTACACCGTTTCTACCACTCACCCCACTATCAGGCAAGCACAGCGCTATCTCAATGGCACTCCCTGTCCTGTTGCACAGCAAGGTGCCGGTTCTCCTGGGCAAGAGACCTCTTATTTTGGTCAGAAGAC
>JAPOOC010000008.1 GCA_026713605.1 Candidatus Kaiserbacteria bacterium
ATCCGTATATAAGATTTCTACTAATGTAGATACAGGCGCTCCAAGCTCAACGCATCATGTTTAATCCGTATATAAGATTTCTACTAATGTAGATTGTTGCGCACCGCCAGTAACATTTAAAAGTTTAATCCGTATATAAGATTTCTACTAATGTAGATAGAACGAACACAATGATTATTGCGAGGTTTAATCCGTATATAAGATTTCTACTAATGTAGATTTTGGTTCCTCCTTTGGCTCTGGCTCTGTTTAATCCGTATATAAGATTTCTACTAATGTAGATACCGATAAAGAGAGGGTATGACTTTTCGTTTAATCCGTATATAAGATTTCTACTAATGTAGATATTATGATTGAAGGAGGTGGTGTTGTGCTAAATAACCCAATTCTAAACCTTTGTGTATACTGTACATATGACCGTTAGCACTGTAGAAAAAATTGACTTATTCAATCAGGAGACAGAATCTAAGATAAGGGCCGATGTTATTCTTGGGAATTGCCTTGATGTCTTAAAAAAAATGCCAGATGATTCTATTGACCTTATTGTTACCTCACCTCCATATGCAGATCAAAGAAAAAGTACTTATGGTGGAATTCATCCAGATAAGTATGCTGAGTGGTTTTTACCAATTACAGCAGAACTCCTTCGGACCTTGAATCCGAAAGGAACTTTTGTTTTAAATATTAAGGAAAAGGCGATCAATGGAGAGCGCCACACCTATGTTATGGAAATGATTATCGCGATGAGAAAACAGGGGTGGCTGTGGACGGAAGAATTTATTTGGCATAAAAAGAATTGCTTTCCAGGAAAATGGCCAAATCGTTTTCGTGATTCGTGGGAACGGCTTTTGCAGTTTAATAAATCAAAAGGTTTTAGTATGTATCAAGATGAAGTGCGGATACCGATGGGTGACTGGGCAAAGACACGCTTGAAAAATCTTAGTGAAACAGACAAACGAAGAGACAATTCAAAAGTCGGTAGTGGATTTGGAAAAAATGTCTCTCAGTGGGTTGGTCGCGAGTTAGCATACCCGACTAATGTATTAACAATGGCAACAGAGACATCAAATAAAAAGCACAGCGCTGTTTTCCCTAAAGAATTACCAAGTTGGTTTATAAAGTTGTTTACTCGGCCTGAAGATATTGTCCTGGATCCGTTTTTAGGTTCTGGAACCACATCAGTTGCCGCATTTCAACTTGACCGTAATTCAATAGGGATTGAAATTCAAGAGGAATATTGTCAGTTAGCAATTGATAATATAAACAGGGAGAAAGGGTAGGTATGAAAAAGCTAAATTACAAAAAGCTAAACACCTTTATTGCGGCAGATGTCATAAAACCTTTTTATGAAATGCGACTTGAGCGACTTGAATCTGCGAAATTATCTTATATTTCAAAACGAAAAAATCCATATCTTTTCAAGGCGAAGAATGTTGAAACTGCCGGAGATTTGGCAAAAGGCATCCTTGATGCCTTTTTGTCGTCGCAGGAAGAAACAATATTTGGTGACCTTATGGAGCGCCTCGCTATCCATGTTTGTCATGAAGTTTTTGGTGGTAAGAAAGCAGAGGAAGGGAAATATAAAAGCGTTGATCTGATATTTGAGCGTGATAAAAAGATATATGTTGTTGGAATCAAATCTGGACCGAATTGGGGAAACTCTGACCAAGTAAATGCCCTTAAACGAAACTTTAAAATCGCTAAAGGCATGTTGCGCGAAAAGGCAGGTAAAAAGAAAATAGTATCCGTAAACGGATGTATGTATGGGCGTGACAATAAACCACATAAGGTGAGTAAGAAAGATTCAGGTCTCAGTTATTACAAAATCTGCGGGCAACTGTTCTGGGAACTTGTTTCTGGGGATGATCAGTTATACAAAAAGATTATCCAACCACTGAGTAAAGAGGCGAAGAAAAAGGATGAAATCTTTAAAGATTTATACTCCAAAAAAATAAATGAAATGACGAAAGATATTGTTAATCGTTTTTATGCCGATGATGATCTTGATTGGGATAAAATTATCGAGTATGTTTCAAGGAAATAAAGCAGATTTTATTTCCTGTCATGTCTTCCATGTAGCGTGCGCGTCTACCCGTGCCGACAATCTCTGATTGTTGCTGACTATTAGTCGCCACCTTGGTGGTGGAACTTTCGGTGCTCAGGAGAGGACTTGAACCTCCATGGGATTGCTCCCACACGCCCCTCAAGCGTGCGCGTCTACCAGTTCCGCCACCTGAGCTGTATAGGTAGAGTATACCGTATTTGGTGTTGCTGTGTGGTATAGTATGCATAATGAGTACTGTTTCAGAAAGACCATTATTTTTGCAGTATCGGATGATTTATTTTTTTGAACGGTTGCGTGGGAAGAGTGCGACTGTTGCGATGGCAAAGGCGCGGGGGAATGCTATGCAGAAAATGCGTAAGGCGGTTGATGCGCGGACGCAGGCATTGGCACAACAGATTTGTGCTAACTAGTAAAAGTATCTTTATGCAGGCGACACGAGAACAAGTACAGGCACTCTTTGAGCGAAATACCATTGCTGATGTTATTCCGTCTCGGGAGGTGTTTGAGGAGCGGTTGTTGTCTGGTAAGCCGTTTCATATCTATCTTGGTATAGATCCGACGGCGAAGCAGGTGCATCTGGGGCACATTCAGAATATTTTGTTGCTTGAGGATTTGCGGCGGATGGGGGCGAAGGTGACGCTGTTGTTTGGCTCGTTTACGGGACTGATTGGTGATCCGACTGGTAAGGAGAAGGCGCGGTCGCAGTTGACGCGATCGCAGGTGCGGGAACATATGCGTTCGTGGAAGCAGCAGGTGTCTCCGGTGCTCAATTTGTCTCTTTTGAGTAATGCGCGTATTAATTATAATCATCGGTGGTTTGATAAAGTTTCTTTGGAGCAGTTTTTGGGGTTGTTGCGGGAGACGACTGCGCAGCAGTTGTTGGAGCGGGATATGTTTCAAAAACGGCTTGATTCTGGCAAGCCATTGTATGCGCATGAGATGATGTATCCGATTTTGCAAGGATATGATTCAGTGGCGATGGGTGTTGATGCGGAGTTGTGTGGGACGGATCAGACCTTTAATGCGCTGATGGGGCGGACGATGACGCGGCGGTATTTGGATAAGGAGAAGTTTGTGTTGACTATGGCGTTAATTCAGGCGGACGGGGTGATGATGTCTAAGAGTGCCGGTACTGGTGTGTTTGTTGATGTTGAGCGGGGTGGTAATCATCGCATGTTTGGGGCGATTATGGCGTTGCCTGATGGGTTTATTGATCCGTTGTTTCGTGGTTGTACTCGGATTGCGATGGATGCGATTGCTGAGATGGATTTTGCTGGTGGGGTGGCGACTCGTGATGCGAAGTTGCGGTTGGCGCGGGAGATTGTGGGGATGTTTTGGGGGGTGGCTGCGGCAAAGGTTGCTGAGGCGGATTATATTACGCAGTTTCGTGAAAAGGCGGTGCCGGACACTGCGCCGACTATCACTGTTGACGATGGCGCTGTGTTGCTTGATGTGGTGGTTGCGCACACTGGCATGTCTCGGTCTGAAGCGAAACGAAAGTTTGCGGAGGGTGCGGTTTCGTTTGCTGGTGAAAAGGTGACGGCTATTGCCTTTACCGTTGCGAAGGATGGTGCTGAGCAGGTGTTGCGTGTCGGGCGGAAGGTGTTTCGGGTGCGGTAGTGGTATACTGCTACTACATGCATGCCAAAAAGGTGGTAAAACGAAACGGGGTTGTGGTTGATTTTGATCGGGAGATTCTTGAGCGGTCGTTACTTCGTTCTGGTGCGGAGCGGGACTTAGCGCACCGTGTGGCACTTGATGTGGAGAAGCTTGTTCGGGATGGTGATTCAACGAGTGTGGTGTACAAGAAGGCATTTGAGATGTTGTATGAGCGGGCGCGGTCGGTGGCAATGCGGTATTCGTTGAAGAAGGCGCTGTTTAATTTTGGTCCGACAGGGTTTCCGTTTGAAAAGTTTGTTGCCGAGTTGTTTCGGCGGAAGGGGTATGCTACCCAGACGAATGTGCATATGCGTGGGGGTTGTATTACGCATGAGGTTGATGTGTTGGCGATTGCGTCGGATCGGGTTGCGATGGAGATTAAGTTTCATAATGATATGCATATTCGCTCGGATGTGAAGTCAGTGTTGTATGTGAAGGCGCGGTTTGATGATTTGTTGGGGCGTACTGGCTCAACTTTCTCGTTTCGCAAGAAAGGGGTTGTTGATCGGTGTGTTTTGGTTACGAACACGAAGTTCACGAAAAATGCGCTGGCGTATGCTGAGTGTGCGGGTGTTTCATTGCTTGGTTGGGGGTATCCGTTTCGCCACAATTTGCAATCGTTTGTGCAGGAGGTTGATGCTCATCCAGTTACCTGCTTGCCCTCGCTGTCGCTGTCGCTGATGCGTGGGTTGTTTTCTGAGGGGGTGGTAACCTGTAAAGGACTGCTTGAGCGGGATGATTTGCTTCGTGGTTTGCCGAATACTGATGCTATTGTTTCAGAGGCGAAGATGCTGTGTCGACCGGGCGGGCAGCGATAATGGTTACTTTATGAATATACATGCAACGCGTAAAAGGAATATATTTGATCCGGCGAGTCGTGAGCCGTTTGCACTGTCACGCAGTAAGATAGATTTGTTTTTTCAGTGTCCACGATGTTTTTATTTGGATCGGCGGTTGGGGGTTGCGCCACCGCGGGGTTTTCCGTTTAACCTGAATGATGCGATTGATTTGTTGTTGAAGAAGGAGTTTGATGAGTATCGTGAGAAAAAAGAGCCACATCCGCTGGTTGTTGCCGCTGGGTTATCGCTGGTGCCGATGCAGCATGCGCAGTTAGCGGTGTGGCGCAATCCGTTTGAAGGGGTGCGATACCATCATCAGCCGTCAAACTTTGTTGTGTTCGGCGGGGTGGATGATGTGTGGTGTGCTGCCGATGATGTGGTGACGGTGGTTGATTATAAGGCGACGAGCAAGGAAGGGGAGGTGCGTATAGACGCGGCGTGGCAGGATTCGTATAAGCGGCAGTTAGAGGTGTATCAGTGGCTGTTTCGTAACAATGGTTTTACTGTTTCTGATACGGGTTATTTTGTGTATGCTAATGGTGATCGGTCGGCTGAGGGGTTTCACGATGTGTTGCGGTTTAAGACAAAGTTGATTTCGTATACTGGCTCTGCGGATTGGATTGAAGGGACGCTGGTGCAGATACGGGAAGTGCTTACTGGGGATGCGATACCGGAGGCGGGGAAATGGTGTGATTTTTGTCCCTATCGGGAGGCGGCAGGGAGGTCGTTTCAGGCGCATGTACGAGGAGGTGCTGCGTAAAAAGGTGGTTGATACTGATAGTCCCAGGTATCTAGGAACCACTTGTTGTTTTTTGGTTGGGTGGTATACTGGGTGTGGCTGAAGGTTCTAAACAATTTTGTTTCTCTGTTTTACTCATTTTTTGCAGAGGACAATAAGGTGCCTTGTTGTAGGTATCTCTATCCATAAAGGGGTTCTGCTTGCCACAGACCCCCTTTTCTTTTTATACCACCTCATTGTTCTGTTGTTGTGCTGTGTTTTGCTTGTGTGTTATCGTGCCGATCACATAGAGTAGGGAGGGGAGTGCCACAATGGCGAGTAACAGCACACTTCCGTTGCTCGTGTTTGTTAGTAGTAGTGCTAAGTTTGCGAGTGAGAGCGTGAGGTGTGCGACCGCCAGATATATCACTGCCTTGATGGCGTATCGCATAATAAACCCGAGTAGCATAAACGGTACGGCGATGCAGTTGACCAGTGCCCATCCGATGTATAGCAATAGTACTATCTGTTGGTCGTTGCCGACTCCTTGGAGTGCGAATAGTGCGAGTACTGATACCGGTATTAATAACGCCGTTGTGCTAATGCCCACCACACGGATAGTTTTTGGTACCGCTGGTTTCATACGCACAGTATAGTACACATTATTTTTTTGTTCCACTGTTTTGGGGATATGCTATAGTGTTAGTGTTATGGGTGAAATTAGTAAAAAAGGGTTGGGATCCCTATTTTTTCATATCGGTACGGGAATTGCCCTTGCTTTTTCAACCGTTTCTGGTATTCGGGTTGGGATCGGTATCATTGATCGACTTGTGCCTTCTGATCACACTTCATGGTATCAGCTCTCCCACCACTCTGAGTTGTCTATGAGTGCGGCGTTTTTGCTGGTTTCATTTATTGTGCTCGTTATCGTGCAGCGATATCGCGGTGATATGCGTGACCATATGGGGACTGTTTGGTATACGCTCTGCAGAGCCATCCTTTTCATCATCTTGACGGTTTCTGTGGGGTTGTTTGCAGTTGCCGTTTCTCTCTTGTTTGGCGAACTCTTTTCCGGTGCCGTTTCATTGAATAGTTTTTTGCGTATGGTGTTTGTTATTGCTGTCGGGTCTGCTATATTTTATTACTACCGCGGTGTGTTGTATGCTGTGTGGCATGTTCGGAAAAAACGAGAGCGGATTTTTGTCGGTGTGGTGAGTGTGCTTGTTGGTTTGTTGGTGTTTGGTGCGGTGACTCTTGTTAATCCCTTTAAGCAGCCGGCACTTCGGGTGACCTATGGAAAACTCGACTGCTTGGAGAGCATTTCCAGGACTTTGGAGGATTACTATTTTGGCCATCACCCTGAAGGGGAGCAGCAGGATCTTCCTACAACTGATGCGTACCATGCTTTCCTCAAGGATGATGACCTGTTCTCGCCACATTATTATCGTACGCGTGGAGTGAGGTGTGAAGATATGGGCATTTCTTACGAATTGATTGATGCAACGCACTATCGTTTGTGTACCTCTTTTACAACATTGCCGGAGGGCGTGGCTGTTCGGGGGTATCCGTACCACGATTTTCCAGTGCCGGAGGTTGGCGAGCATTGTTTTGATCGAGATGTTGAGAAGTAGCGGCATGCTATACTAACTGTAACTATAGGCGTATGGGAACAAGGATAAAAACAGGTACTCTGTCTGCTATGGATGTGGCTGGGTATATTATTGTTGCATTCTATGGCAAAGACAAAGAGGTTGATGAAGGGATATCAGAAGGTGTTTCAAATTTAAAATTGCAGAAACTCCTATACTTCTGTCAGGCATTTTCACTGGCTAAGTTGAACAGGCAGATGTTTGGGGAAAATTTGTATGCATGGAAGTATGGACCAGTGGTAGGAGAGGTGTATGAAAAGTATAAAATGTACAAGAATGACCCATTATCTGATCAAGAGGCAGAACACTATGCCGCTGGTGTACCCGAGGCAGATAGAAAGATAATAGATGAGGTGTTAGAAATGTTCGGTGGTTACTCAGCAATACGGCTTATGGAGATTACTCACTCACACAAACCATGGAAAGATTTAAAAAAGAGGGTTGAGAAGGGGGAGCGGGATGTCGTTATCTCACAGGAAGCGATACAGAAATATTATAAACCGATACTGTCTGGGGAGTATGTCAGTAATCAATCCTGATTTTGCAGAAGAAAATTTTACATACTCGTTTGGAAGTATTAACTATAATTACAGTCCGCCAAAATTGAAGAGTGTAAAACTGGAGCAAAAAAATTTTAAAAAAATAGTGAAGGTCGTTTTGGTGTTGGAAAATCTTAAAACACAAAAATGGAGAGAGATTCCAAAGTTGGAATGTCTTTATGGTGGAGATCAAGCAAATCCGATAAAAGAGGAGAAGAGCGAGCCGGTTAAGAAGGTTATACGAAATGCTTTTGCCAACCATGAGGCAGATTATTCAGATGAAGCAAAGTATTATCCGTCATATCTTTCAGTAACAAAAGAGATGCGTATCTTCGGATACCAATGGAAGGGAGTATTCAATGTAGTGCTCATAGACCTACATCATGACATTCACGGAAGGTAATGATGTATAGATGTTGTTAATCTGGAGGCGTGTATGCGTTGCATCTTGTGTAGACAGATTGCTGGATGGGGGTTCAATGCCAAGATGTTTTTTCGTAGAAAATCACTGAAGTGTTTTATGCTTTCGCTCTTGCTTTGTATGGTGTGGTGTGTGGTATACTATCTATATGATCCGAAGACAGTGGGTTGCGGTGTGTTTGGTGGGGCATCGTGGTAATTCCTGCCGAGGTTTCTATTTCTTGTGTGGTGTTTTTATGATATCACACCGGGACGGATCAGGATATAACTTATTATGACTTATTATGGCAATATCAAGAACAAAGAAAGAGGCAGTGATTGAGCAATTGAGAAGTATCTTTGCAGATGCGAAGACGATTGTGTTTGTGCAGTTTGACAAGGTGACTTCTGAGGAGGCGAATACCCTTCGTGGGGTGTGTGTTGACGAGGAGGTTGGGTACCTTGTTGCGAAAAAGACCCTTATTCGCAAAGCATTTGATGATTCATCGCTTGCGGGTGTTCTACCGGCTATGGAGGGCGAAATTGCCCTTGCGTATGGTGACGACATGCTTGCTCCGGCAAGGGTGATGGGTGAACAGAGTAAGGCGCTGGACGAGCGACTTACTATTGTGGGTGGCGTATTTGAAAATGCATTGGTGTCGCAGGAGGAAATGCGGTCGATTGCGGCTATTCCGCCACTTGAGACATTGTATGCGCAGTTTCTTATGGTTATCCGTGCGCCGGTGCAGGGACTTGCTTCAGTGCTTGGTCAGATTGCCGATACAAAAGCATAATTATTTCATTACATACTAACTAATTACTATTATGGCTGACGAAAAAGATACACAAGAAAAAAAGGGCGAGGAGGCGAGTGCGACCGATGCTCCTGCAGAAGGTGCGCCGAAAGAGGAGGGGGCAAAGCCGGCTGATACAGCGGCGGATGCTGGTGCGTCTACTGATGAAGAGGAGGTTGTGGTGCCTGAGAAATTTCAAAAGATTGTTGCTGAGATAGAGGAGATGAGCGTGCTTGATCTGCACGAGTTGGTGCAGGTGTTTGAGAAGAAGTTCGGCGTTTCTGCTGCCGCGGTTGCCGCTGCACCGGCTGATGGTGGCGGTGATGATGATGATGCGGGTGGCGGCTTGGTTACGGTTAAGCTGGAGGATGCTGGCGCGACGAAGATTCAGGTGATTAAGGTGGTAAAAGAGGCACTTGATCTTGGTTTGAAGGAGGCAAAGGATATCGTTGATGCTGCACCAAAGGATTTGAAAGAAGGACTGACTGGTGAAGAGGCAGAGGAGCTGAAAGGGAAGCTTGAAGAGGCGGGTGCGAAGGTCAGTGTTGGATAGGTTGCGTATCAGGACCATAGCAATACAAAGAGGTGCCGTACGGCACCTCTTTGTGTTTGTGGTGGCTCCATTGGCATGTGCTGTGCTTGTGGTATTATTGTAATTATGAATGACCGTCAAGATCCGTTGTATAGCATTATTGGTGATGCTGTTCGCGCAAAGCTGTTGCGGGTGTTTGCCTTGAATAAGGATTCGCTGTATGTTGCGAAAGATTTTACTAAGGCACTTCGGAAGCGAGAGCAGTCAATTAACGATGTTTTGCGGTGGCTTGAAGCTGATGGCATTATTACCAAAAAGAAGTTATCTGCGTCAGAGCGGAAAAGTAAAGGGGTTACTGCGCTCAAAGGGTATGGTTTTAACAAGCGGTATCCTCATCAAGTGTTTCTGGATATGCTTATTCGTGAGTCGCTACCGACAGAGAAGGATGTGCTCGCGCAGAAAATTACCCGGGTATCAGGTGTTCGGTGTGTTATTACGACTGATATGTTTATTGAAAAGCGGGGTGACCGGGTGGATATTGTGGTTGCTTCAATGGCGGATAATGAGGCGGATTTGCAGGATATGGTGCAGGAGGCGGAGCGTAGTATTGGTCGGGAGTTGCGGTGTGCGTTCTTAACGGTGAATGATTTGTTGCACCGTATACGCACAAATGACCGATTTATACGGAATATTTTGGAAGGAAAACATAGTATCCATCTTGATAAGGTTGGATTGCCGGAAAAGTGAAAAACTTTATTATGCTGACATAATGCGTTGTATACTGTTGCTGTAGAGGGCTTTTGCTCACTACACAATTATTACAGATCTGTAAAATATATATATGATTTTTAGTGTAGATTTATTATCATCAAGTACAAGTAGATTGCTTGATATCGTGTTCGGCGTTTTGCCGCAGTTGATCGTTGCTATACTGATTGTTCTTGTGGGGTGGGTTGTTGGGTGGCTCTTAGAGCGGGCGTTGCGAACGGTGTTCCGTGCGGTGCCGGTTTTTGATGAGACACTGCGGAATATCGGTGTGGAAAAAATAACTGAACGGGCAGGGATGCGGATTGACTTAGGGAAGTTCTTTGGCGTTATTGTCAAGGTCTTCGTTATGTTTGCGTTTCTTCTTGCGGCGTTTGATGTGCTTGGGCTTGGGGAGATTAACCGATTTTTGACCGAAACAGTCCTCACCTACATTCCAAATGTCTTTTCTGCCGCGCTGGTTATGATTCTTGGTCTAATTGTTGCGGACTTTGTGAGCAAGATTGTCTCAGGCGGTGCGAAAGTGGTGAAGGTGCATGCTGGCTTGGCGACAAAGGTTACCAAATGGTCAATCATCATTTTCTCCGCTTTGATTGCGTTGGCTGAGCTTGGCGTTGCGCAGGAGATTATTCAGGCAACTATCGGTGGTATCATTGCTGCGATTTCTCTTGGGTTAGGACTTGCGTTTGGCCTTGGTGGTCAGCAGGCAGCTTCTGACTTCTTAGACCGTGTGAAGGGGGACATAACGAACCGATAAGTAGCTGTAGATAGGTTTATGTGCCTACTGAAAACCGTCGCGATGTCGCGGCGGTTTTTGGTTGGGGTACAATAGAGATGATGTTTATCCATAAGGCGAACGCGGAATTTGACCCTGTAGCGCATTTTGCTACTGTGCCGCTATATCAGGGGCTACTTTTTCGGCGTTGGCAGGAGCGATATGGGCGCCGGGTGGTCGCATTGGTTGGAGATGATGGTGCTGGTTCGGTACGGGTGTTTGCACAGTGTGTTGAGTATGTTTTGCCGGTTGTGGGGTCGTTGTGGGTTGCGGCGCTGGGTCCGGTCGGCTCGTTTGGTTCGGACAGTGCTGAGGTTGCGTTTTACAAGGAGTTGCGGTCGCTGTGTACCGAGATTGCACCGAAAACGATTGCAGTGCGGGTACAGAAAGAGCCGGAATATGACCGTGTTCGGATGGCGCGGGCAGAGCGATTGGGGGGCAGCTTTGTGCAGCCGTTTGTGGAGGAGGTGGTTTTGCTTGAGGAGGACATGGAAGAGATTGTGCGCGGTTTTTCTGGAAATACCCGGAAGGTGGTGCGACGATATGAACGAGGCGAGCTTGAGGGGGTGCGATTTCATACAGAAAAAAGCGATTTCAGTAAGCATTTTGATACTGTGTATGCATTGCTTGAGCAGTTGGCGCACAGAAAGAGATTTGCCATGCATCCGCGCGCATATTATCGGGCGTTGTTTGAGGAATTGGATGCGCATTCGGGTTGTGGTACGCTGATACTCGGGTATGTTGATGGTGAGGAAAAACCGGTTTCGTTTTTGTTGGTGTTATATACCGGATCGGAAGCATATCATCTCTGCTCTGCGTCATCTATTGTCGGATATGATCACAACATGCCGACTCTTGTGTGTTATATCGCCTTGCGGGATGCTAAGAAATGTGGTGCGAAGTACTATAATCTTGGTGGTATCGCTTCTGTGTCGTCGCAGAGCACTGGTGACTTGTCTACTTTTAAGCGAAAGTTCGGCGGTGAATGCATTGCACATCCATACTCTCAGGATATTGTGGTTTCTGGTTGGCGCTATGCTGTGTTTCGTTTGATGCGACTGCGGTTGGTTGCTTCTGTGCGCCGGCTGGTGGTGCGTTTCTATGTTTCGGTTCAGTCCGAGCTGGATAAAGAGTAGTTTGCGTCGTCATGTGAACACACCATTTTTTACCTCTGACTGTTGACATCGCCGTTTTGATGTCCTTTGTTTTTTCTTGGTTGCATCAGGTGGGTGGTGATGAAAAGATTATGCGGAAGAGAGAGTGCGTATTTTTTTGTATATTTCTACCATCGCAAGTGTGTCCAGTTTGCAGTATTCCAGCAGGTTGGCTCTTATGGTATCGCGTGCCGCTTTGTCTCGCTTCTCCGTCATCGCGAACCATTGTTCCATCGCTTGTGTGCCATCTTGCACGGCGAGGTCTTTGTAGGAGAGGTTTGGGCAGAGGATGGGGAGCACTTTTTTTATTGAAGTTGAGCCACAGAATGCTGCATCGGTGTATGCCTCTTTGAAAATGTCTTCTAAATCAACGGTGCGGTCGTTGATATTGTGTAGTTTTTTTGCATACTGCGGGTACTTTTTTGCCATTTCCTTATTCATTGTTTTTTCATAGCTTGCGTGCCATGAGACCACTGACCCTACCTCTCCTATCATTTCACAGAGTGCCTCTACCACCCCTTCAGGTCCGGAGAGTGTTTCGTTGAGGTGCTCTTTGTGGGTGAGGGTGTCTCCGGTTCCTAATATGTGCAAGGAGAATTGAAATGGTATTTGCTGCCATGGGCGTGTGCCGACAATTTTTGGTACCGCACTGGATGCTGCCTCGTAATCAAAGAAGTAGAGCGGGAATTGCATCTCTGCCAGCATTTCTTGTATCCTTTCCTCATCGATGATTGGTCTTCCTTGTATTACGGACTGTACTTGTCGTTGTTGTCGGTCGTTTAGTTCAATATCTTCGGGTATCTCTTCCATCTTTTGTATATTGCGGTCCAGCATTGTACACAACTTCTTTTCCCGCAGATTGCCGATTTCCCAGATGGATCGCTCTGGTAGTGCGCCATTGAAATATTCAAATGCGTCGCAGTGGTTACTTTTTGTTTTTTTGGAGCACGGGCAAACACTTTTCTCTCTGTGTTTTTCTCGTAGGAGTGAGAGTGCGTTGTTGATTTCTATTTCGGTTTCGTCGTAGATTTTTTTAATTTCTTCGGTGCTGCAAACTTTTTTGAGGAGTTTGTGTGGGTTTATTTCCATTTCCCGCACATAGTCGCCGTTGGTGTGGATAATGAATACCTTGTCAATAGCGATATTTGATCGCTCAAAGGCGATTTTCTGAAAACAGGCGTCTTTGAGGTGGTTGTGTTTTTTGTCTTTTTTAATACTGCTTGATGATTTCACCTCGTAGAGATTGTATGTGCCGTCGTCGTTGCGGGTGAGGATGTCTGCTCGCGCGAACAGTCCGTCTTCGGTTTGCACCGTTGCCTGAAATACTGTTTTCACTTTTTGTTTTACTGCTTCCCGTGTTTTTGTGATGGCTGCATTACCGATGGCTGGTAGTGACACCCCGTCGGGGAAGAGTGTTTGTGCGTATCGCTCAATCTCATATCCCTCTCTGGTTATTTTTTTTAGGAAGTCACTGAATTCTTTGTGTGGGTATATCTCCGGCTTGTGTTTTAGCAACCATAATGACCGTGGGCATTGTAGGTAGTGCACAAAGTCGGTTTTGGTGAGATACATATATTTTTCTGTATGTTTAGTATATAGTACGACACGCTTGTCTCATTTGTAGGGTATGTGTGGCGGTAAAGGGTGATTACTCTTCGTGTATGGTATTTGTTTTTTCGGTGTGTGGCAGTTTTTCGGCAGGTTTTGCTTTGTTCGTGTTGGGTTGTGGGAGTTTTGCACGCCGGGGTTAGTGCTGGGTTGGAAGTGGTGTGGTATACTTTACAGTGTTATGAGTGCAAAAGTTATAGGATACAGTGTGGTACTGGTGCTGGTACTTGGTGTTGCGGTGTGGGGGTTGTGGCATTTGGATCAGCAGGCGGCACCGAAGCGAGAGGCATATCGGGAACTTGCGCAGTGTTTGTCGGAGAAGGGTGTGGTTTTTTATGGTGCGTATTGGTGTCCTGCTTGTGCGCAACAGAAAACGATGTTTGGGGGTGTGGCAAAGCAGTTGCCCTATGTGGAGTGTTCTTTGCCGGACAGAACGCAGAACGAGTTGTGTAGCGAGGCGGAGATAGCGAATTATCCGGTGTGGGAGTTTGACGGTGGTTATCGGTGTGGTGGTGTAGTGAGTCCGGAAGTGTTGGCACATGTGTCGGGGTGTGCATTGCCGGCGTACGATGGGTTGGATAACACGCCGTTGGGG
This sequence comes from Candidatus Kaiserbacteria bacterium, assembly GCA_026713605.1. GTDB lineage: Bacteria > Patescibacteriota > Minisyncoccia > Phycocordibacterales > JABAAK01 > JAPPJI01. Next base: position 14,092 of record JAPOOC010000008.1, read on the forward strand.
CTGTATGAGCGGTTAGTGGTTACCGCGTCTCAGGATTCGTTGCGAAAGCGAGGAGTGCCGCAGGATGACATAGACGAGTATATCGCCACGGTAGCAGAGCGTGTCAATGCGTATCTGACGGAGCAGTATGGGTCGACCGTTGCCACGGCAACCGATCCTGCGCACCTGCTTGCCGCATTTTCGGAGGTGCTTCACGGTTGCGCATTGTATGAGAAGCAAGTCGTCGAGGCGCCGGTGAGTGAGGGTGTTGAGGTGGAGTTGGTGCCGGAGGACGAGGTTGACTTGACGGGTGGTGAGGCGTAGGGTATGGAGGTGCAGCGTATCGTTCAGGAGCCGCAACATCATGCGTATCTTGTTTTTGGCTATGCGCCAGGAGATCTTTGTGTAGAGCAGGATGCTGGAGTATTTTTGTTAGAGACGGAAAAAGGTTTGGGGATTGATGAGGTGCGGGAGTTGCAGCAGTATGCGTTTCAATCGGATGATGCGCAGGATCGTAAAATTGTGCTGGGTGCGTCAAATATTACCCATCAGGCGCAGAATGCGCTGTTGAAGATGATGGAAGAGGTTGGAGGAAAAACCTTTTTTTTCTTGTGTCTCCCGCAGGGGACAGATGTGTTGGGTACCTTGCTGTCGCGGTGTTACATTATTGATCGGGATAGCGCTGGCTCAGCATCGGTGGGGCAGTCGGAGCAGTTTGCACAGTTTATTGCTGCGTCTGTGAAGGAGCGGTTGGTACTGTTGGATGCGATATGGGATATGGGCGAAGGCGTTCGTCACAGTGCAATTTTACGCTTGTTGCAGGATTTTGAACAACATATTCATCAGCATATACAACGAGGTGCTGCGGAAGAGCATGTCAGCATTATGCGCTGCCGGCGGGCAGTGGGCAATTTGCGGGATGGTATTTATAATGGTGCGTTACACAAGGGGACCTTGCAAGTGTTGGCATTCTGTTGATAGGGTTTTGCTGGGCTATGCGACACTTGCTTACCCCTCTTTCTGTGTCAGTTTTTGCATCAAGGTGTTTCGTATCTGTTCTGCTGTTTCGTGCGGTACGCCAGGTAGTGTTCCCTCGGCATCTCTCTTTGCGTGGTGCGATACTGTTACCCCGACTAATGTGCCGATAAGGCCTCTTCCGCCTATTGGGGCGTGTGATCCTCCTGCATAACCAGCGGTTTGAATCTGTAGTTCTGATATGCCGAGCATTCGCTCAAAAAGGGAGCGGCGGATTTCAACATTTTGAATCTTTTCATAGGGAATAGTCACATATCGTTTTGAGATAACCCCGTACTCTTTCCGAAATCCATTTTCCCGTAGCTCATATTTATAGGTCCTGTAGTACCAGTATCCGTATATGGTACCGATTGTGGAACATAGTAGTGCCAATAAAAGATATATTCCTATAAACCAAAATGTAAATGTCAGTCCATCCATAGCGTTCACAGCGTTAGATATTGTTGGATTATCAGAGGAGAGGAAAACAAGCATTAAAAAGATTTCAAGTATCATAGCAGCTGCTAATCCCAAAAAAGCATAGCGGATGAAGAATAGCCACTTTGATTTTGGATCTAACCTTTGCATATTTCTTGTTTATATATTGCTCCCCTGTGTGTTTTTTCTTGTTTGCGCGCGTTTCAGTATCTCATCTCGTAGCTGCTCAGCCACTTTGTGTGTTATTCCGGGCAGTGTTCCTTCAGCTCCGGCGTAACTTGCACCTGCAGTTTGAATCTGTAGATTAGAGAGGCCGAGCATACGCGCTAGTAGCCCGCGGTGAATATCAACATTTTGAATCTTTTCATAGGGAATGGTCACATATCGTTTTGCAAGAATGCCGTATTCTTTTTGAAATACATCTTCTTTTAGGTCATATTTATAGGACGCATAGTGCAACTTTGCCCACAGGTAACTTCCGATTATTAATACTGTCGCAAGAATTACACCTCCCTCGGTCATAGGGAATTTTTCTGTTTCCAAGAATGTCAGGTTGAATGTTGATGCTAATAGTGCTGCTATACCCAGAAAAATAAACCCGATGGCATTTGTCCAGAAAAATAACCAAACTGCTTTTGGGTGCAATCTTTGCATGTTTGCCATAAGTGTAGCATATTTTTTTGGAACTGGTTGTAGCGGGGATTGAGTGGTATACTTTTTCTATATGACATTAGGTGAGGTGCGGAGGCGATTTTTGGATTTTATGCGAGCGCGGAGGCACTGTGTGATTGGGTCTGCGCCGTTGGTCCCGCAAGAGGACGCGACGACACTGTTTACTGGTTCTGGTATGCAGCCGTTGGTGCCGTATCTGTTAGGGAAAGAGCACCAGCAAGGTGCGCGTTTGGTGAATGCGCAGAAGTGTTTTCGGGCGAATGATATTGATGAGGTGGGGGATAATCGCCACACGACTTTTTTTGAGATGTTGGGGAATTGGTCGCTGGGTGACTATTTTAAGGAAGAGCAACTGGAGCAGATTTTTTTGTTTTTGACTGATGTGGAGAAAGGGTTGGGACTTGATCCGCAACGGCTGTATGTGACCGTGTTTGCTGGGGATGAGTCACTTGGCATTCCTCGGGATGAGGTGTCCGCGGAAAAGTGGCGCGAGTTGTTTGCTGGTGTCGGCATTGATGCGGGTATTGCGCATATCGGCTCACAGGAGGATGGTGATGCGCGGGGGATGCGGGATGGTGAGCGGATATTTTATTATGATGCAGGTGAAAATTGGTGGAGTCGGGTGGGTGAGCCGGAGGCAATGCCGGTCGGAGAGCCGGGCGGTCCTGATAGTGAGGTATTTTATGATTTCGGTGAGGAGCATACTGATCCGGCGTTTGCGCATTTGCACCCGCACCCGGCTACTGACTCAGGACGGTTTATTGAGATTTGTAATTCAGTGTTTATGGAATATGTGCGGACTGAGGAAGGATTTGGGCTGTTGCCGAAAAAGAATGTGGATTTTGGTGGCGGGTTGGAGCGGATGGTTGCTGCGACAGAGCATACGCCTGATATTTTTACGATTGATGTGTTTGATGGGGTGGTGCAGGCGTTGGCGCGGGCGAGTCGTGTGTCGTATAGTGATCAACCTGCGCCGTTTCGGGTGATTGCTGATCACTTGCGGAGTGCTGTGTTTGCCATCGCCGATGGTGTGTTGCCGTCCAATACGGATCGTGGGTATGTGTTGCGGCGATTGTTACGGGAAGCGTTGTATAATCTGCGGTATGTGTTGCAAGTTGAAGGGGAGTCATTGACATCGTTATCGGCGCATTTTATTTCAGCGTATCGTGAGGCATATCCCGAGGTTGTTGCGGCATCGGTTGAGCAGGTTATTGGTGAAGAAGAAGAGCAGTTTACGAAGACCTTGCGAAATGGGATGCGCGAGTTGGAGCGATTGTTCAAAAAGGGTTCGCTGGACGGGCAGACAGTGTTTGTGCTACAAAGCTCATATGGTTTTCCGAAGGAGTTGACCTTGTCATTGGCGGAGGAGAAAGGTATCCCTGTTTCGTTGGATGGGTATGATGAGGCGATGGAGAAGCACCGCACTCTTTCTCGGCAGGCGAGTGAGGGGAAGTTTAAAGGCGGGCTATCAGATACGAGTGCCATGAGTGTGAAATATCATACGGCAACACACCTCTTGCATCAGGCGTTGCGGGATGTGTTGGGGGATGGGGTAGAGCAGAAAGGTTCTAATGTTACGCCGGAGCGATTGCGATTTGATTTTTCATATACCGAGAAGATGACCGATGAGCAAAAGCAGCAGGTTGAGGCAGTTGTGAATGAGAAGATACAGGCGGCACTCCCGGTGTCGTACCAAGACATGCCGGTTGAGGAAGCGCGGAAGGTGGGTGCGATCGGCGTGTTTTCATATGACGATATTGTGCGAGTGTATTCTGTTGGGGATTATAGTAAAGAGTTCTGTGGTGGTCCACATGTTGAGAATACCGAGGTGTTGGGGAAGTTTCAGATTCAAAAGGAAGAGGCGGTGGGGAGTGGGGTACGGCGTATTAAGGCAGTTCTTGCTTCTTGTTAGTTGCGGGTGGGGTGCGTTTTGCCTCCTTGATGGAAATGGTTCGTGTTGGTTTACTACTGCTACACTGGTAGTAGTATTTTTTATATATGAAACGGGTTGCTATAAATGGGTTTGGGCGAATTGGTCGAGCGTTCTTTCGCCTGGCGTTTGCGTGTAAGGATGTTGCAGTGGTGGCAGTGAATGATTTGATGGCTCTTGAGACCGGGGCGTACTTGTTGCAGTATGATACTGTGCGCGGGAGGTTTGTTCCAGAAGTTGTTGCTGGTGAAGATGTGTTGCGGGTTGGCAGGAAGGAGGTGTCTTGGCTGTCGGTGAAGAATCCGACTGAGCTGCCGTGGCGTTCTCTGGAGGTTGATGTGGTGATAGAGGCGACCGGGGTATTTACCTCGTATGAGAAGGCGTACATGCATATTATTGCTGGTGCGAAGCATGCGCTTATTACTGCGCCGGTCAAGGGTGATCCGCCAGAGAATGTACAGGCAGGGACGGTGCTGTTTGGTGTCAATGAGGGTGTTGCTCGGGAGTATGTAGTTTCGTCAAATGCGTCGTGTACAACGAATGCGGTTGGGATACCGTTGGCACTACTTGATGAGGCGGTTGGTGTTGAAAGTGCGTTGTTGAACACGGTACATAGTTATACTGCTACCCAGCAGACGGTTGATGGTCCGTCAAGGAAGGATGACCTCCGCTTTGGTCGGGCAGCAGGAATGAATATTATCCCTTCTTCTACTGGTGCCGCGGTAGCAACGACGAAGGTTTTGTCGTCACTGCGAGGGAAGTTTGACGGCATCGCATTACGGGTACCGACTATTACCGGCTCATTGGCTGATCTCACTTTTATTGCGAAGCAGAAAACAACCGTACAAGAGGTGAATGAAGTGTTGGAGCGAGGGAGGAGTACCTTATTTACCACCACTACTGATCCGGTTGTTTCGTCTGATATTATCGGGGAGCCATTTGTATCTGTTGCTGATCTGTCTATGACACGAGTGGTTAATGGTAATTTGGTGAAAGTGCTGTTGTGGTACGACAATGAGACGGGCTACGCACAATCACTCCTTGAGCGTGTAATGGCTATATAATGTCAGTATGACTATTATCTTAGCTACGGATCATGCAGGGTTTGCAATGAAGGAGCACCTTAAGCGGTTCCTTGAGAAAGGTGGTCACACTTTTGAGGATGTTGGAGCTCATGCGCTTGACCCTGATGATGACTATCCGATGTATATGCAGGCGGCAGCTGAAATGTTATTGAAAACGCCTAATTCGGTTGGTATTGTGTTTGGTGGCTCCGGGCAAGGTGAGGCGATGGTGTTGAATCGTTACCAGGGTATTCGAGCGATTGTGTATGCTGCGTCTAACCCTGACCTTGTGAAAACTGGTCGTGAACACAATGATGCGAATGTACTTTCCGTTGGCGCGCGGTTTCTCAGTCCGATGCAGGTTGAGGTGGCGGTTGAGGTTTTCCTTTCAACGATATTTTCTGCGGAGGAGCGGCATCAGCGTCGGATTGAGCAGATTGATGCCTCATAATCAGTGTATTATGTGGGTGTATGAAGGTATCTATTACCCCTGCTATCCTTGAGAAGTCGTTTGATGCCATTCAGGAGGCAGTTGGTCGTGTGCGAGGTGTTGCGAAGTTGGTGCAGGTGGATATTGTTGATGGTGTGTATGCGCCCAGTGCATCGTGGCCTTTTTTGTCGGGTGATGGCAAAGATGCTGCGGGGTCTATTGTGCATCCTTCGGAAAAGGAATTGGCTGATAAAGCAGAGTGCCTATATGGCTTGCGAGTGCCGTTTGAGCTTGATTTGATGATTCAGAGTCCTGAGGACTCGCTCGGTGTGTGGTTGCTGACGGATGCAACCCGTTTTATTATTCATCGTGCTTCCACGCAGTATGTTTCGTACTGCGTGAATCGGGTGAAGGACGATGGGCGGGAAGTGTATCTTGGATTAACGGCACATGACACACTTGAAGGTGTTGCTTCAGTGCTTGAGGTGGTTGATGGTGTGCAGTGTATGGGTATTGCAGAACTTGGTAAACAGGGTGAGCCGTATGATGAGCGGATAGAGACCTTGATCGCTGCTATCCATAACGCGTATCCTGCGTTGCCGATACAGGCGGATGGCGGCGTGTCTGTGCAGACGGCACCGCGGTTGCTGGCTGCCGGGGTAACGCAGTTTGCTGTTGGCTCTGCGCTCTTTCAGGGAGATGTTGCAGAAAATCTTACAACTTTGCAGCAAGCTGTTTCCTAAAACAGTTATCGTCTGGTATTCTGTTAAGTGGATATCTATTATTAGGGTAGGAGGAGGTATGTAATGCAAGGTTTAGGGTGCTTACTTTCGTTGGCAGTGTCAGTTGTTTTAACTGTCGTTTTGAATCTGATTTTGTATATTTTTGATGTGGATGTTTCATTTTTTGTCATTTTTGTCGGTGGCGGTTTTTTACTCCTTGTCGTCGCACTGCTTGTGTTCCTTGCCATGTCTGACAATGATTTTTTTTAATACTAGGGCTCATAGCGAGCCCTATTATTTTTATACGGATTGTTTTTTTATTTCTGTTGTGCTACCTCGGTGGTATACTAAAGTATATGAAAAGATTTGCTGTTGCTTTGACCTATTCTCGGCTGTTTCATGTGGTGTCAGTGGTGTTCGATGTGGTTGGTATTACCTATTTTGTTTGGTCGTTCTTCTTTCTCGCCGAACCGCTTGTGTCTTTTGAGATATTACTCGGGATCTTTTTTGCTATTGAATATGTGCTATTACTCTTTGCGAGTGAGAAGTGGTGGCGCTATATCAGGCACCCGCTTGCGATATCAAATGCATTGATCATTATTGGATATTTGGCAGCGCCGTTTTGGAATTTCGGTTTTTTGCGGGTTTTGCGGGTATTTCGGGTTATTCAGCTGTATCAAATCATTCCAGATATCCGAATGTTTACGAGCCGTATTGTTTTTTGGGAAAAATTGTTTGCCACTTTTATCCATGTGTGTGTGTTGGTGTTTATTATCACAAAGGTGGTGTTTGTGCTACAGGCGAATGTTAATGTTGATATCGAAACAGTGTTTGATGCGTTTTACTTTACCATTAATGCTATCACGAAGGTGGGTGATGGGGATTCTATTGCCTTGGTTGGAGTGCAGGGGAAGGTGCTGACTCTGATTATTGCTTTCTTGAGTTTGTCTATCTTTGTGCAGCTGTTGGATACTGCTCGGGAGGTGCAGCAGATTCGTTTGACGCGAAAAAAAGAGCAGGAAAAAAAGGCGAAGCGGAAAGGGGGTGCGCAGCGTAAAAAAATGGAAGAAATATACACCGAACACCTGTGTACCTACTGTGATATCAAAAATAGGGATAAGTTTGCCTCTTGTAAGTAGTGTGTGGGCAGTTGTGTTCTGCGTGTTGGGTGTGGATTACTGACTTATGGGTTGTGGGTGCGGCGCAGTGTGGGTGTGGGAAGGTGTTTCCTCCATGGGTGTGGTTGCTTTTTCTGGTCGGAATGTGTGGTATACTGTGAGAGCGCATATCTCTGTGTGTTACGATGGTGGGTTGTGCGTGTATATTTTGTGCTGAGGGCGTTGATGATCCTTACAATTATTTTCTATCTATAGTTTTATACAAAACTATGCAACACAACAAATTAACATTTGCAAGGGATAGTTGTACTTAACTGACAATTTTCTCTTGCTCCAACCGTTTTATTTTTCAGAGTTTGATCCTAGCTCAGGGTGAACGCTGGCGGCGTGGATAGGGCATGCAAGTCGAACGGGTTCTTCGGAACCAGTGGCAAACGAGGTAGTAACAGGTAGGAACTTACCCCTCAGTCGGGGATAACGCATCGAAAGGTGTGCTAATACCCGATGGACTCTACGGAGTAAAGATTTATTGCTGAGGGAGAGGCCTGCTTCGCATCAGCTTGTTGGTAAGGTAACAGCTTACCAAGGCAATGACGCGTAGGGGAGGTGAGAGCCTGACCCCCACCGATGGGACTGAGATACGGCCCATACTCCTACGGGAGGCCGCAGTCGAGAATATTCCGCAATGGACGAAAGTCTGACGGAGCGACGCCGCGTGGTGGATGAAGGTCTTCGGACCGTAAACACCTTTTATAAGGGAGGAAGTTTATTGACAGTACCTTATGAATAAGGGGCTCCTAATTCTGTGCCAGCAGGAGCGGTAATACAGAAGCCCCGAGCGTTACCCGGAATCACTGGGCGTAAAGCGTCTGCAGGTGGTATTGTTAGTCGTGTGTTAAATTTCTCGGCTCAACCGAGAGCATGCACACGAAACGGCAATACTAGAGGACAGGAGAGGTGTGTGGAACTCACAGAGTAGGGGTGAAATCCGTTGATACTGTGGGGAACACCAAATGCGAAGGCAGCACACTGGCCTGATTCTGACACTCAGAGACGAAAGCGTGGGTAGCGAATGGGATTAGATACCCCAGTAGTCCACGCCCTAAACGATGCTTGCTGGCTTTTTGAGGCATTGACCCTTGAGAGGCGAAGCTAACGCGTTAAGCAAGCCGCCTGGGTAGTACGAGCGCAAGCTTAAAACTCAAAGGAATAGACGGGGACTCGCACAAGCGGTGGATTATGTGGCTTAATTCGATACTAAGCGACAAACCTTACCGAGGTTAGAAACCTACACGACGACAACCCGAAAGGGATGTTTTCTTCGGACGGGTAGGCAGGTGATGCATGGCCGTCGTCAGTTCGTGGTTTGAACTGTTCCCTTAAGTGGGGTAACGAACGCAACCCTCGTCGTCTGTTATATATGTCAGGCGAGACTGCCCTCTCACGAGGGAGGAAGGAGAGGATGACGCCAGGTCCGCATGTCCCTTGACACCTCGGGCTGCACACGTAATACAATGGCTGCTACAACGGGAAGCCAAAGCGCAAGCTGGAGCAAATCCTAATAAAAGCAGTCTCAGTCCGGATTGAGGTCTGCAATTCGACCTCATGAAGTTGAAATCGCTAGTAATCGCGGATCAGCATGCCGCGGTGAATGCGTTCTCGAGTCTTGTACTCACCGCCCGCCAAGTCAGGGAAGTTGAGCGTACCCGATGCCCCATCTTGTATGGGTCTAAGGTAAATTCAATGACAAGGGCTAAGGCGTAACAAGGCACGGGTAGCGGAAGCTGTTCGTGGAATAATTCAAATGAAACTTCTCTCGAAAGAGAGATGGATCAATTGGTCTTACGCATTTTGATGCGTGAGAGTAGGACGATGGTACCGTGTCCGTAAACCGTACTCGCTCTCCCGGATATGCGAAACCGGGACGGTTGGAGCAAGAGAAAGTTGTTTGTTGAGTGGTAGTTTTGGTGTTATGTGTGGTATATTGATACTAATTAGTAATGTAAATGTAGTACTGTTTATGAAGATATTTAATAAAATGGAAGGTGCCAAAAAATCTGGCGAGGAAAATGTTGCTGAGTTTAAGAAAGATATTGCAATAACTCGTGAACATCATAGTGTTGAAGATTATGTGGAACAATTACAGGACAAAGGGTATGAGGTTGTTTCTGCTGTGGTGTCTTGCTTAAAGGAGATGGGTATTGAAGAGGGAGATGATAATGCGAGTGTTGTCAGGGTTACCTTGGAAGATCTCGGACTGTCCGAAAGTGATGGTGTTGCTATTGAAGAGATTCTTGCTGTCGCTGAAGAACAAGGGCTCGGGCTTTGTCCCGCATGGGTTGCTCTTCAGTATTGTTTAAATTCTCTTGAGCACTATGTTGATGAAAATGATGTTCATAGATACGCTGCAAATTTTGGCATGAAACTGCCGAAAAATATACTGGAAGATTGGAGAAAAGAATCCGCGATGAGAGATGCAAAGCAGGATATAAAAATGAAAATAAAGAAAGGTAAAATTGACGGGAAAGATGAAGAGGAAGTCACACGACTCATTGAAGAGCAGGCAATGAAATATTTTAACAGTAGTGTCGGTGAGGATGTAGTTATTTCAACCGGAAAGTTTTCTAATTTTCCCACGAAAGAAGGTGCAAGAAATGCCCAAGTAGTAACTTTGGGAGAACAAGGGCGGGGTGTGTGGGTGTTTGTGCAAAAATAATCTTCTTGATCTGTGGTATACTTTTTGTATATGCGGCAATCATTTTTGGCGACACGGGTGCGGAAGGAGGTGCCGGTTGATGAGGTTTCTTTGAACGCTCGACTTTTGATACGGGCGGGGTATATTCATAAGACAATGGCCGGGGTGTATAGTTTTTTACCGCTTGGGTTGCGGTCACTTAATAAGATCATTGGTATTATTCGTGAGGAGATGGAAGGTATTGGAGGGCAGGAGGTACTATTGAATGGGTTGCAGAATCCGGAGGTGTGGGAGCAGTCGGGTCGATGGCGGGGTGACGCCGATGAGGTGTGGTTTCGGACGCAGCTACGGGTTGGTGGGGAGGTGGGGCTGGGGTGGACACATGAGGAGCCGATCACTGATTTGGCTCGGCAGATAGTGCATTCGTATCGTGATGTGCCGTTTTACCTGTATCAGTTTCAGACAAAGTTTCGTAATGAAGAGCGGGCGAAGAGTGGTATTTTGCGGACGCGGGAGTTTATTATGAAGGATTTGTACTCTTTTTGTGCTGATGAGGAGGAACATAAGGTGTTTTACGAGCAATGTGCCGAGGCATATATGCGGGTGTTTGAACGGGTTGGTATCGGTCAGCAAACCTATCGAACTTTTGCGAGCGGCGGGGCGTTTTCTGAATTTAGCGATGAATTTCAAACGGTGTTGCCAGCAGGAGAGGATGTTATTTATGTACATAAAGAGAAAGGGGTTGCGCTGAATAAGGAGGTGTATACGGATGCGGTGTTGGCGCGGCTGGAGTTGCAACGGGAAGAGTTGGAGGAGTACCCCGCATGTGAGGTGGGGAATATTTTTACCTTAGGCATGCGATTTTCTGATGCGTTGGGGCTTTTATATACGGATGGTAGGGGTACGCAGGTGCCGGTGTATATGGGGTCGTATGGCATTGGTCCTGCTCGATTGCTCGGCGTGATTGTTGAAATGGTTGGGTCGGATGCAGGGATGGTGTTGCCTGCGGCCGTTGCGCCGTTTGCTGTGCACCTTATTGCGCTTGGGGAATCCGATGTGGTTCAGGGTGCGGCAGATGATCTGTATAGTGCGCTGACTGATCGAGGGGTTGAGGTGTTGTATGACGATCGTGCTATGTCTGCTGGGGAAAAGTTTGCCGAGAGTGATATTGTGGGCATTCCGCGTCGGCTGGTGGTTTCTGAGAAGACCTGTGCGGCAGGGAAGGTGGAGTATGTTGATCGTGCCACAGGTGAGGAAGGGCGGTTGTTGGATACTGCTGTTGCCGGGATACTGCAGGAGTTATCAGCATAGTGTTTTTTGCCAGTGGTAACCTTGGTGTTGCACCTTTGATTCAGTGGGATGTTGTACCATTTTCTTTTTCTTGTCGATGTGGGTGTGTAATTATTCGGTCTTTCTCTGGTGCGTGGTATAGTGTTTATATATGAAGCATTTGAAGGATAGAGAGGTTGCAATGATTGAGAAAAAAGCGAATCAAATTCGTATCTCAGTCATTGAGTCATTGATTGAGGCAGGGTCGGGGCATACTGCTGGACCACTGGGGATGGCGGATGTGTTTGCAACCTTGTTTTTTTCAGTGTTGCGATATGACCCAAAGAATCCGCAGGCGGAAGAGCGGGACCGGTTGATACTGTCTAATGGACATATTTGTCCAGTGCTGTATGCAACGATGGCGCATGCAGGATGTTTTCCCGTGAAAGAATTGCTGACGCTGCGAAAATTTGGGTCACGATTGCAGGGACACCCTCATCGAGAGTATCTTCCGGGTATTGAGACGAGTTCCGGTCCGCTTGGTTCCGGGCTTTCACAAGCGTTGGGTATGGTATTGGCTGATCGTATAGATCGTCCGCAGTCGTCAACCTATTTTTATTGCTTAATGAGTGATGGTGAGTTGAATTGTGGGCAGAATTGGGAGGCCATTATGCATGCCGGGAAAGAGCAGCCACATAATCTCATTGCTGTGCTGGATCGGAATGGGATACAGATAGATGGATTTACCCGTGATGTTATGCCGCTGGAGCCGTTGGAAGAAAAATTTGCGTCATTTAACTGGCATGTGATTAATGCTGATGGGCATAATATTCAAGAGCTTTATGATGCCTTTGGTGAGGCGCAGTCGGCATTACAGCCGACGATGATTATTGCGCATACGGTGCCCGGTAAAGGGGTGCCGCAGTTTGAGCGGGACTATCGTTGGCATGGGGCGCCGCCAGGGAAAGGTCCGGAAGATATTTTGACGAAAGATACGCAAGGGGAGTGTGCGTTGAAGCAATTGCGTAGTTTGAAGGGGGTGATTGTGTCGGATTGCGATTAGTGCAGTATTATATAAACCAGTATGTTGGAAGAAGCAATACATTTTCACAAAAAGGTGTTTACGACGCGGGAAGAAAGCGCGCCGATTCGGGAGGGGTACGGGAAAGGGTTGCTGGAAGCTGCGGAGCGGGATATTCGGGTGGTGGCACTTTGTGCTGACCTGACTGATTCCACCAAGACGAGCTACTTTAAGGATCGGTTTCCCGCTCGATTTGTAGAAATGGGCATCGGCGAGCAGTCCATGGCGTCGGTTGCTTCTGGTATGGCAGCGATGGGGAAGGTGCCGTTTTTTACTTCGTATGCGATGTTTTCTCCTGGACGAAATTGGGAGCAGATTCGTACCACTATTTGTTACAACAATGTGAACGCAAAGGTTGTTGGTTCGCATGCCGGCGTGTCAGTTGGGCCGGACGGCGGAACACACCAAGCGCTTGAGGATATCGCCATTATGCGGGTGATACCGCGGATGACGGTGCTGGTGCCGTGTGATGCAGAGGAGGCGCGGAAGGCGACGCTTGCAGCGGCAGAGTATGAGGGGCCAGTGTACATTCGCCTGCAACGGGAGGCGACACCAGTTATGACGACTGATGTGTCGCCATTTCGCATCGGCAAGGCGCAGTGCTTTTACCGGGGGCGGAATCCGAAAGTTACAATCTTTGCCTGCGGAGCAATGGTGTACACCGCATTGGAGGCGGCGCGGGAATTGGAAGAGGAAAAAGATATCGGGGTACTGGTGGTGAATGTGCCGACGATAAAACCACTGGATAAGGAAGTGTGTCGCTATGCTGAAGAGACCGGGCGCGTACTCACCGTTGAGGAGCATCAGCGGATTGGTGGTCTTGGGTCAGCAGTTGCTGAGTATTTGACTGAACAGTGTCCGATGCCGGTGTACCGTGTTGGTGTTGACGATAGATTTGGGCAGTCAGGTGAGCCGGGGGAGTTGTTGGAGCATTACCAGCTTTCCAAAGGTCATATTATGCAGATGGTGCGGACAATATTAGGAGTGAAGTATGTTAGTTGATATAATCACCGGATTTTTTACTGTGTCATTTGATGGGTTTATTGCACTGTTTCATGAGCACCAGATTCTTACCTCGGCATTGATACCGTTTTTTGCTGGTGAATATAGTATTCACCTGTTTGGCATGCTGTACGGGTCAGGTGCTATTTCATTGATGCCGACGGTGATTGCCGCAGGTAGTATTCTGCTTTTTGACTTTGTTATCTACGGTACGGTACGGGTGCTACAGCGGTATACCAATATCTCAACTCGTTTGCGGAATATCTCGTTCTTTGCGAAAATTGAGACCTTTTTTAAGAAGAGTCAAGGGCGGTATGGCAAGAATCCGGTACTGCTTTTTATTGCGATTAAGTTGATGCCCATGACGAAGGTGTCCCTCATTTTTTTTACTCTTTATCGAAAGGTTTCAGTAGCGTGGTTTATCGTTTGGGATGTTATTATCAGTGTTATATGGGTGGTCATTATATTTCTACCTGGTTGGTTTGTCGGGAAGGAGTTTTTGACACAAGAAGCGGGACAGCGGGTTACTGGTATTGTCGTATACTTCCTGCTGTTGGTGGTTCTTTTGACACTTTTTGGAGATGCTGTTGACAAGTTGGTTATGCGGGCGCTTGCAAAGATAGCACGAGTGTCCTCACGCAGAAACAACTAAACTGTTGCGACGGTATACGATTCAGGGGCTTTTTGCAGATAGTGTTCTATGTCCTTTTCGGTGAGGAGTCCTTTTTGTGCGCCGATGTGTTGGACAACAGACATGGAGTTTATCGGGGCGCGGAGAAGCGCTTCTTTGAGTGGGAGGCCTTTGGCAAGAAAGGCGGCAAGTGTTGAGGAGAATGCATCGCCTGCACCGGTGCGTTCTTTTGGTGGGGCAATGTCGGGGTACTGTGGAACGAAGTAGGTTGTGTCGCCGTTGTAGGCGTAGGCGCCGTTTGGACCATCGGTGATAATGGCTATTGTGGGGCCTTTGCTGTGCATATCCTGTAGGAGCGTTTTGATGTTTGTTTCTTCTGTTTTGAGGATGCGTTGTGCCTCCTGCTTGTTGCAGATGAAGAGGTGGGTGTGGGCGTAGAGATCTTTGAGGTAGTCGTAGCCGAGTTGCATTTGGAATGTGCCGGGCTGGAATACGAGTTTTGTTTCAGGGTGTTGCTTAATCCATTGTACCACTTCATCGTGCAGGGTTTTTGCCGCCTCGCCAACTGAGGAGCAGTAGAGCCACTCGGTGCTGTCGGGTATGTTCGGCAGGGAATAGGTGAAGTGTTCGTGGCGGACGAGGATGGTGCGTTCTGCCTCGTAGGAAAGGACATAGTGATAGTTTGTTTTTTTGCCAGGTTCTTCGGTGATATATTGGGTATCTATGTTTTCATCCTGTAAGACGGCTATACACTCTTTGCCATTGCGATCATCGCCGACAAACGAGATAAAAGCGGTAGGAAGTCCGAGGCGGGCTGCGGAGACAGCGGCGTTTGCGCTGTTGCCGACGGCGGGAACGACAACCACATCTTCGTATGGGATTTTATCACCCCAGCGCATTGAGATGGTGCACTGCTCTGTTGAGATGTCACAGTGTACACTTGCCTCCTGCAATTTGATAAACGCATCGTTTGTCACATCGCCAAGTGTAATAAAAGAAGCATTCTGCATAGTAGGAGTATAGCACTGCAAGATGTTGTTATGCTTTTTATGTGGTATGCTGACGGCAATGAGTTTTTTGTTGTGTGTCCATTCGTTATGACTTCAAATACGATTATTTTTTGGGTGGTGTATATCGCCGCAGGGTTATTCTTGGTGTTTGCTTTTCTGGTAGTGATTTTTTATCTCCAGGAGCCGTTTTGTGCGATTGGTGTTGATACGGTTAATGAGTGTTTGGATAAGGCGTTGGAGCGGCTGTGGGAACAGGCAAAAAGGGCGTTATAGCTACGGTTGCGTTGTTTGATTTGCTCTGTCGTGTGGGATGGTGTACCATATAGTGTATGGCGGAGAAGGAGGTGGTTGTGTGTTGTTTGCCAGGAAAAGGTTTGTTGCGAGAAGAGGAAAGAAAGGTCGGGTGACCCTTACTTTCTTAAACAGTCAGAAGCGGGTCTGCGGGACACTGACAAAAGAGGGAGGTGTTCCTTATTTCCGATCCGATGACGGCACGGTTGAAGGGCATATTTTTCGTTTTAGCGATGTTGGAGATTTTTTTATTCCAAAAGAGCGTACTCAATCAGCGAATCGCTCATAATTTTAACCCCGCGACATTTTATGTGTTGTGGGGTTTCTCTCTTGTTTTTGCGGTATGCCAACAGTTGATTCATTTCACCAGTATTCGTTTTTCTCTATGGCATACTACAAGTAATTATCAAGATACAAGATACTTTATATGGAAACGGATATGTCAGATTTTGCACAGGCGCCGCTGATGGTTGGGGATGTGGTGCCGAAAACAATCAAATTTCAGGTATTTCACAAGGGTGAGATACGGGATACAACCATTGCCTCATTTCGTGGGAAGTGGCTGGTGTTGTTCTTTTACCCGGGGGATTTTACCTTTGTATGCCCAACTGAGTTGGGTGAGTTGGCTGGCAAGTATGATGCGTTTCAAAAAGAAGGTGTTGAGATTGTTTCTATGAGTACTGATACGGTGTTTTCACACAAAATGTGGCATGAAACTTCACCAGTTGTGAAGACCGTGCTGTTTCCTATGGGTTCTGACCATCGACATGTTTTTGTTACCCTGTTTGGTGTCTACTGTGAAGAGGATGGTTTGGCGTATCGTGCGTCTGTTGTTGTTGATCCGAACGGTGTTGTTCGTGCGATGGAGGTGCATGATAACTCTATTGGACGATCTGCTGCTGAATTGCTTCGTAAGGTGAAAGCGGCGAAGTATGTGCAGGAGCATAGCGGTAAGGTGTGTCCGGCAAGTTGGCAGGAGGGTGATGCAACCCTCACACCAGGGACTGACTTGGTGGGAAAAATATAGGTATGGCGTTTCACGGCCTACTTGTATCCAGTGGCTTTAGTGCGTTGGCAATACGGGAGCAGGTTGCTTGTTTGGCGCGTGATCGATCTTATGTCTCAGCGCATATTATTACTACTGCTCGACCGGAGAAGGAGCATGCCCCATGGAATGTTGTGACAAAAGGGCAGTTGGAGGAAATGGGCATGACCGTTTCTTTTATTGATTTTGATGTTGGTGAGTCATTGGCGGATGATGTTGATTTAGTGTATGTTTGTGGCGGAAACACTTTTCATCTACTGCATAGTATTCAATGCTCGTCTGCACCGATTCGGCAGCAGATCGTTGCGCTGTGCGATCGGGGTGGACTGTATATCGGCTCTAGTGCTGGGGCGGTGCTGGTTTCGCCGACTATCGCAAGTGCTGGTGAGGTGCATCCTGATAAAAATAAAGATGGTGTGGTTGACCTCACCGGTCTGCACTTTATTGAGCAGCATGTTGTTCCGCACTATGTGCCTTCGCTTGATGGAGAGATTATCGCTTTCCGTGAGAAGTATTCGTTGCGTGAAGATGAGGTGCTCTTGTTGCGGGATGGTGAGGGATTGTATGTACACGATGCTGTGCAAGAAATTGTCGTATAAAAAGAATAGAGGCGACCTAAGTCACCTCTGTTTATAAGTGTTTGGTTAGTGTGTCAATGCAAGATTCTCATCCTCGACGCCGCTTTTTCTGGCGATGTTTCCCCCCGCAACCTTGCGGTTGTGTAGTAACATTGTGTACAGCAAGAGTGCGACTGTTCCAATTAAGGAGTACACCTCTGTCTCACCTGCTTCGGGTTCCCACCGTTGAACCTCCGGAAGTATTTTCTCCGCTTCGAGAAAACACATTGACCAAGTGAAAGGGTGCGACTCCACCTCTTCTTCTTGTACTTCTTCTGAAAATGTAGCGATGAAGGAGTCACATTGTGGCAAAAAAGACCGTATTTTTTCAACGGTCTTTATGTCGGGCGGTACATAGTATTGTACCGATGCGAAGAACCTGTCGAATAGTTTCCGGGTGGTGTACAGTTCTTTGTGGGATGTGTTGCCGGTTATTCCCGAGAAGAACGACTGCAGCCGCTGAAAAAAGTCAATGGTGTGTAGCATCTTTTACCTCCGCAAGCCAGTATACCTTATATTGCAACCCCGGTCAATTTTTTATAAACTCAAACGAGGCGATGGGGATTGATGGCACATTTCTGATTCTCGTGATTGATTCTCGTGGGTCCGTGTCGCTATCTTTTGAGGTGAATTCCGTTCCGTCGTCGGTACCAGCATCGTACAGTACTGCGGGGATGGTTACTCGCTCCACCCACTCACCGTCTTTATAGAGTTGCACATTGCGTGCCGTAATGAACCAATCTGGACTCGGCGCAATCATAGATACGACCGTTATGTGTGGGGTGTCCCGCTCCATGGTGATTTGTGTTATATTTTCTCCGGGTGCGTTAAATACTGTGCCGGTGGCGTATGTCAGGGCTGCATCGGTATGGATACCACTTTGTATTTCCTGTATTAATGTGTTGGTTGCCCCGGTCTCTGCCATGATCTCCATGCCTTCACTGGCGGTGCCACCTTCTCTGAACAAGGTGTCTTTTCGGCGGTGTGACCATGCGACCATTGGTGAAAGGTGTGCACCCTGCGGGTACCAGCGCGGGTGGAGTCGCTCGCTCCATGATGCGTGCAGGCGTATCGTATATATAGCAATACCGTTGTTGGCATCAATTGGAAGATTTGGCTGTCGCAGCTGTTTTTCGGGAGTTTGATTGTCTTTCAGGGTGATGGTTGCCAGCACCTCTTCCTCCGTTGGTGGTGTTTGTGGTTCTGTGGTGTTGTTCTCTGCCGCCGTGTTGTCTATTTCTTGTATTTCATCCTCGTCTTCAAACAGTGTTTCTGGAGTAGTGATTGGTGCTACCTCTCCTTCCTCTTGTTGCAGTGGATTTCTAGTTGCGGACAAGAATACCAGCACGCTGAGAATGACAATGATAATAATCAACATTGTCATGTTTAGGGTAAATTTTTTTCGCACATCCATACTGTCTATGGTATAGCATAGTATTGTAGGGTTCCACTGATTATACATTGTATTTGTGGATTTTTTCTGAGACACCGTATAGCAAAAAACTGCACCTTTCGTTTCGGCTTATTGTTGGTAACCAATCTCTACAGTGCTGCGTGGTTGTGTGTTTTTGTGCTTCACATGAGTTCTGTAACCCCCCACTGTTTTCTTTTTTGTAGTATTATGAAAGTATGATTTTTGTCCTCCATTATGTGCGTTTTTTTTGTGTGGTCAGTGTTTTTGTGGTCAGTGTTTTCTCTTCCTGTTTTGTGTATGCTACTGAATCAACGCTGCGCATTACAGAAATTATGTACGATGCGGAGGGGAGTGATACTGGGAAGGAGTTTGTGGAGGTGATAAATGGTGGATCAGAGGCAGTTGCTATTACAGCAGTAACATTTTTTGAACGAAATGATCGTCAGCGTGGAAGAGCTGTCGCATCGGGTGCGGGTAATGCGACATTGCAGCCGGGTGAGGTGGCGGTTATCGTATCGGATCCAGCACTATTTTCACAGCATTACTCTTTTGATGGACTGCTCCTTGACACCACGAATTTTGCCCTGTTAAATGCTGGGTCAACCGTTTCGCTGAGAAAAGGGAATACTCTGTTGCATAGCATTACCTATACTACACAGCATGGTGCCAGAGGTGATGGTAACACACTACACATTGATCAAAACGATGTTATTACCGCAGGAAAGCCAAGTCCGGGGGTGCTGGGTGCCGGTGTGGCTGCTGTAACGGGCGGCACCACTGTGGGTCGTGCTGTAGAAACTGAAACTCCGTCAAGCACAGAGGAGGAGGGTGCAGGGTTGGTAACGAGTACCGAGATATTGCCACAGGCGGGGACACCACAGCAGGTCGTTATGACGGCTGATCCGTCGGTTGTGTTTTCTGCGTCAACGACAAAATTTTCAGTTGTGCGGCAGGAGGGTGCAGAGGAAGAGGTGTTGTATGGACTGTGGAATTTTGGTGATGGGGGCTATGTTTATGGTACTGTTGTAGAGCATGCCTATTTGCATCCAGGTGCCTATATCATTGTGTTTCAAGAGTTGTTAGATGAAAATGGGACTGAAGGTATTGTGTTGCAAAAAGAAATACCGGTGCTTTTTCCGCAGGTACGCATTGAGCGGGTTGACGATGCGTTTGTACGGCTGCACAATTATCATCCGTTTGTGTTGGATGTGTCGGGTTGGCGGGTTGAGGCACAAGGAGTTGTTTTTGATTTCCACGAAAAATCATTTGTACCGAAGCAGGGCAGTACCGTTATTCCGTTTGCTATTGCTCCGGAGCAGGATATATTCTTTGTGACCGCTGGGGGTGGGCAATTCAATGGAAAACCCGTTGATTCGAGTGCCGCCGCCGCGCAGGAGCAGGAAGTAGTTCCCGCTGAATCTGAAAAAATACTCGAACTGGAGGGGGAGGAGGTGGAGCAGCATGCCTCAGAGGCAGACACGGACAGTACCACCGATGTTTCACAAGAGTCAGAGAAAGCAGGTGCTGGTGTTTTTGTTGCAGAGGTTGATGACGATCAGGAGGAAGAACAGACAGGCGTTGCCATGCAGATGATTATCGTGTGGGTTGCATTGCTTATCGGTGTTATGACTATTGCGTTAGTGCCGCTTATACTTGCACGGCGTGAAAAGGAGAAACGGTATGAGCATCGATAAGAGTGCAAAAATAGAATAAAAAACATTGAGAATGTCATGAAAAAGTTTTCCACACATTGTTGTATAAAAAGATAAAAGGAGGTAAGGGGTTACCATAATGTAAGTAGACCTGCAAACAGCGGTCAATTATTAACCTAATTTTCATTTCATGAAAAGAAGAAAACGACGAACCACCACGAAGAAGTCCGCCGCGAAAAAAACGACACGGAAGCGACGAAGTGCGAAGAAGTCCGCTCCTAAGAAGATGACCAAGAGACGACGAAGCGCAAAAAAGACAACAGCTAAAAAGGCGACGAAGAAGCGACGAAGCACAAAAAGGCGGTCAGCCAAAAAGGTGGCAAAAAAGACGACGAAAAAAGCGCCAAAACGACGCAGTCGTCGACGCAGGTAGGAACTTTCCCTTTTGTTTTATAAACAGGGGTATGTAAAAACAGAATGCTTTATTCTTTTTTTACATACCCCTGTTTTATTTTTTATGCGGTATACTGCAGTATGAATAAAGAAAAGCATTTGGAGCGGACGCTAGTTATTATTAAACCTGACGGCGTTCAACGCGTGTTGGTGGGAGAGGTTATTCGGCGATTTGAGCGAGTTGGGCTGAAGATAGTTGCGATGAAGATGGTGCGGGCGGATGCCGCTATGATTGAGCGGCATTATTCGCTTGATCCGGATTGGAAACGAAAGGCGGGGGAAAAAATGTTGCGGAATAAAAGAGGGGATGCGGGTGTCATTGATGAGAAGGAGGCAGTGGCGGCGGGTGAACCTATTGTAGAGCGATTGAAGCGGTATATGACTGCTGGTCCGATTGTGCCGATGGTGTTGGAAGGGGCATATGCGATACCGTTGACACGGAAATTGGTTGGCGGTACTGAACCGCTTTCGTCCGATGTTGGTTCTATTCGAGGAGATTTTGTCCTTGATTCATATGCATTGGCAAATGGTGCGCAACGATCAATCCGTAACATAGTACATGCTTCTTCAAGTGTGGAGGAGGCAGAAAAAGAGGTTGCGTTGTGGTTTCAGTCGGAGGATCTGCTTGCCTATGAAACCGTACACGAACACATATTGTACGATATAAACTTTGATAATGCCGTTGAATAATGACAATTACACTCACCGCATGCAGACATTGCTATTCGTACTTTTTGTTGCGTCCCTGACTGTTGTATTGCATGGCATCGGTACAGAACACAACTGGTATTGGCGTTACCACTGGTTTGACATCATCACACATCTGCTTGGTGGATTTTCGTTGGGCTTGCTCGCAGTGTTGCTTTACAGAAAAATAGAAAAATGTGTGGTGTTCACGCTTGGTACCGTGCTACTGCTTATTATTGGATGGGAGGTGTTTGAGGTGTTATTTGTCAGCATGCCGACAGAAGAGCTGTGGTATAGTATTGGCACTATTAAAGATGTTGTGGTTGGTTTGCTCGGTGCCCATATAGCAGTGTTCGTGTATCAAAAATATAGCCGTACGGTTGCGTAGCCATCTATGAGGTGACGGATTCAATGATGCGGTCGAATGACTCTTTTCGTTGCCGTGCGATTTCTGAAAGCATTTTTCGGTTGAGTACGATGCCTTTTTTCTTGAGTGTGCCCATAAACATACTGTACGAAAGGTTGTGTGGCTTTACCGCTGCATTAATACGGATATTCCACAGTCGGCGGAAGTCACCTTTTTTCTTTCTGCGGTGTGCAAATGCATGGTTGCCGGCATGTAACCATGCCTCTCTCGCTTGTCGCTCTTTTGTGGATCGACCCCAACGGTACCCCTTTACCTTTTTTAGTAAGGATTTTCGACTTTTAAGAGAAATTGTTCCTCGTTTGACGCGAACCATATAGTAAATAGTATATATTATGTGACCAGTGAGTACCGTTGTCGCATTTTAGTCGATACTGGTATTGCCCGTTGCCGTTTTTGCCTCAACTTTTTGGAGCGCGGATGTTTTGCGTTGAAGTGGCCACGACCCTTGCCACTGGCAAGAAGCGCGCCGTTTTTTGAGACGCGAATGCGCGAACGGGCTGATTTGTTTGATTTCATGCTTTCCAGTATACCATACAGAGGGGGGTTTATGCAAAGCAAATAAAAGGGTAGAATATAAGTATACCCGTTTTTGACAGGTTAGTTTAAACCTTTATACAAGGAGGACTGTGGGATGGAGTTGTGGATTCTGATGTTGTTCGGTGCACCATATTCGGGTAAAAGTACTCACAGAAAGCATTTATGCGCCGCCTTCGAAGAGGGTGGGTATGAGTATCAGGTTGTTGATGTCGGCGGAATGCTGAGGAAGTGTGTGCAGACGAACAATCCTTTCACACGAATTATTACAAGTGCTGCGGAGCATGGTGATCTGGTACCGCAGGAGGTTCCAATTTCTCTGTTCTTTGACAAGTTGTGTCGTGGTACCTATGATGTGGTGATTACCGATGGTATCGGGCGGAGGGTGTCTGAAATGCGTACCATTTTGGATGCACTCTTCCGGTGTGTTCCAGAGGCAATGCTTCGCATAGATGCCTTGCATCTTGACATTTCTTGGGATGAAATAGAAAATCGTTTCGATGCGGGCAGAGATGAGAAACGATTGGATGACACCTTGGAGGTGTTGAAGAAGAGGTATTGCACTTTTCGTGCAGAGACACTGCCGGTGATTGATTATATAAGAAATTGCGGGCGTGTCGGGATGCACACTGTCACCATGGGAAACAAGACAGAGGAGGAGGTGCATTGCGAGATCGCCTCAAGAATTGATATTACCCCTATTCATTTTGCGTCACAGCTACTCTTAGATTCATATTTATTTTGAGTCAGTAGGGGAAGCAATAAAGGCATCGTCATGATGCCTTTATTTTTTTTTGTCATTTGGCTGGAGGGTGATAGAGAAACCTTTTGGACTTTTGCGGATATCGCCGACGGCAGTAACTTCTCCTGGGATAGTTTGTATAAAGGAAGAGAGTCTTTCTTTCAGAAAAGTTGGATCCATACCTTTATATCGACCGAAGAGAAAGAGATCAACCTGCACACGACTGCCATTATCTAGCCATTCTCGGATCTTTTTTGCCCGCATCTCAAGAATGCCGCCGCTGGTGCCTGGCTTGATCTGCGTCTGTTTCATGCCTTCTTGTTTTTTACCCTTTTCCTTGTCCTGGTCTGCCCACTTTTTCTTCATCTTATTCTGCTCGTATTGGTACTTGCCGTAGTCAGCAATACGCACAACGGGTGGACGGGATTTTGCGGTTACCTCTACTAAGTCAAGATTTGCCTGTCGTGCCCGGGTCATTGCGTCCTTTATGGAGACAACGCCAACATTTTTTCCGTCTGCTTCTATAAGGCGAACCTTAGAGGCGCGAATCGCCTCGTTGATACGAACTTTCGGCTGTGCTAATTTTCTTGGTCCTCTACGAATATGCAGGTAGTATATACCACACCAAGGTCGTGAGCAAGAGCTATACACATATTGCAAAAGTACTATAAATACGATAGTATACTAACTATATGCTACAGTATTTTGCCGGTGCTGCCGGAGAGTTCAAGCAAATTCGCTGGTTGTCCACAAAAAGAGCGCTTCTGTTTTCTGTCATCGTGGTTGTTACCTCATTTGTGGCTGGATTTGCGCTTGGTGCGGTAGATAGTTTATTTGCCACACTACTCAAGAGTATTGTTATATAACGCAGAATATACTATGGAAGAAATACAGGAAGAAAAACAGGCGAAATGGTATGTGGTGAAGGTCCACTCAGGTTTTGAGCAGGTGGTGAAGATGAGTGTCATGCAGACCATAGAATCACTTGGTCTGGAGGATAAGATATTTGAGGTGGTAATACCGACTGAAAAACAGATACGGATTAAAGGTGGTAGGCGGACTGAGAAAGAAGAGCGAATATACCCGGGCTATATTTTGGTACATATGATTATTGATGATCAAACTTGGTATGCCATTAACAATATTGAGTACTCTTCAGGATTTCTCGGTTCTCGGACCCATGCAGAATCACTCTCGCAGGAGGAGGTTGATGTGATCAAAGAGCGAATGCGTGGTGATACGGTGAAGCACGATACTGACCTCAAAGTGGGTGATTCGGTTAAGATTATTGATGGTCCGTTTTCTGACTTAGATGGTAAAATTAGCGAGGTGGATGTTGATAGAGGGCAGGCAACCGTACTCATCCCCATGTTTGGTAGGGAAACACCAGTTAAATTGGACCTTTTCCAAATCCGCAGTGTGTAGTACACTATACGCATTATGGCAAAACCAGTAAAACAAGTTATCAAGTTACAAATACAGGCAGGTAAGGCAACGCCTGCGCCACCTATTGGTACGGTACTTGGTCCAGCCGGGATTAATATCGGCGATTTCTGTTCACAGTTTAATGAGCAGTCAAAGGAGCGGGCTGGAGAGGTTGTGCCGGTGATATTGACGATATATGAAGATAGAACATTCAGTTTTGTGATGAAAACGCCTCCGGCATCATTCCTACTCCGTCAGGCAGCAGGTGTTGACAAAGGGTCAGGCAAAAATCTTTTGAAGAAGGCGGGGAAAGTTACGGTGGCGGCTGTTCGAGAAATAGCTGAGCGAAAAATGGAAGACCTAAATGCTCGAGATGTGGAGGCGGCAATGGAAATTGTAAAAGGGACAGCGCGGTCTATGGGTATAGAGGTGGGAAGATAATATGTCGTATCTTTTTCTGGGTATGTTTTTTACTACCCATAAGATGTGATGAGTAGGATGGTTTTTCTGCAAGAGGTTTCTGTGTGGGGGTAGTCAATTTTTATGGGCAGGGATGTTGTACATCTCTACCCATTTTTGTTTGTGGTATAGTGGAAATGGTGGGTAATGGATATATAGTTTACTATGAATACAGTGTACATAATCGGTGGGATACTACTATTTGTAATTCTTTTCGTTGTGCTGTTGTACAACGGGTTGGTGCGTATGCGCAATCGCAGGGAGGAGGCGTGGTCTGATATTGCTGTGCAGTTAAAGCGGCGGTACGATTTAATACCGAATTTGGTGAGTACTGTTAAGGGGTATGCCAAGCATGAGCAGGAAACATTGGCCAAGGTGACAGAGATGCGTACCCGTGCACTTACGGCGGATGGGGTGAAAGAAAAAGGGGAGGCGGAGAATATGTTGAGTGATGCGTTGAAAACGATTTTTGCTGTTGCGGAAAACTATCCTGATTTAAAGGCGAGTGAAAATTTTGTTGAACTGCAGCGAGAGCTGAGTGATACTGAGAATAAAATTCAATCTGCTCGGCGTTTCTATAACAACACTGTGCAGGATTTAAACACGGCGGTGCAGGTGTTCCCGAAGAATATCATCGCACATATATTTGGTTTTGAGGAGGAGGATTTTTTTGAACTGAGTGATGAGGAGAAAGAAAAGGCGGCTGACCCGGTTGCCGTGCAATTTTAATACGAAACGCACGATATGGCTTCGTTATACGCAGAACAAGGAAAGAGTGTTCGGCAGACATTTTTCTTAATGTCATTGTTTTTGGTGTTTGTTATCGGCACTGGCTGGCTGGCATCTTATTATTTTCAATCCCCAAGCATTTTATATATCGTTACACTCATAGCGATACTGATCAATGTCTTTGCTTACTGGAATTCTGACAAAATCGCTGTTCGACTGACTCGTGCGCGTGCGATTACCAGAGAGGAACACTTTGCCTACTGGAATATGGTGGAAAATCTCTGTATCAGTATTGGCGCACCAATGCCGAAATTGTATGTCATCAGTGACCCCTCCCCCAACGCGTTTGCCACTGGGCGTAGCCCGAAACACTCAGCTATTGTCGTAACAACAGGGTTGTTGGAAGTGATGGATAAGGCAGAGTTGGAGGGAGTGTTAGCGCATGAACTTGCGCACATACAGAACCGAGACACCCTCCTGATGACTTCAGTGGTGGTGTTGTTCGGTTTTGTGGTAATGCTACTTGATGTGTTGTTGCATTTCACGGCATTTGGTGGCGGTGACGATGATGAGGGTGGCAGTCCGCTGATGCTTATTATCGTTGTTGTCGCATACCTTGTGATGCCGTTGTTGTTGACGATAATCCGCCTCGCAGTTTCACGCAAGCGGGAATTTCTTGCTGATGCGACTGCCGGGGTCTACACCCGACACCCTGAGGGGCTTGCCTCAGCGTTGGAAAAGATTGGTGGCATACATCAGCCAATGCGGCATAGTAGTTCCGCAACGGCGCATCTTTTTATCTCTGATCCGTTTGCGTCGTATGCGAACAGCCCAAACGATGCGCATATGCATCGTCGTGGTGGCAGGCGGCAACTCGGAGGAAGGTTTGCTCGCCTTTTTGCTACCCACCCACCGATACCGGAGCGGGTGCAGGCATTGCGTGGGAAACAATAACCGCTTTGTTCGTGTGGTATACATGGAGTGTGGGGTCTATAGTTTAATTGGTAAAACAGCGGTTTCCAAAACCGCCGTTTCAGGTTCAAGTCCTGATGGACCCGCTCAGTTGTGTAGCCGTGTTTTTCCCGGTATTGTTTTGGTGAATTACTGCTTGTATAGCAAGTCAAGGTTGCGATAGAGTTGATGCATCTGGTGCTCTTGGTACCAATTGGTTTCGGGATAGCGGCGGAGCCAGCTTTCTTGTCGCTTGGCGTAAGCGAAAATAGCACTTAACAGGTTTGCCTTCGTCTCTTCGGGTAAAATGTGTTGGGTGAGCATGGCGGTAATATGTCTGCACTCCAATCCCATGCGATCAAACCATGTTGCGTCAATGCCTTGCTCAAGCAGTGTTTTGATTTCCTCAGTCATTGCATCAAATCGGTCATCCAGTCGTTTTGCTATGCGCTCTCTGATGTGGGGTCTGCTGTGTTTTATACCGATCATCACATACTCATACCGCCTTACTCGTTGCTGCATTGGGAATATGCCGAGTTCTCGTATAACCTCTAATGCGCGGATAAGGCGGCGAGGGTTTTGTATATCTATTCTGTCATAGGCGTTGCCATCCTTTTTTTTGAGTTCTTGTTGCAGTTCCGCTATATCTTTTTGCTCCATGGTCTTTCTATAGGCAGGGTTTGCCGGCACTTTTGCGGTTGTGCCGGTGAAGAGTAGGGCATCAATGTAGAAGCCGGATCCGCCAGCGACAATTGGCAACGCATTGCGATGGTATACCGCCTCTATGTGTGGTATTGCCTCGTCAGCAAATTGGTGTGCGCTGTACTCCTCGCCAGGATTGACAATGTCTAGCATGTGGTGGGGAACACCGCGCATTTCCTGTTTTGTTATTTTGCCGGTTGTTGCGTCCAAGGAGCGATATATTTGTCGTGAATCAGCGGATATAACTTCACCGCTATAGCGCAGCGCCACATCAACTGCTAAATCACTCTTTCCGCTGGCGGTTGTGCCGACAATAACAAGCAGTGGCGGGCGGGTGTGTTGTACGGTGCCGAAGGAGGGGTTTGAATCCCTACTCCCGAAGGGATGTGATTTTGAGTCGCGCGCGTCTGTCCGTGCCGGCAATCTCTGATTGACGCTGGTTGTTAGGCGCCACTGTGGCGGAATTATCATAGGTGCCGAAGGAGGGACTTGAACCCTCACTCCCGAAGGAACGCGATTTTGAGTCGCGCGCGTCTGCCAATTCCGCCACTTCGGCTTACCAAAATTGTACCATTTTTTACTGCACGCAACATAATTTTCTGCTATACTATAGGTATTACAAAATAGAAAATATATTTTATGGACAAAAAAATAGAAATTTACAGTTCACCGACCTGTCATCACTGTATTAATTTAAAAAAGTTTTTGGACGAGAAAGGGGTGCAGTATACCGAGTATGATGTTACTGTTGACGAGGAGAAGCGAAAAGAGTTGGTTGATCGCAGTCAGCAGGTTGGTGTGCCGGTGATGTTTATTGACGACACTGAAATGATAGATGGTTTTGATAAGGAAAAAATCATTGCTTCACTTGGGTTGAGTGATTAAGGTTATTGGTTGCATAGCGGGGTAGCACTACAGGCACTGTGTCGGTGCCTGTGATGGTATTATGGGTACGACTACTCCCTGTAGTTTAACGGGATAGAACAGGTCCCTCCTAAGGACCAAATCCAGGTTCAAGTCCTGGCAGGGAGGCACAAGAATCTCTTTGTTGGATTTCTATACCCTGGTTTGGTATACTAAAGGCAGAAAAGCATACAAGGAGGTTTGCTAGCATGACTGCAAAAACATTTTGCTTCTTTTTCGGTTGCTGTGCGTTGTTTTTGATGGGGTGTACTATTGAAATTTTTCAAGATGGCTCTGATCATCTGTGGGAAGAAGCGTATCGGCGTGGTGAGAATCATGTCTTTGTGGCGCGCGTTGGTTCTCATAATCAGCGAGTTGTTTGGGTATCTACCACTGGCTATCCACAGCATGTCGCTCGTGAGGCGGCACAGTGGCGCGGTCTCCAAATACTCGGGCGGGATGCATACGTTGTTGACACGGACACTGAATATCTGCACGGTTCCTATCGTGTTGATATATTGATGACCGCGCCATGATACGCATTGGGAGGGTGCCGGTAACGGCACCCTCGTCTTCTTTTTTGGTACTCCATGCTATACTAAAAATAATGAAAAAAGAGAGTACCACTGGCAGAAATTTTTTAGAACGGAATCGGCAGGAGAGGCAGTTGGATGACCTGTTGCGGGTTACAAAGGATACGAACAAGATGTTGCGAGGTGAGCGAAATGCGCGTAAGATAAAAATGATAGTGGTGTTGCTCGTTGTGCTTTCGCTTGCGGGGTATGGTTATTACCTCTTTGAAAAACATAAGATTAAAATCATCGAGTTTCAGCAGCGAGTTGAAGAATTGCAGCAACATCTGCGCGAAGCCGGTGCGTTGGCGGGGAAGGTGGGAGATACAGCGGATTCTATTCGTGGCATCTTTGAAGGACTTGAATCTGATACCGACACCGCCAAGCCGGAAACGGTGGAATAATTCCATGGTGTAGCATTTTTTGTATTGTGTATACTAATAGTATCGCTGAGGTAGCTCAGTCGGCTAGAGCACTCGCCTGAAGAGCGAGGTGTCGTGGGTTCGAGTCCCACCCTCAGCACAGGTCATTGGGAGGTGGTCAAGTAGAAGTTGTTTTGTTTCCACGATATGTCTTCTACATATAGTACTTATTGGCTGTTGTGATTTTGGTGGGTGGGCATACGAATGGTGTACAATCATACTGTATGCCTGATGATTCAAAAGTGTCTCGCTCTATAGAGGATGAGATGGTGGATGGGATAAAAAACAGCATCGTAACGCCTGCCGAGACATTCTTTTTCGCCTTGTTCGTGTTTGGCGTGCTTTCACTTGCAGCAACCACCTTGGTTGGTACTTGCGGTAATGTGGACGATTTTGAGAAAGAGGTGACGGAGCGTAGTGTTGAGCCGATTGTTGGTGCGACTGCAGTGTTGACACAATCCATCGTGCTTGAAGATACCGTTGTCGGAGCAGGGACTTGTGTCATTATTGAGCGAATTGAAGAAGAGGAGGGAAGTGTTTACATTCATACGCTCGCAAAGGCGCAACCATTTTTCACTGGTGATCCGGAAACATACAGGCCGTTGGCGCCGTTTGAAAACTTCTTTGGAGCGCCGGTTTCTACCATTTTATTTCTTCACAAAGGAACCCCGGAAGGCGAGGTTTCACAGAGCCAGGTTTCTGTCGTGGAAACACAGACCTATACCAGTTGGTTCCGTAATTTCTACTTGAATACTATTTACATCGTTATGGCGGTATTGGGTGTGTTGTTGGCGCTTTTGGTGTATATCGGGGCAAAATTTGAGAAAAAACGCAAGGTGTGGTACAAGCGACATACTCTTCGCGCAACCTATGTATCCCGCATGATGCAAGATAAAGAAAAGATGCGAAAATTGCAGGATAATTGGGGGATGGTTGCTGATGTGGTGGAAGCAGAGGACTCTGAAAAATGGAAGGAGACACTGGTGCTCTTGCAGGAAACTCTCGATGGCGCGCTCACTTTGTTACGCTTTGAGGGAGAAAGTTTGACGGAGAAGTTGCAAGAAATGAAAGAGGAGGATTTGTGGTGTATTGAAAAATTGTGGGAGGCGAATAGTTTGATTTTGCGAACACAGGGGCAAGTGGAAGAGGGTGAGCCGGTGCCGCCAATCACAGAGAAAGTAATGAAAAAGGTGGTTGCTATTCACTTGACCTCGTTTGTTTGGCTCGGACTATTGCCACACCACCTTGATGCGCCGCATTGGGTTCCATAAACTTAATACACATAGTCCGCTTGCAAATATGGTAGGGAGACCGTATACTGTACAGTAAGTCGTAAGGGACAAAACTATGAAACAGTACATAAAAACACAAACACGAATAGGTATGTGGTGTGTGTAGCAAACTAACCCTGCGACTCTTTAGTAGTGCAGCGGGGTAGAGCAGTCAGGTGGCTCGCCAGGCTCATAACCTGGAGGTCGTTGGTTCAAATCCAACCCCCGCTACCAAATAGTATTTCAATCTTGTATCGTTATATCATGCGGTAGGGTATATACAAACGCTCCGTTTGGCTGATTATATGAAAAATACAACATAAAACATGAAAATTGCATTTGTAGGAAAAGGCGGTTCGGGTAAAACAACCCTTGCATCAATATTGGCGCGACGCTTGTCAGCACGCAAGTTGCCAGTTCTTGCGATTGATGCCGACATCAATCAACATCTTGGTGTATCACTCGGGCTTTCAGAGGAGGATGTTTCTCGTATTCCTGCAATGGGGTTGGAGGTGCATAGAATTAAAGAGTACCTCATTGGTTCCAACGCCGCTATCGGCAGTGTTTCAGAGATGGTGAAGACAACTCCTCCGGGTACCGGCTCTCAACTCCTTACTGTTACTGAGGATAATACTTTGTACAGACACTTTGTCAAGGAGGTTGATGGCATTCGCTTTATGGCGGTTGGTCCGTTTACAGAGGAAGATCTTGGTGTGAGATGTTACCATTCCAAGACCGGTTCGGTTGAGTTGGTGCTCAATCACCTGATTGATAAGGCATATGAGTATGTGCTTGTTGATATGACCGCCGGAGCGGATTCGTTTGCATCTGGTCTTTTTACCCGTTTTGATGTTACTTTTCTTGTTGTTGAACCAACAATGAAGTCCGTGCGCGTGTATGAGCAATACAAAAAATATGCGAAACAGTACGATGTTTGTGTTCGTGTTATTGGCAATAAGGTTGAGGATGAATCTGACAACACTTTCATTCGTGAGCATGTTAGAGGTGACCTTGCCGCAACTTTCTCACACTCTCGTTTTGTTCGTTCGATGGAAAAGGGGGTTATGCGTCCACTCTCTGACCTTGAGCCGGAAAATGTTGAGGCGCTTGAAAAAATTACTGCCGAAGCAGATCGCCAGCAAAAGGATTGGGGTAAGTACTATGCACAAGCAGTTGAGTTTCATCGTAAAAATGCGGCGAGTTGGGCAAGTGCTGCAGTTGGTGTTGATGTTACCTTGCAAATTGACCCCTCTTTTTCACTCAAAGATGTAGTAGCGTCACACAGCTAGCCCACGGCTTGTGAGGATATGCTACAATAATTTGGCTGGCTACATAAAGAGAAGGAGGCCGGCAATAACAACTTTTTAAACTTTTTAATCAGAACAAAGAAAGGAGGACATTATGTCCTACCCCTCGATTCACACCCAGTTGCAAAAGATGGGTGCAACCCTGGAGAATGCAACTGATGATCAGATGCAATCTGCATTTGTTGAATCTTTCCAGGAAGATCTCCCTCTCGGCTTTGCCAAGGTGGAGGAATTAGTTTGCAAGTTTAATGGTAGTGGTAAAGATCGGGTCATGCTTTCGCTTGACCCGAAGTCACCCGAAGGGCAGCAGTATGCTCGGCTTCTCGGTCCTGATGTTCCCCGGCAAGTGCTGGAGCGTCACTTTGATGTGTCGTTTGGTTTCTACAATTGCTGCGGTGGTGTGGTGTCTGATGATAAGGCCAACCTCAGGATGACTATGCGCGAACAAATTGAGGTACAGCATCCAAATTTTGTTGACTGTTGAGTTACCCTGTTGTTATCTTTTGCTACAACATACCCCGTTATCCATATGGATAACGGGGTTTTTTCGTTGATTGGTGGTAGTGTGCAGTGCGGTGCTATGGTGACTGTTCTTCTTGTATAGTGGTGAGGAGTTTTTCAGCTCGGTTAATTCTGTTGCGAAATTCATCAAACCTTTCCGTCACTGCCTGTTCTTTTTCAAGGTCTCCAACACACTGGTTCAGTTGCTCTTCTTCTGCGGAGAAAGTTGCGAGTAGTATGTCAGAAAGAGACACTTGTATACTATTGACAAAGTGTTTGAAAAGATATTCGTCAATTTTAGAGATTTCATCTATTGACGAATCCATTTTTTCAACCAAGGAAATGATGTCATCTTCAAAGAGTGATAGGTGCACAAGGGGTAAGTTTTCTAACGGAGATTCAGATGGGGAGAAAGAGCCGTCATCGTTTTTGATAAAGCCATACTCAAGTGTTACACCACTTTTTTTGTTTATTTCCATAACCTTGTACCATTTTTCCTCTGATGCAGGGTCGTAATCTTCTTGCATCTTTTTGGGGAGATTGCGTCGCTCTCGCAACCTTCCTTTGTTGGGGAGCACCTCATCAGTTTGCACAATTGCTTCACCGCTGTCTAAATCAAAGATGCCTCCGTCAAAGTGGTGGAGAAAGTCATCAAGCTTAGCTGTTCTAAAGGCACCAATTCTTTTCTTTCTTCCACACTTCACAAAGACGATAAACGCCATCATCTCAAGATACTCTGATTTTCTCTTAAAATATTCGGGTTGCTCTTTCAAATCTGTGTTCCCAAAATTATACTCCAATTCTTTTACGCGTTTTATATGCTTTTCAATTTTTTCTGGGTTGCGAAATGCCGTATACTTTGTCATATCAATCCTACCATCTTTATCCAGAAAGAATATTCCCTCTTCCTGCATTTTCTCAACTGCCTGTATGCACAGTGAGGTGAGTTTTTCATATGCCTCTTTTTCCGCTGGACTCACAAAAACCTCCGGTGCCTTTTCCTCAATCTCTCTTTGTGGCGTATCCTCCGCCTCCTCTGGGTGTACATCTGCGACACCTTCGTCTTCCTGCACAGTAGCGGTAGCACTTTTTTCCTTGCTATCAATAACTTTTTGGTTTGAAAGGTGTTCTTCCGGGCGATTTTCGCTCACTGTTTCGTTGTTTGTTTCTTGCGGTTGCACTGGATTGTTGTCACCATACTCTTCTTCAGCGGCGTGTTCTTCCGATGGTGTGAAGCCCTCCTTCCACGGAGATCCTTGTTTGACCCAACCTATCAAATCTCCCAAAGTTTTCTTCTTTGTTTCTTTCTCGGGGGAAGGGGTTACCTTTCTTTTTTTGTCGATACGGTTGAGAGAGTTTTTAAATATCATTATTTACAGTATACACGGTAAAACTATGTCATCTCCCAAAAGACCTCTGCATCAACATTTGAATTTTTTGTAATTCTTGATAATTACTCTAATAAGGTTTGTGGAATTTCAACCAAAGGTTTCATGCCCAACTTTTTTGCGAAGAATTGGTCTGTGCAATAGAAAAATGCGTTGAGGATGTTTTCGCATTCATATCTATCTTGCAGTGCTTGCTCCACCTTATCCTCTATTTCCATAGTGCCTTTGGGCAGAGAAAGGGCATTCTCCGCTTTTTTGATGTGTCTGGCAATACTCTTTTTATCAAGACGGGTTTTGTGTTGTACCGTTCTCAAAGATTTGGCGAGCTGTCCGATAATATATTTGCTGAATTGCAAATTTTTAACTGCATGGTCTGTTTGGGAGTGAGTTTTATCTATAAGATTAGGAATTAAGTTACCAGGGAGGGCGAGGTAGAGAAGTGGGATGTTTGCTATGGACTCCATGGGTACGTATATTCCCTTTTCTTCGTCGAATGCAACTCCATAGAACTCACTGGGTCCCTCTTCGTTGTGCTGTATGATTTCTCTGAGTTTCTTTTCTTCTATTTCAACCTCCCCTCTTTTTGTTTTGCTTGTTTTAGTTGTTACATCAACACCGCAAAGCGGGAAGTCACCGTCTATTGAAAAATCAATGCCGTGGTAGACGTCGTCGTATGGTGCGGCTATTCGAACGACCATGTCCTGTGGTATGAATTGGAGTAGATGGTTGTAAACATCTTTTTCTTTGGTGGAAAACCGGTACTTTTTGTAGAATTCTTTGATATTATCTATTTCATCAAGAAAGTATTCAGTTGTTTTTAGCAGGTTAATCGGGATAATTTTTTCAAGATATTCAGAGTTTTTCCAGTATTCCGTTTTTCCTTCTTTCTGTTTTACCATATTAGCGTACTGTCGATGTTTTTCGATGGTGTCGGTTCCGTATCGTTCGGTGTACCGGTCCATATCAGTTGCCCCGTCTTCAAGAGATGACAGGATGCCATACTTTTTTAGTGTTTTGCTATACTGAAGTATCGCATGCATTACCTGTTGTTCTCGTTTGCGTTTTTTCTCCACCCTATACTCCTCTTGTTCTGTGAGAAATTTTTCTTGCTTCCTGGGTGCAGGGGGGGGTATGGGTGGTGGGTATCGCCCTGGCACTGGTTCTATTCCTCGGTTCATGTTCGGCATAGTATTCACAGTGTACCTCATTTATTTGGGTACCGTGGTATGAGTGTGTAAGGCGTGATGTATCCCTAATCTTTGCACATCTTCAGCAGTGTCAGAGAGGCCGCGAGAAGCACAAAGATAACATACGGGTCAATGTAGTTCCACAGTGCTGGATCGCCACCGATTGGACCGTTCCAGTATTGATTCCACAATACCAATCCGGCACCGATGAGGGAGAGGACTGCGATAACAAGATGCAATGTTTTGTTCATAGTATTTTGTAAGGAGTGAGTAAAAATATAGTACAACGGCTATATTTATACAAAGTATATCAGGAAAAAATACCGTGTTAGTGCTGACGGGTGGATTTGAACCACCGACCTTAGGTTTATGAGTCCTACGCTCTAACCGACTGAGCTACGCCAGCGATAGTGGTATAGTACCACACACCGTTTCAAAAAAATAAGCAGGTATACTGCAGGCGTGTGGGATATATACATGGTATATATGTACGAGATGTGTGTCTGTTTATTTGTACGGGTACTCACTCCGCGGGTATATGCGCACGGTATATACCAGCTCATTCGCTGCACAAACAAAAAACTTTGTTTTTTGATTTGTCTACTCATTCCGCGGGTATAGTTTAGTGGTATGACGCGGCCTTCCCAAGGCCGAAACGGGAGTTCGATTCTCCCTACCCGCACTTACCGGGAGTCCTTGTTTTTCATGGGAAGGAATATTCCTATGCGCAGATTTCCCTTGCTGAGTTCTCATGCCCACTTGTTACTGCTTTTTTCTTGTGTAAGAGGGGTTTATTTTAACGGTATACTGAATAGTATATGGAAGAGGGTATTATGCAGAATGCAACAAGTAGTCCGCTGTCGGTGTTTTGGTTGTCGGTGGATAAAATTGATCCAAACCCATTTCAGCCGAGAAAAGAATTTGCGGATGATAAATTGCAGGATTTGGCGCAGTCAATTCGGCGGTATGGTGTGTTGCAGCCGTTGGTGGTGACAAAGAAAGAGGCGATTGCCGATACTGGTGATATGTCTGCGCGTTACGAGTTGATTGCGGGGGAGCGACGACTGCGTGCGTCAAAAATTGCCGGATTGTCTGAAGTGCCGGCGGTTATCCGTGTTGATGTGACGGAGGATAATGTTCGACTTGAGCTGGCGATGATAGAGAACTTACAACGGGACGATTTGAATCCGATTGATCGTGCTCGTGCGTTCAAGCGACTGATTGAAGAATTTAGTATGACGCACACTGAGGTAGCGCAACGAATGAGTCGTAGTAGGGAATACATTTCAAACAGTTTGCGTCTGTTGACGCTGCCAGAGGATATGATCCAGGCGGTAACTGATAGGAGGATATCAGAAGGGCATACCCGACCGCTTTTGATGTTGGTTGAAACTCCTGATGACCAACGGGCACTGTTCGATGAGATTGTGCATCGCAAAATAACCGTGCGGGATTCAGAGCTCATTGCGCGTCGCCAGGCGAAAAATCGTGCTCGGAAAATAGCCCATGATCCGTATGTGCAGCGGGCGCAGTCAGTATTAGAAGGTTTTCTGGAGACGCGTGTGCATATTCGCTCGCAAGGAGAAACCGGCGGCAAAATTGTTATTGACTATTTTTCTGGAGAGGATTTGGAGAGTATTGTTGGTAAATTGCAGCATGCGCCTGGGGCGGAGCAGATAGGTAGTGTTGCGGACACATCTGTAGCGGTATCTCTTGAAGATGGGGATATGGTTGGTGAGCCAGAAGATGTTGAGGACGAAATGTATAACTTTAAGAACTTTTCTTTATAGCATTGCGGATGCGAGCGCGAGCTTCGGATGTTTTGACCCAGTCAAGCCATTTTTTATTCACGGTTGTTTTTTTGCCGGTTTTGATATTAACGATGTCACCGTTTTGTAGTTCGTGGCGGAGAGAAACATACTTACCATTGACAAAGGCACCTTCAGCATGCTTGCCGATGTCACCGTGAATTGCAAACGCAAAATCAACCGGTGTCGCTTTTTGTGGCAGATCAACCACTTCGCCTTTTGGAGTGAAAATAAACATTCGCTCCTGCAGGAAGTCCGCTTGCATGGTGCCCATAAAATCTGGATCCTCAACTGTTTCTCGTTGCATTGCAGCAATGCGCTCTGCCCACGGCACCTGCTTTTCACCTTTTTTATTGGCGAGCAGTTTGTCGAACCACTCCAATTCTAAACTTACCGTTCCGTGCCGCTTACCTTTATACTCAAAATGCGCGGCAACACCGAACTGTGCGTGTTGGTACATGTCGTGTGTCAGTATCTGCACTTCAAGGATGTGCTTGTCTATGAGGATTCGGGTGTGGAGTGCTTGATACCCGTTTGGTTTCGGTAGTGAAATGTAATCCTTGAATGCGCCGGGAATGGATCGCCATTCTGCGTGTAGTATCCCCAGCACATTGTATGCGTCGGGTATGGTGTGTACCAGTATCCGTAGTGCCGTCAAATCTTGTATTTGCTCCAGCGCGTATTTTTTATGTCGCATTTTCATGGCGGTGCTGTACACACTCTTAATGCGGGAAGAGATGGTCGCGGTAGTAATGTCCATGGCAACAAGCACCTTTTTTACCTTCTTTTCTATGGCAGCCATTGAGATTGAGCCGATAGTGGTGTCGATCTCTTTCTTCAGGGTGGTGTAGGTAGTTGGATCGAGGTGTTTGAAGGCAAGTTCTTCCAGTTCTGTTTTAATCATTCCCATACCGAGTCGATCTGCTATCGGTGCATAGACCTGTTGGGTCTCTTTGGCGATGCGCTTTTGCTTGGTTTTCGGCACTGCCTCAAGGGTGCGCATATTGTGCAGTCGATCCATCAATTTGATAATAATAACCCGAATATCTTTTGAGGTTGCAACGAGGAGTTTCTGTAGTGATTTCACCCGTGCATCAAGCCCTTGGTACCGCACCTTACCAAGATGGCTGACTCCGTCCACGAAGAATGCTACTTTTTTACCGAACATTTTTTCCAACTCCTTTATGGTTGTGTCGGTGTCCTCAATGGTATCGTGCAACATGCCGGCGGTGATAACTTCCGCGGCCATACCAATCTCCGCAAGCAGTCGACCGACTTCTAATGGGTGTGTGTAGTACGGTTCCCCCGAGTATCGTGTTTGTCCTTGATGTTTTTCTTGTGCAAATGTGCATGCCTGCTCAATCATTTTTCTTTCTCTGGCAGTACACTTCTGCTGCATAGCAGCGATAATGTCTTTTGCGGTGATATACTGTTTCTGTTTTTGGGGCATATGCTATTACTATATATCGTATTTCTATAGCGGCGGTATGCATGGTAATTGGGTGCTACGAATTGTGTTGCCGATTAAAAAACTTGCGACCTGTCGCCTTGCGGTGGTGCTTGTCGTCCCTGCTTTGGCTCAAATTCGTTTAGCTCAAGATAATATTTACCTTCTCGGGACTTTTTAATATCCACATTGATAAATCCGTTTTCCTTTTGTTTTTGTTGCTGAATCCATGCAACTGCTTTCTCAACCTGTATGCCTAATGACCCTACAACGAAATCAGGTGCATTTTCGTTTCTGCTAAAAAACAATCCGTCCGCAAATTTTTTCTCACTGTTATTTTCCATATAGCAACACTATACCACAAAGTTACCGTAGTGAGAGTTTTGTATACTGCTGATGCGGGTGATGATGGTTTTTGGTGCGGACTGTAGCATAGTGGTAGTGTGCACGCATGGGGTGCGTGTGGTCCGGGTTCGATTCCCGGCAGTCCGACTTGGGTGGGATGGGGCTGTTAGCTCAGCTGGTAGAGCGCTCGCATGGCATGCGAGAGGTCAGCGGTTCGATTCCGCTACAGTCCACCGGATAGCAAACTGTACGAATCGGTATATCGTTTGGGGGATGTCGTATAGTATAGGTATATGGAGGAAAAGGCGACTTTTGCAGCGGGGTGTTTTTGGGGGGTGGAGGATCGGTTTATGAAACTGCCCGGGGTACTGAAGACCCGGGTGGGGTACACTGGCGGTACGGTGAAAAAGCCAACCTACGAGATGGTGTGTGGTGGTGGCACTGGACATAAGGAGGCGGTTGAGGTGGTGTTTGATCCTGGGCAGCTATCTTATGAGAAGTTGCTACACGCATTCTGGGAAATGCACGATCCGACAACTGCCAATCGGCAGGGGCTTGATGTTGGCGAGCAGTATCACTCCGTTATTTTTTATCATACCGATGAGCAGAAAGATGCGGCGGAGAAATCAAAGCAGTCGTTGCAGGAATTGGGGGTGTACAAATCACCAATTATGACAGATGTTGTACCGGCTGGGGAGTTTCATGAGGCAGAGGGGTATCATCAAAAGTATGTGCAGAAGCACGGGGCTGGGTCGTGTCCGGCGTAGTGTCTGGTGCCTGCTGTGTAGGTAGTGGTGTGGGGTTTTCTATTTGGTCTATGCGGAGTGTTGTTTCATTGTTGCGGAATGAGGTGCTGCCGCGAATTTTGATAGGGCGATAGAGGGCAAGGAGGTCGTCAAATTCTTCTGCTTCTCTGGGGAAACAAGCGGCTTCTATTTTATTATTGTCGTCATCCTCAAGGGTGAGAAAGTACATTCGTTCACCAGATTTGTTCCTAAATGGTTTGAGCCCAGCAATAACAGCGGTGGTAAGTACTTTGCTGTTTTCTTCTTTGCGCAGGATGTCTCGCAGGTGCAACCCTTCTCGTTGGCACAAATCAAGTGGGTGTCCGGAGACATACACGCCGAGGAGTTCTTTTTCCCAGTAGAGCTCTTGTGCTTTGTTGACCGGTGACTTGGCAGGTTGCAATTCTAGTGAAACATTTGCTGTTGCATCAAAGAGGGCATGCTGCTGCTCGCCTGTTCGAGTGTCCTTCGTGCATTCCAAAAGTAATTCTATGTTCTCCAGTAGTACATCGCGTTTTTCAAACATGTCTAATACACCGGTTTTGATGAGTGCCTCCAAACTGCGCTTATTGATGACATTGTATGGGCCGATGCGCGTGAAGAAATCTTCCAATGCTGTATACTTGCCGTTCTTTTCCCGTTCTGAGACGATCGCTTCTGCGGCAGCGGTACCGACCTGCTTAATGGTTTCTAGTCCGATGCGAATAGATTCTTTGTCATCTTTGCCTTTCTCGGTGCTGAATGAGACGCTGGAGCTATTGAGCTCCGGTGCCTGTACCTCTAGTTCGATGCGTTTCGCCTCGTATACCAACTCTGCCACATTTTCTGTTTCCCCGGCGACGGCGGTGAGGTGTGCTGTCATATATTGTGCCGGATAGTGTGCTTTCATATATGCCGTTTGGTAGGCAACTTTTGCATAGCTCATTGCGTGTGCTTTGTTGAAGCCATATCCTTTGAATGGATCAAACAGATCCCATATCTTGTTTGCTTGTGCGTCTGACAGTCCACTCCTCTTTTTTACACGCTCTTTAAATACCTTTTCTTGTTCTGCCATGAGTTCAGGGATTTTTTTGCCGACCGCTTTTCTGAAGACATCAACTTCTTTCCAGTCGTATCCGGCAAGCTCAATAGCGGTGTATAGGAGGTCGTCTTGGTACACCAGCACGCCGTATGAATTTTTGAGATACGATTCCATCTTTGGGTGAATGTAGGAGATGGGCTTCTTGCCTTGCTTTCGGGCGATGTACTCATCTATGTTGCCCATTGGTCCTGGTCGATAGAGTGCGACAATTGCGGCGATGTCGTACATAGAGGTTGGTTTCATCCGCTTTAGTACAGAAGTCATCCCGCTTCCGCCGAGTTGGAATACCCCGATGGTGTAGCCATCACCGATTAGTTTGTATGTCTTTTTATCGTCAAGCGGAATCTTTTCAACATCAATGGCAATACCTTTGTCTTGCTGTGTCAATTCTATAGCGCCGGCGAGAATGGCAAGGTTGGTGAGTCCGAGGATGTCAAACTTGAGCAGTCCTGCATCTTCTACGGCATGCATATCGTACTGTGTGATAGGGCGATCGGTTACTCCCTTTGGGTCGCGTTCAAGCGGGGTATAGGCGACTGCGGTGGTGGGGGAGATAACTACGCCGGCGGCGTGTACTGAGATGTGTCGGGCGTTTCCTTCTATTTTTTTTGCGACGCGGATGATGTGTTGCACGGTTTCATCGTTGTTGTGCAGGTCGCGCAATTCTTTTTCCGTCTCAAGAGCAGTGTCTATGTACATTGGTGCGCCCTGTGCTCCGGGTGGGATGAGTTTTGCAATACGGTCACCGGTCATGTATGAATAGCCGAGTGCGCGGGCAGTGTCACGAACTGCTGCCCGCGCCATCATCGTCCCTAGTGTGCCGATTTGCGCCACCTTCTCTTTGCCGAAGCAATTTAGGATGTAGTCAATAACCTCATTCCGGCGGTTGTCAGCGATGTCCATATCAATATCTGGTGGGGATGGACGGAATGGATTGAGGAAGCGTTCAAATGGCAGCTGATATTCTAACGGGTTGACATTTGTAATGCCTGCTAAATACGATACTAGTGATCCGGCAGCAGAACCTCGTGTCGTGGTGATGATGCCGTTGCTGTGCATGTGCTTGATGAGGTCAATCACTGAGAGGAAGTAGTCGGTGTACCCGCGTTCGGTAATTACGCCGAGTTCAAAATCAATTCGTTCTTCCGCTTCTGATGTTCTTTGTAATTCGCGACGATCGAAACCTTGTTCCACATGCTCACGGAGTATCTCTGCGTGGTCGCGGGTGTCATTACCGATTGGTGGGTTGGGGAAGACCCAGTTACCGAGCTCTAGTTCCCAGTTGATGCTTTGTATCAGATCGGAAAGTGTTTGGAGTGCTTCGGGGCAGACCGTTTTGCACCACGCTTCAATACTGTTGCGGTTAGGAAAAAGAAGGGGGTCTTCAAATACTTCTTCTTCGAGATTGGAGCGGGTG
This sequence comes from Candidatus Kaiserbacteria bacterium, assembly GCA_026713605.1. GTDB lineage: Bacteria > Patescibacteriota > Minisyncoccia > Phycocordibacterales > JABAAK01 > JAPPJI01. Next base: position 55,709 of record JAPOOC010000008.1, read on the forward strand.
GTGCGTTGAATGCGGAGCAGGACATCTCGCGCCTCTTTATCACTTTCCTCCAGCAGGTAAATTAAGGGGGCAGGAATAATGTTGACTTTATGTTCTCGGGCTAGTGCGACTAAGGTCTCTGTTGGTGCAGTAACAGCAGTGCCGTCTTTTGGTGTTGGGTTTTGTGGTGAGATGCCGATACAAAGATTTTGTCCGAATATATTTTTATAGGTAGTAAGGTGTGTTGTTGCCGCTGCGGCATCTTGCTGTATGAGTGATTGTTGTACTGGATTGTTCAGGGCGGGGAGTAGGGCAATGATGCCGTCTTTGCGGTTGCTAATTTGTTCTAACGAGAGTGCAGGTGTTTTTCCTTCTTCGAAGTGTGCTTGCGTGATTAGCTCTAGTATGTTGTGGTACCCCTGCTTGTTTTGTGCGAGTAGCACGATGGGCGAGACCTGTTCTGCGTCGGCACTGCGGACACCCAGCGTGACTCCCAGAATCGGACGGATGTCCGCCTCTTGCGCTTTTTTATAGAATTCAATTGCGCCGTAAAGATTGTGGGTGTCAGTCAGTGCGATTGCGTCACACCCTGTTGCTTTTGCCCGCTCCAATAGTGCCGGTACTTTTGCCACTCCCCGCAACAACGAATAGTGACTATGCGTGTTGAGGTAGCCAAACATTACTGTATAGTGTAGCAGTTTTTTTGTTGGAAAGTATTTTTTCTTGCGTACAAAGTACTTGACCATTTACCCATAATGTTTTCTAAAAAAATGTTGATAAAAGTTGCATGCGGCGGTTTCGGCATGGTGTAGAATAGAAGTATATGAAAGGATGCGTTGGGATAGATGAGGTGGGGCGAGGACCGTTGGCTGGTCCGGTGACGGTGTGTGCGGTACAGTGGTTGGATGACGCGTTGCCGGAGAAAGTACTGTCTGGTATTCGTGACTCTAAAAAACTTTCGCAGAAGAAGCGGCAGGAGTGGTTGATCCGTGCGATAGGCACTATGGAGCGAGATAGTTTTCACTGCACTGTGTTTTCAGTTTCTGCCGGAGAGATAGACGCATGCGGTATCATTCCTGCACTCCACACCGCCTCAACTGAAGCGCTTCTCAAATTGCAGGACCACACGCCGATACACCATGTGTATGCCGACTACGGTTTGCCGGTGCCAGAGGAGTATGATGCAACGCACATTATAAAGGGGGATGAAAAAAATCCTCTCATCTCGCTTGCCTCAATTATCGCGAAAGAATCTCGCGATGATGCGATGTGTAAACTCAGTGAACAGTTTCCTGTGTATGGCTTTGAACGACACAAGGGGTACGCTACTAAACATCACCGGGAGATGATCAAAGAGCATGGACCGAGTCCTATTCACCGACGCAGTTTTTTGAGAAATGTGCTCGGAACGGCATAGGTAACTGTTCGTTTTGAGCGGTGTAGGACGGCGTAGTGTTGCGATATTGTTTTTATCCACACACATTGACTTGCTCTGCTCTGCGTGGGTACCTTGTGGTATCATAAGAGTGGATAGGGGGCTTACGCAACCTACTAAACTTTGCAAACTACGACCGAAGAGAACGGCTTCTTTCTCCCGCACTGGCGACAATCGCCTGTTTGCGGTTTAGGGCGAAACCCTGGTTATGGTGGAAACCATCATAGAGGCAGTGCTGTTCAATGACCGGCACATTTTGCAATTTAGATTGCGTGGCGAGTGTTGTTGCTTTGTTTGACAACAGAGTGATGCACACTTTCACCTACCTTGATCTTTCTACCGCTATAGGTAAATCTTTTCTTATGTCTTGTCTGTGGCACTGCTTTCGCGAGACACTTACTATAAGTTGTCAGCGGACGGTTTGCCCGTACCGACAGACATGTTGAAAGGGTAATGGTCATTTGAAATTTTTGGGTCGTGGGGGATCTCAGCAAGATAGAGTTACTGGATGCACTATGTGCAACCATAACAACTGTACACGAAATGTATAGCGCTATAACTTTTTCTTGTTGTTCTTTTAAGGTGCGGTCTAACGCCGCACAATAGTACTGCACATTTCTTAGTACTGTTGTGTGCATCGTACTGAGTGCAGGATGTGTACTGCCAATGGATCCGGCGACACATTCACGAAACGCACAATTCTAGCCCTCGGCTAACCAGATATTTTTTCTCTCGGTTTGTCGAGGGTTTTTTCATAACTTATTTTTGTATGCCTCATCCAATAGCAAAAGAAAAAATTGGCACCACTGTTTCTCGTGTGCTTGCGTATCATGAAAAAGAGCGACGATCATTTCCATGGCGGGAAACAGTCGACCCGTACCACATTTTGATTTCGGAGTATATGTTGCAGCAAACGCAAACGGAAAGAGTGGTGCCGAAATATGTTTCTTTCATAGAAAGATTTCCAGAGATTACCTCGCTTGCCAGCGCCGCACGAAAAGAAGTGCTTGCGTTGTGGAGTGGTCTCGGCTATAATCGTCGGGCAGTTGCGTTGCACAATACGGCGAAGATGGTCGTCGCTGTGTACGATGGTGTCATGCCGAAAACAAAAGAAGCATTACTTTCCTTGCCTGGTGTTGGCGAGTATACCGCCGGTGCTGTGTTAGCATTTGCATACAATAAGCCGGTTACCATTGTTGAGACAAATATTCGCACTGTTGTGTTTCATCACTGCGTTCGAAAGAAGGGGGTGGTGAGCGATACAGTAATTAGTTATTTTGTTGAGCAGCTGCTACAAACTGCCTGTAACCGTGGAATCGCCCCTCGAATATTTTATTCCGCGATGATGGATTATGGTTCATATCTAAAATCACAAGGGGTACGAACAAATGTTCGTAGCAAGCACTACACCAAGCAGAGTAACTTTGCCGGATCTGTTCGTCAGGCGCGTGGCGCACTCCTCCGCCATCTCATCGCTGCTGACAGAGGTGTTTCAAAGAAGCAACTACAGATGTTGCCGGTAGTGCGTATTGACGACGGACTCGCTGGATTGCTCGCTGACGGCCTTGTTGAAAAAAGAGGGAAGTACTACTACTTGAAGGATGCGTAGTGTGTTATATTTTTCTGCTGTCGTATGCCCAGTGCAACACTGCTTGGCGCTGTCTTTTTCTACACTCTAAATCTTTGGTGGCGCAGTTGTTTTGTACTGCTGTTATATGCCGTTTCATATTTTTCCAGCGTTTGATTTGGCGGACATCATCCTCATGTCGCCTGCCCACATAGTAGCGACAGTACCACTGAAACCATCCACGCGGATCATCTTTGTGGAGCCAACCCTTTTCTTTCCAGTGCTTGAGCGGCATAGAAGCATGTACTTTGAAATAGTTGAGATTTTTATCCCGTTCCCCATCAGCAACTTTTGCCTTTTTGAACCAACTTTTTGGAAATTCGTCTGTGTAGCCATCAAAATACATACCGCCGAAAACCCCCAGCTCAAGCATCTGTTTTGGAGAAAGTTGTGGCTTGAAGTCAGTGGCGAAGTGTTTACCTGCGGGCTCGGTGCATGTGTAGCTGTACCCTTTCTGCATCTTGTCACTTGTTTTGATTTTTTTGCGCATAATCCTTATGGGAAATTATACCTTGTCTGTTGACTGCAATAGCCCCCAATCATATTCATATGATTGGGGGCCGTTTTGTTTCCAGACCTGGTTTTACGGGTAGCGGGTTATCTCGACCCTGCCATCTCCGTTTATCTCCGGTCCTTCGTCTCCCTCTCTGAAAAGTGTGAGGTGCAGAGTGCCTTCTTTGGCGAAAATCTCTGATACCTCACCGCGGTCGGTTATCTCGACGGTACCGTTGCTCACTGAGACCTGGGTAAGACCGGTGCTGAAGAAGGTTCTGCCTTCGTGCACCCTTGCGTTAAAGAATGGTTTTTCGTCTTCAAGGTGGTACACATCTACCACCCTGTTATCGAAATATATGGCAAGCCCTTTACCCTCAATCTCTTCTTTTTCTTCAGGATCACTTTTTTTGAGGTGATTCCCAAACAAAATTCCTATAACTAATATGACCGTGATGCCTATGACTGCCACTGTGGCATTCTTTTCCATTTTCATTTCCTCATTCTCCTTGTTTGGCTAAAGGTCAGGTGAAGGGTTGCGTGTCCTCAACTTCATTTCTCATTATAGCATATGTTTATTTGTATATCAGTGTGTTTTGGCCTTTTTATTATCCGTTTAATTTTTTGATTAGTTTTCTGTTTAAGATGGTTGACCACTTTTCTCCTGTATTTAAGTTCAAAAGATAAATGCAACACTGGTCACATTATTCAGTAAATACAAACACTGATACTGCAGATACTCGGGTTGCTTGAATAGGCAGCATCATATCTGGTGTGAGAGGGTTTAGAGTAGATCTTTATACTCCAGAAAATTTTTCTTGACAAGTGTTTTCCATGCATCAGTTTCACCGCCGGAACCTGATAGATGACTTTTGTGATAAACAAGCAGCACAATGACCTGTTTCTCAGCTGCGCACATCGCAACAATACACCTGTTGCCCGATCCGTGTCGTGACTGAGTGGTTTTAGCAACACGGAACTCGGTTTTGCAGATTTTAATACCTCGCTTGTCGATGATCATTCTTGCCACCCCTCTCTCAAGAAGTGTATCAAACATTCTGAAACTTCTTTCTATAGATGTCTGTGTTTTATCCCATGCGTCTTTATACTTTTTTCTAAATTTTTTGACATAGTGTTTCTCAGAAAACGGTGTGAAAGAAACAGCATACTCGGCATTGCTATTGTTAGTAGACATATTTCGGATCCTCCTGAATGATCAATTCATATGGAATAATCTCATTTTCCTTGCAGAATGTGTATGGTATTTGTTGATGAGTGAAGTCAACGATTTCTTTTGTCCGTTTGTTTTTCCACTTTTTTGAGATATCGGTAATAAGCTTTTCTTCCTCACGGGAAAGTATTGCGGTTGATTCTCGCTCTCCTCCCTTCTTTTGAGATATAAGTAGTGCTCCGTCATCTGTTTTTTCTATGTCAATTTTACCCGCTTCATATAGCTCGTCCACGACCCGAAAGTATGTGTCAGGTACCGGTCCGTATGCTATCTTTCGATACTGCATACCACTCATGCTTTCTAAGTGATCATAATACCATGCAAAATCTGCAAGGTAGAGCAGTTTTGCAAGTTTGGTCTTTGGCACCCTGCCATCTCTTGAAAGATTGTTTCGTAAAAAAGCGAAGAGCATTTGTTTGTATTTTTCAAAATTTGGTTTTTCTCCACCTAAAAAATCATTAACAGATACGCCGAGAATGTCGGCAAGTTTTTTTGCTTCTGTAAGTTTCGGGTCCCGCACCCCTTTTTCAAGTGCGATATATGAGGCGCGGGAAATGTTTAATTTGTCAGCAATTTCCCGTTGCGAAAACTTCCTTTGCATGCGCACATCTTTTATGGTTGAGTTGTTGCTGTTTTTGTTATTCATGCCGTTGTTATTACTTACAGCATATCTCCCTGATAAAAAATGTCAATAAAGTTGTACACAGCGTGTCTGTTTTTTGATATTAAAAGTGCCGGTAAGACCGCTCGTAAAGCAGATTTGGACACATCACGCTGTTGTGTGGTGTGTCTTTGTATTGTGTGGTGGTCTTAACACTGTTTTACTCAAACTTGAGCAGGAGTGTGACGATACTTCGCACGCTCCACCCGCCAACACGCCCTAACCCATCCCATACGCTCCAAAACTACAGTAAACACCTTCACCAAGTCGCTCCGCTTACTCCGGACTCGTGTTTCACTTCGTTACACACCAGATCTTCCGTGCGCTCCGATCCCGCGCCAATCTTTGCCCACATTCTCTTTTGCCTTTTAAGCGAGCGCAGTCGCATTTGCCATTTTTGCTGTTCTAGTAAGTTTTATATCTAATGTCAAAAGTGTTTTACAAGAGCGCTCCACCGCTTCTAAAATAACAGTTCTATCTTTTTTGAAAACATGCCGTTTTCTGGTATTTCATTATCCGCTCTCTTTGATAGTTCATATGCTTTTTTTATTTCAGTTTTACTCCTCTGCTTTAACACACTGTCAGTGTGACTATGCAGCATATCAAAAAAGTACATCATTGTTTGTTCACGGTTTTTCTTTCTCAGAGCTAATTCTTCATAGGTTTGTTGTGATACAACAAACTCTAGCCATCCGTATGCATTGGAAATAAGGTGCGAAAAAAGATGGCTCATGCACCCAAAATCTTTCATCAAATGCTCCAGGTTTTTCTCTTGTACAAAGGTTAAGAAATCGTCATCCGCACCGTTCTTAAAAAAATAATTACCCCAATCTGCCAGGTGGGACATTATGTTTGAATCTAAGTACATAAACCTGCAATCCGGTTTGCCGAAACATGAACCTAAATATGTAAGCATATCATTATGGTAGCAAATTACCTCTTACTTTGGTATATCATTTCCCTGTATTAAACAGAAACACTATATTTATTACCACAGTACTATATTTAGTATATAATGTTGCTATTTTCAAAAGCATCTGCTACAATACGAGCGTATGGAGAAATCCAAGGAAAAACAGGAACGATTCAGACGGCTGGCGACGGCACGCACAAACTCCGTATTGAAAACACTCAATACGCTTGGACATTGTTCCAACAGAAGTGCCTACCATTACTCTGAGGAGGAGGTGAAAAAAATATTCTCTGAGATTGAGAACGCTGTAAGAGGTGTTAAGAGTAAATTCCATTATCCGAGAAATAATAAAAAGTTCAGTTTATGAATCACAGGAAAAATAAAAAAATACTTTTAGACTTACTCAAATGTCAAACTTCTGAAGAACTTGAAAAGATTATTCAGAAAGAACGCCTTGATAAGGAAGCGTGGATTCCTTATGGTGGACGCTCAAACAATGTAGGAACAGTAGAAGGACAAATGAGGGAAGCAGAAAACGCATTGATGGAGAAAGTTACAAATTCAATTGACGCAATTCTGATGAGAAGATGTTATGAGGAAGGGATTGATCCTTATGATAAAAGTGTTGCACCAAAAACAGTAGATGAAGCAGTTGAGCGCTTCTTTGGAGGCAGAGAAAAAATTAGGGAAAAAAGATCAGAGTTTGCCAAAGAATGGTTGCGTATTACTGCTGAAGGAAAAAAAGACAGACCAACAATAACAATTGTAGATAAAGGTGAAGGGCAAGAGCCAAACATGATTAAAAAAACCATCCTTAGCCTTAATGAAAATACAAAAGAAAGAATTCCTTTTGTATACGGAACATATAATCAGGGTGGTTCAAGCCCTCTTGGTTTTGCAGGAGCGCCTGAAAAATATGATTTTAATTATCTCCAACTTGTTTTGTGTCGCAGCTCTCTAAAAAATGGAGATAAAAAAGATGGTAATCACGACCACTTTGGTTTTACGGTTGTGCGAATGCGCTTTGATGAAAGTTCAGAAAAATATGTTTATGAATATCTTGTCGAGAAAGATACAGAAAATATTTTTTCTTTTCCTATGGATGAGGTGATAAAAATAGATGATTATAAATTTGAGGAGGGTTGTGTAATTAAATTATATGATTATCAGCTTGCAAAAGGAGGGAATATTATTTTTCGTGGCTTTAATGAATTTATTGAAAAGAAACTTCCCAATTCTCCTTTACCAATTTACTTAAAAGAATTACGAAATTATAAAGGTGATGATAACTATACAATATTTGGATTAAAAGAAAAACTGATTAGAAGAAAAGATATACTGCGGAGTGGATACCCCCAAGCACTTCCTATTGACCTTGGTGAGATTGGCAAAAAAGAGATAAATCTTTTTATATTAAAACACAAGGCAGAGGCTGAAGGAGGGGAAATCAAATCGTACTTAGATATGTCTGAACGAGTTTTCTTCATAAAGGATGGGCTTGTTTTGCATGCGGAAACTAAATCTTGGCTTAAAAATGAATGTGGTTTAATTGATCTGTCTCCATATGTTATAGCATTTATTGATATTTCAACAATTAGTCCTGCAGTTGCCAAAATGCTTCATTCAGGAAGAGAAAAATTTAAGAACAATGCGACAACAAAGACAACTCTTAATAGATTAAAGGTATTCTTTTCCGGTGAAGATTTTAAAGACCTTGATAAAGAATACGGGAGACTGGGACTAAACTCGGATACTAAAATTGAAGATAGGGATATCAAAAAAGCAATACTAAAAGAAGTTGAAAACCAACCGAAATTAAAAGAACTTTTTAATATCGGAGTTGATTTTCCTGTTAAAAAAGGGCAAACATATACGCCACCAAAGATTGACTCGAAATATCAGGGAACATATCTCCCTGAAAAATTTAATCTTCTGGGCACAAATCCACGAGAAATTGAAGAAAATTCATATTGTAGAATATCCTTTGATACCGGTGCTGATACGGATTTGTTTGAACGGCAAGAGGATAGAGGTGAGTATGATTGGGAAAAATCAGAAAATTTTGACATTACTTTTTTATCGTTTAGAAATGGAATAACCACCTTTCGTGTAGATCCAAAAGAAAAAACAAAGCCACCTGAAGAAGAAGCATTGATTTTTTCTCTTAGTGTACCGTCCAAAGACATTGAATTAACAAGAACAATTAATATTTTATATAAAGAAAAAGTTCCCTATAACGGAAAGAGATTTCCAACATTTTTTAAACCACCTGAAGAGGTGAAAATTGTAATAGGAAAAAAGACATCCTTGCGCATAAAAACAGATGCGGATAATGATTATATCAGTCGAGATGAAGCCCCTGGTACCATAATTTTTAAAAAACATAATGATCTTGACAACAGTACACCAAAACTTAAGGATGGAATTCTTTCTATTCAAATGCAATACACAGGAAAGGAAATAAAAAAAGTAGAAAATATAGACATAACCGTAAAAGATAGGGAGAAACACTTTGATTTCTCATTACCGGTAAAAATTATTCGAGACAAAAATAATCCAGAGGTAGATTTGCCGGAGATAGAAGTGGTAGATAAAACAAAATGGCAGCATCATACCCCAGAATGGGATCAAGAGGTTATCGCCAGAATTCCATCTTGGACAGAGTTGAAAAAAATCAGAATCAATACTGATTCTGATCCGTTTGAAGATTTGCGAGAGATACCTGGCGAACAAAGAGAAATTGCAAAGACTCTTCTGATAAAGAAGATTTACAGGGATTCAATTTGGATGTTTCTTGAGTTTAGGGATCTTAATCTCACTAGTGATAGCGATCGAGATGAAAGAGATATTGTTTTTGAGAAATCAATTCGTGCTGCATCAAAGATAACAATTCAGGATATCAAAAAATTAATTCGTTAAATTTTTTCCATCACCACGATATATTCATATTCGTACGCTCTTATCTTTGAAGGATTATCTTTTCCTGTAAATTTTCCTGTCTCTATGTCGCGCCATGGAGTTATCATTTTATTGGGAATTTCTCGTTTAATAAACCTAACCTTTTCAAATCCGGCATGTTGCATTTGCTCTGCAGCGACTTGTGCATTAAGTATGGCAACACCTCGTAAATTAGTATTACCAATAATAATACATGCCTTGCCATCTTTTTTAAGAATACGATACATTTCTCCAAAAACTTTTTTCATATCCAAGAAATAATTCGCAACATCTGTTGCGAGTGATTGATTAACCTGTGATAAGTCATTTACAATTGATTTTGCAATGGTACTATTGAATTCTCCGGTTTTTCTTCTCTTTGAACTTGTACCAATAAAGTTTCTACGAAAGTCAATAAATTCATCACTAAACCTGCTCCATCCTTTAAAGTGTTTTGGATCATTACCAAACCAAAGCAAAGATAGTTGATGTAAATCAGCGTATTCATATGAAGTAACATATGGGGGTGAAGTGATAATTAGGTCAACACAGCCGGATTCAAGAGGAAGTTTTTTTGTAGAATCTCTACGATACATTTTTGCAGAAACTTTTTCATTGCCGGATTCAACAAGTTCAGAATAAAACTTCTCATTTTTCTTAATCATTGAGTCAAGGTGGCGTAAAAATGATTCTTTTACATTAGGGATATCTTTATCCTTGTCTATCGTTGGTTTAATACTCTTCATCAACCAGCGTGAACAATTCTTAAGATTGTGTGAAAAAGCACAAAGAAAAAAACGCCTGACATTATGGTTTTTTATTTTCTTGATTGCAAAATAAATCCTTTCTAACTCTTGAGCCGTTTTTTCGTCAAACCAATAATTGATTCGCCCGTGTCTATCTGAAAAGGTTAAAGGAGTGCTTTTATAATATGTTAAAAACTTGTCTTTGTAATTGGTTAGCGTTTTAGGTTTAATAGGGGTAGTTTTTGTTTGAGTTATAAGTTTTGCAATGGGGTTTATATCAAAACCAATACTTTTGTGACCCAACATTTTTGCCTCCACCAGGGTCGTGCCGCAACCACCAAAAAGATCACATATAATCTGCTCATCATTAGGTGCATAATCTTTTATTAATTTTTGTACAATTTGGGGGATAAATTTTGCAGGGTAACGGTGATAACTGTGAGTAAAAGCCGTTGTTTCTGATCTCCCCACATCACGGAAAGACCAATTTTTTCTTGGTTTTAATTTTTTAAAAGATTGTTGAAGAGAGGTAAGCACAAGTTTTACATGAACATAACTATTATACCAAAATTATAATAATCCGCCGGGCGAAGGAAATCCGCCGTTTCCGCAAGGCAGGCAAGCGGAAACTTGACGGATTGCAAGAGTTCTCTCGCCCCATCTCACCCATCATTTTCTTTTGCCTTTCAGGTGCACTTGTCGTAGGACTGGTGCTGGTGAAAGGTGGTGAAGTAATGAATGGTTTGTGTAGTGGACCCGACAGGGCTCGAACCTGCGACCTCCGGAGTGCAAAACCGGTGCTCTAAGCCAACTGAGCTACGGGCCCAACATAGGTCAGTATACTACATGGCAATATAATTGTGTAGTATACTTAGTGTACTATGGGAATAAAAGGATTTTTGACTAAAAAAATGCTAGAAAATCAACTGAAGCATATGCCGGAAGAGCAGCGGAAGGTGTTTCTGCGTATGTTTGAAGAAAACCCAGATTTGTTTGAAAAAATTGCGAAGGAGGTAAAGGAGAAAAAGAAGAGTGGGCAAGATGAGATGCTCGCCGCTGCGTCGGTGATGCGGAAGTATCAACCGCAGATGCAGGAGTTGTTGAAAAAAATGGGGCATACTACCTAATGTATGGAGATTCCCGTGACTTTTCTTTCGTTGATTGAAAACTACCTTGTCGGGGTACTGCTCGGTGTGTCTACCTTGGCTGTCATTTCGTATGGCATTGGTTTGCGATTTGGGTATCCGCAAGAGGGGATAGGGCAGGCACTTATTCAAAGTATCTATACTGTTCTCCGCCTGTTTCATATCTTTTTTGCAATCTTGGTGGCACTCTACATTATTATATTTGGTATTCTTGATGGTGTTCCAGAGGTCTGGTATGAGTATGGTGTGAAGGCGGCCGTGCTGACAGTGAATGCAGTTATAGCGTTTGGTATGACTCGGTGGCGTAAGGTGTTTCCTGTTGACTACGCTGCACCGGCAATTGGTGCGGGGTGGTACTTTTTGGCATCGTATCACTCTTATTACAGCGCAGTGGGTGTGCAGGCGACTGGTGTTGTTGATGCGGCGGTGCTGTACTTCGCACTCTTTGGGATTTTCCAACTCGTGTTTCTTGCCCTGCGGCATTTTGTGCGCCCCATTGATGCAGGGTGAGGTAAAATACTAACAACCATATATTTATGAGCACACAAAAAACAAAAATTTTTCTCCTGAACGCGAACCCAGTGCCGACATCATTTTCATATGCGTGTAGCAATGCCTACCACTGTACGGCAGAGCAAGCGGGTGCTGAGGTGATGCGATTTAACATTGAAGAAATGGATTTTGATCCCGTGTTGCATAAGGGGTATGAGGAGATTCAGGAATTGGAGCCAGATCTCTTAAAGTTTCAGCAGGCAATTTCCCTCGCAGACCATCTTGTGTTTGTGTATCCGAATTGGTGGAATACCATGCCGGCAAAAATGAAAGGGCTGTTTGATCGAGCATTCTTACCACAGTTTGCTTTCTCTTTTGAAAATGATACCTTTACGCCGCTTCTCACCGGAAGGAGTGGTCGGATTATTAATATCGTTGGATCGGCGCATCCCTTCCTCCTCTGGTGTACTATTGGTTCCTACACTAATGAGCTGTCGAAGGGTATCCTTCGCGCTTGCGGGGTAAAGCCGGTTGTTACTACCAGTTTTGGTCCAACCCGAGGGTCATCAGACGAGGGGCGGGAGAAATGGATTGACCAAGTGCGTACTATGGCGGCAAAAGATGCTCGAGCGTTCGCCAAGCGCCCTTAGTGCGGGTTTTGCCTTTCGTATGAGGTGGTGATTATAGGTGGGTGTGGGGTATGCATAAAATTAGACCCATAAGCCATTATTAGCAGATTTTCCGTTTTATATTGCTTTATAGATTTTTTATTTGGCATACTATGTATATAATTGTATATAATTCTCAAAGCATGTCTTGCCTCAACAACCTGCGACAGATATTGCAAGGAAAAGGGATAGTTTTAGCATAATGAGTGCATAAATATTACTATGGAACTGCTACTATTTTTTATCACACTTTTTCTTCTTTTTTTAGTGTTTAGAAAGAAGCGGTCGCCTAAAAAAATATCCAAAGTACCGGATGTGTATGTGCCGCATGTGCGAAAAAAGCAATATTTCTTTACGAGGAATGAACGATTGCTGTATGATTGCCTGTATCGCATTATACATAACAACGAGGCATATGATTTGTTCTCCAAGGTGCGTTGGGAGGATGTGTGGACAGCAATTGATTGGCGCGACCGTGGCTATATTAGATCAAGACACATTGACTTTGTTATTTTCTCTAGAAAAACTGGAGAGATCGTGATGGTGGTTGAGTTACATGGACAGGAACACTACACTAATCAGAAGCGAATTGAAAGAGACAGCCGTTTGGAGTGGATGTGTATTAATACTCACACAAAGTTGCTGGTTATTCGGAGTAGGAAGGAGTACAGCCACGATGCAATTAAAGGGGTGTTGAACAAATGCATCGCCAGTAAAGATACGGTTCATAAGTACTGAAACCCAACCTTTGCTAGACACGGTTTGACGGGCTGGACCTACTATTTAGCATATTTTTGTATGGGGTATACTGTCTGTAATGAATCAAACAGAAGTATTGTCCGATGAGGTTGTTACTCGGGTGCAGTTAATACGATATATCCTTGATCAGTTGGGTGGGAGGTGTGAATCTCTGAAATTAGTAAAACTCGTGGCGCTTTCTGATATCTATAAGTTGCGACGAGACGGTGAGACCATAACAAAGGATCGGTATGTTGCGATGAAAAATGGGCCGGCACCGTCTGTCACTGCAAATATTATCAGGTTTGATGATGGCTGGGTTGACGGGTCTGCTTTGGACTATGCGGGAGAGTACATAGAAACATGCAACACAGAAGTTTCTGCGAAAGATGTGCCAATGGAATACGACTACCTTTCAGATTTTGACAAAGAATGTGCTGACTATGTGGTGAGGAAATATGGAAATCTTTCGGCGAAGGATTTAATAGAAGGGAATGGTGGGGAGAATGTGCATGCATTTGAGGCGTGGAAAAAGCATGGTGTGCGTGACTATGGTGTTGGGCAGGTGAAGCAGATACAGATGGAGGATTTTTTTGAAAATGATGGGCTGGTACAGGTAGACGAAGAAGATATACAAAAAGCGAGGGAGCGACATCTTTATGGCGATGTTTAAGAGGCAAGATGTAAAGAGTTTTTGAGGAGTAAATGCTTGTATTTGGTTATCCACAGGTATTTTAGGTGGGGTGGGGTGGGGTATATACTGGTATTGTTAGTAATTATAATAATTTTTTTAATACTATGAATAATGAAAATAATAATAGAAATAGGGGTTTCACCTTGATTGAGTTGCTCATTGTTATCGCTATCATTGGTGTGTTGGCGGCGACGGTGGTGGTATCGCTCGGAAGTCAGACAGATCACGCAAAAGAAGGTTCACTAAAAATTGGTGTATCGTCTGTTCGATCGCTTGCGACTGTTGAGGCAACATCGCCATCAAAAGGAAATGACCTTAGTGGTACTAAGTTGTGTTCGTATATATATGGTAAGGTTTCTGGTGAAAAAGAAGATTGGACATGGAAGGCTAGTGTAGTTAATGATGCCATCAGCGGTACTCCTGTCATTTGCAGTGCTGATGATTCTACAACGAAAGAAAAGTCCGGCGAGATTTGTTGCTCGGCTGATGGTAACAAATGGGTGATTTGGAGTGCTCTGCCTACGGCGGATGGTACTGGCGCCGAAAAAGATGTTTACTGCGCTGATAGTTCTGGGTTTACAGGTGAGGTAGAGTTGCAGGCAGACAGTGGAAGTGCGTCTACGAAAGTGACGGATGGGCGGTCGTCGGATAATCCTACATCCTGTCAGTAGAAAATAGTTTGTACTGTATGCTGAATATTGGACAGACAAGACAAAAGAATGCAGTAGGGGGTTTTACCTTGATTGAGCTTTTGATTGTGATTGCAATTATTGGAGTATTGGCAGCCACTGTTCTTGTTGTGCTGGGGAGTCAGACAAACAGTGCGACTGAAGGTAGTGTGCGGTTGAGTGTGTCCAGTATGCGAACCTTGGCGTATTCTGAGGTGGCGATAAACACAAAACTTTCTGGGCAGGCGTTGTGCAACGGCATATATGGCAGGGTTTCTGGTGAAAAAGATGGTTGGGAGTGGACGAATACACGAACATGTGAGCAAGGTGATTTGATCGCTGCAAGCGGTTTAACGCAGGCCGCCGCAAGATCGAGCAATGCGAATGCTGCGGCAGGGGAGATTTGTTGTTTCTCAAGTAACACTGATTGGGTGATTTGGGGTGCTTTACCTACGGCGGATGGTACTGGTGCCACCGAAGACGATATTTATTGCGCTGATAGCAAGGGGTTTCTTGGCAAGCATAAGGGTAGGCCTCAAGCAACTGGTACCAATGCGAAATGTAAGTAATTCTTGATCGGTTGATTTTGGCAACATTAGACAAAAAACGAGCGAAAACCATTCGCTCGTTTTTTCTTGTGATTTTTATGGTGCTGTGTTAGAGTATTGTTATGAATGATGCACCTAATGAAACAGAAAAACTCAACCGGAAAGAAATCGCCATTATGGTGGTGGGTGTACTTCTTGGATTGTCAGGAGGCATGGTATCAGATTACATTACTATGTTTCATAAGGAGATATTTCTGAAAAACCCTTTTGGATTTTCTTTGGTTGTTGTTTTCGTGGTTTCCGTCTTTGTCGCTTTTATTTTCATGCTGTTACATACTGATCTCTGGAAATCAACCCTTTTGTGTTCTGCGGTAACAGTTTTGAAAAAAGTGTGGAAGAGCTGTCTATTTATTGTTGTACCTCTTTGTGCTTTGATTCTCCTTTCTTTCTGTTACGGTTACCAGATGGCAATGGGGTAACGAATGTAAATCCGAATCTAATGTCTCATGTTACTTTTTGTGTGCTATACTAAAAAGTATCATATAGGTATGTATTACTTAAAAAAAATATTGAATTTGTTTTGGCGTGTGATAAAGGAATCATCAACAGAAGAAACTTTATACGCAAAACGACAGGGAGAAACACTCCGTCGTCTCTACTGGCTTGCCAGCTTTGTTGTGATTGGCGTTGCCTGCATCGGTGTTATTGCTATGGCAGTTATTGGCTGACAGTACTCAAACCTCCTGAAGTATCTGCCGACACCATTTTGTAGGTCTTGTCTTATATTACTTTTTGTGTGCTATACTAAAAAGAATCAAATCTATTGTTAAAATTAACAATCAGCGAACGGGTTGCAGTATTCCTTATCATCCTTTGTACTCTGATTGGACCTGCTAATGCTTATATTGCGCGTAGCATACCTCTTCCGGAGGCGAATGTAATTTTTTACCCGCTAAAAGTTTGGGTTGATGCCGCTGTGCGGCGTCGAAACAAGTATTGGTGTGAGATCAGGTTAGAATCCACTGTAGAAGTTCTCGGTGATGGTTTCGGGTATCTCTGTGTTGGAGACATAGCAGGTGGTGAGTTTTTGGATATTACGGATATGTTTTTTACAATTCGTGGTATACTTTTTGTTGATGATAGTGGACCACCTAATAAATTAGACATGAAAAATTATACAAAAGTTGCTGTGCTTGTTGGCTTACCGTATGTTGCAATTATGGCAGCGGTTCATGGATTTGGTTGGTTTTTAGTACTTGCGATTGTCGGTATACTTTACTTCCTACCAACTATCTGTGCGCTCAATGCAAAGCACCACAATGTTGATGCCATAGCGATAGTAAACCTATTCCTTGGGTGGACTTTTGTTGGATGGGTAGTTGCACTTGCCATGGCTGTAACGAAAAGTGAGAAGAATCAAAAACAAAAAGACAATAGAGTGTAAGCAGTGGCGGAAAAAATTTCTTGCTGTCTTAATAAAAATTCAGATGGTAATATCAAAGGGTCTGGGATTATACAGTTTTCAGATTTATAATATTGTGATTGCGGGTATCAAAAAAAGACCTCAAATTTTTGAGATCTTGATCTTCTTTTGAGGTCAGCTTCCGCAAAGCGGTACCTGCCATTCGCTTAGAGGGCAGTTAGACATAAGCCCGCCGACCAGTTTCAGTGTATTGTTAACCCCGAAAAAAGTCAAGCAATTTTCCACACCGATTGTCTTATGTGTGTGGGCGAGGTCTATTTATGTGGGTATTGGCGTATTAAAAATATGTACTGGTTTTTCAGGGGCGGAGAGGGTGAGCGTGACAATATCCACATAGGAGGTTAGATTTGAGCAGGGTGAGTGTAGTATAGGGGTGTGCATATACTGTTAAGAATATTGTAGTCCTATGTTTTTATCTCTTTTTAAGAAAAAAAATCTTCAGGTCTCTAATAAGGAAAGAGAGATATTGCGTCATTTTATTGATCGAGAGATTGAGAACATCAAGATGTTTGGTCCCGCAGAAGATTCTTACCAGGAGAATATACAAAGTTTAAAAGCTAAGCTTTCTTAGTTTGTGTTGTATGTTTGTTACTTGCGACGAATCCGGTGTTGGAGATCGTTTCTTTGTGTTGGGGTCTGCTTGGGTTCCAAAGGAAAATGTTTCAACATTTGAAAAATCTGTTTCTGAATTACGGCTACGCTTGAAAATTTTGAAAAGTTAACTACTTGGTTAAAATTTTTAGGAATGATATGTGGTGTGTTCTAAAATCCACTACTGTAGAAGTTCTCGGTGATGGTTTCGGGTATCTCTGTGTTGGAGACATAGCAGGTGGTGAGTTTTTCTTGTGATTTTTATGGTGTTGTGTTAGAATATTGTTATGAATGATGTACCTAATGAAACAGAAATAGAAAAACTCACCTCGAAAGAAATCGCCCTTATGGTGGTGGGTGTACTTCTTGGATTGTCAGGAGGCATGGTATCAGATTACATTACTATGTTTCATAGGGATATATTTCTGGAAAACCCTTTTTTGTTTTCTTCGGTTGCTGTTTCTGTGGTTTTTGTCTTTGTTGCTTCTATTTTCATGTTGCTACATACTGATCTCTGGAAATCAAACTTTTTGTGTTTTGCGGTAATAGTTTTGAAAAAAGTGTGGAAGAGTTGTCTATTTATTGTTGTGCCTCTTTGTGCTTTGATTCTCCTTTCTTTCTGTTACGGTTACCAGATGCTAATGGGGTAACGAATGTAAATCCGAATCTGAAGCACAATAACTAAAAAAGCGCATACATCCGTTTGATATAATGAATATAATAAAAAAAAACGAGCGAAAACCATTCGCTCGTTTTTTGTTTCTTGCAGTTTTTGTTGGTTTGGTGTAGTATATGAATAATCAAAGTGGGTTCAAGTTAAAAACAATTTTCAGATTAAGGTTTTGGCTATCATTGTTGTAATTGGTACGATAGTTGGGGTTATCCTCTGCTTTGCATTGACTTGCCCAAGTGCTCGTACGGCGTGTATTCATAATAATATAGCACCGCTAAAAGTTTGGGTTGATACCGCTGTGCGGCGTCGAAACAACAAGCGCTGGTGTGAGATCAGGTTAGAATCCACTGTAGAAGTTCTCGGTGATGGTTTCGGGTATCTCTGTGTTGGAGACATAGCAGGTGGTGAGTTTTTTGTTGTCCAGTATGCTGTTGGCGATGCGTTGTACATCGTCGGCTGTGACGGCGAGGATGTTTCGCTTATACTCTTCGTTGTTTTCAGGTGTGCCGCTTTGGGCGTAGGCATGCATTTGTTCACTTGCGATGGCACTCTTACTTTCTTGTTGTACGGCGTTGAGCCCGAGTAGAAATTCTTTGGCTTTTTTGAGTTCTGCTTCTGGTACGGGTGTTTTTTTGATTATGGCGCATTCATCAGCGATTGCTCCCATCACCTCTGTTGTTCGCTTTCCGCCGATGCCGGTGTAGATGGCGAACTCTCCAGTGTGGGTCATGAGGTCAATGAGCGTTTTGATGGTGTAACATGCGCCCAACTTCTCTCGCACTCGGAGAAAGAGGCGGGAACTCATTGAGCCGCCGAAGATAACATCAAACACTTCGGTTGTGTGGCGGTCTGTGCTGTTGTATGAGGGGGTGTAGCCGCCTATGACGATATGTGTTTGCTCTAGGTCGTTGCGTACGATGGAGCGATGGGTTTCTTTTGGTGCTGTTGGTGATACGGTTGCCTGTGCGGATTGTTCACCTTGCCTTGTGTCGCTGTATAGTTTTTCTAATTTTTGTAGCGTGCTGTCACGATCAAACTTTCCGGCAATAGAGATGATGGTGTTTTTTGCCGTGTAATGTTTTTGGAGAAAGTGCGTGAAGTTATCTCTGGAGAATGAGGCGACTGATTCTTCCGTTCCTAAGATTGGGTGTCCTGCGGCGGTGTCGTGGAAGAGTGATTGATTTACCTCGTCAAATGCTCGTGATGGCGGATCGTCACGATACATCGCTATTTCCTCAATGATCACCTTTTTCTCTTTGTCCAGTTCATTTGCGGGGAATAGGGAGTATAAGAAAATATCAGCAGTTAGGTGGAGCATGTCCTGGAGCCGTTCTGCTCGTCCGGACATGTGGTAGGCGGTGTATTCCCGATCGGTATACGCATTTGCTACTAATCCTGATTCATCCATACGGGTTACCAGCTCTTGATTTGTGGGGTAGGTTTTTGTCCCCTTGAAGCACATATGTTCAAAGAAGTGTGCCAAGCCGTATTCGTTTTTTTCTTCATTGTTTGCGCCGATTGCGACGCCGACCAGCACGCATGCCGTCTCTGCTCGGTCATCCGTACTTAGTAGCACCGTAATACCATTTTTCAATGTCTGTGTTTCAGTCATATCTTATGCACCCTTTTTCTTTTTTGTGGCGTTGGTATGTTTTTTTGCGTATTCGTAGAGTATGTATAGCACAGAGAAGTAGAATGGTGTCAGGGCTCCTATGGTTAGCGC
Source organism: Candidatus Kaiserbacteria bacterium (assembly GCA_026713605.1). GTDB lineage: Bacteria > Patescibacteriota > Minisyncoccia > Phycocordibacterales > JABAAK01 > JAPPJI01. Next base: position 75,153 of record JAPOOC010000008.1, read on the forward strand.
AAAGTTGAGTAGTGCTCCTCCTATGTCTCCCACGAGATCGAAAAGTTTTTGTATTGGGATTCCGATAGTAGAATAGAGCAGTATGAATAGCAGTAGTAGCCAGGATACATCTTTTTTTGTCAGGGCGAATGATTCTTTAATGATCGTCCATGCTGCCTTGCTTTGATCTTCTGCCCATATAAAGAGTATGAAGATGGTTCGCAAAAATATAATGAAGGGTAGCAGGAGGAGTATCGCTGCAACCACCAGAAGTATCACGCCTGTTGTTGTAGCGTCAGACAGGGATTGTATTCCTCCGAACAGTAGGAGCATGCTCGGGATGCTTGCTACGAAACTGAGGATGTTGGCAAGTATTATCACGGGAAGTAATTTTATCCCACGAATAATACCGAACTTTATGGACTCACCGAATGAAGTGTTGTGTGTCAATACCCGTGCTTTGGCCGCAGTAGAGAATAGGGCAATTATCATCACTACCACCAGCATGACAATCACCACACTGATGGTGCCGATTGACGGTAGTGCTGTCAGTCCTTGTAGCGGTGCGTCACTGCCTCCTGATTCTATCGTTGCGTAGTCCGTGGTGTTTATATCACCCACTGCTGCCATTATGCCGGTGGCGAACAGTGGGGCAAGGAAAGCAAACAGTGTCAGTAGCAGTGCTACCAGAAATACGAAGTCAATACCGACCAGGCGACCCCACACTCTTTTGAGTGTTTGTGCTGTGTAATCAATGTATGATTCATTTTTTTTCATGCGCATAAATAGTTATATACAAGTAATAGGAATTATGTTCATAGTATACCGTAGTTCTGGAAAGGTGTTGTTTTAGCTGAGGTGTGTATAGTATACTATTGAAAAGGGTGTTGTATGATCACTGAACTTTTATTTTTGAGCGTTATCTGTATAGATTTGTTTTTCATATATCTCGCATGGCGGTTTGGCAAGTTGTATCTTGCGGTAACGCTTGTTATGAATATTGTCCTCACCGTCATCTTTGCCGGTCAGATTGTGCAGTTGTTCGGGACAATGGTTGGCTTAAGTGCTTTATTTTTTGCGCCTGTTTTTGTGATAACAAACATGGTGAACGAGCGATACGGCAAAACCGAGGCGAAAAGAATGATGCATATTGGCCTTTTTTCACTTGTTGTGTTGCTTGCGTTGCTGTATCTCGGCACCAGTATACCTTCGTCACTGGAGACCGCCGAAATGTCCGATGCGCTCGCTATACTATTTCACATTAGTGTTAGGATGGTTTTTGGCACCATCATCACCTACTATGTTGCGCAGCAGATAACTATCTACCTGTACCGAAAGATTGGTGACCTGACAAAAGGGAAGTTGCTTTGGCTCAGGCACAACGCGGCGATTATCATTGCGTTGGCGGCAGATAGCATCCTCTTTTACCCGATTGCCTTTTACGGCAATGTCTCACTAGAGACCCTCCTCACGATTACCATTACTGGTTGGCTTATCAAGTGCCTTGTCCCCATCCTTGCCACGCCGATTACCTATTTGATTAAGCGGCGGTAGGTGTGCTTGGTTTGTTCCCATTGCGGTATACTGATAGTACTTTATGAAGCGTACTCTTGTGTTCCTGGTGTCTTGCGTGTTGGTTGGTTCGATCGGTTGGGGGATGTATGTGTTTGCTCGTGCTGTTTTTGACATTGAAACCTATGAAGATGGGGTCCCCACCTTTCCGGAAGATCCTTCTTTTGTTCAGAAAAAAGTAAAAGATGCAATACGGACTATGCGTACTGATCTTGGAGATTGGACGCCGGAAGCGTTGGACGATATTATACGGTCAGCCGCGCGCTTGTCTGCTGTTGGCGACCAAGTTTCCTTCATCTCGGAGCAATTTTTGGGTACGCCGTATATGGGTAATACGCTTACCGGAGACGAGGACGGTTCTGAGTATCTTACGGTTAACCTTGCCGGGCTGGATTGCTTCACCTACCTTGACTATGTGGAGGCGGCTCGTCAATCAGGTTCGTATGGCGCGTTTGTATGGTCATTATTGAGTACTCGGTATAAGGATGGGTTTTTGGATTTTCAAGGACGCAACCACTTTTTCTCTGACTGGGTGGAATATAACCATGCTCAGGTTTCTGATGTGACCGGGGAGGTTGGTGGTGATGCGGCAGTATCCGTTGCAAAGCAGTTGAATCAGAAAAAAGATGGCAGTGTTTTTCTGGAGGGGATTCCAATAGTGCCACGCACCATCACCTACATACCAACCGTTGCTCTTACTGATGAGGTGCTCCAACGACTCCGCACTGGCGATTACATCGGCATCTATACTGATCTTGACGGCCTTGATGTGACGCACACTGGTATTTTTATCAACAATGATCGTGGCATCTACCTCCGCCATGCCTCCTCTCGAGAAGGAGTGCAACAAGTTCTTGATGACGATTTCCTCACCTATCTCAAGGACAAGCCAGGTATTGTGGTCTATCGTCCGCAGTAGTTAAGCCCTTGCAGTAAATAGGTAATCTTGTATACTGTAGAACACATGCAGCCCAATCAGAGAATAGAAGAAATAAAAATTGAGGATCTTAAGCTCTGGAGTGAAAACCCAAGAGATCCCATTCAAGATGGCATGTCTGATTTTGAGATACTGAGTAGAGCAGTGAAGGATGACAAGAAAAAGTGGAATTTGACAAAGCTCATTGGAGAGATGGGGGCATATTATGACACAAGTGAGTTGCCAACGGTTGTTCTGCGCGGTAAAAGATACATTGTGTATGACGGCAATAGAAGAGTGGCTATAATTAAATACCTTCAGCACCCTGAGTGGAGTAGTGAGATTGAAAGGTCCCTTTTTCCGACATCAGAGCCAGAAAACTTGAAAAACATGAAGCGGATACCATGCAATGTGTGTGATGAGGAAACAGCATTAAATAATATTGAGAGAAAGCATGTAAACAGCGGGTCATGGAAACAGCTGGATAGAGATTATTTTGAGCACATTCATCGTGGTAAGGAGAAGAGTTTGTTTCTGAAGTTTGAGGAGGCGACAGGGTTAATAAGCCAGCATTCTTTTTTGAATGAAAATATTATGAAAAATGATATTCTGACTGAAGGAAATCTCGAGGATATAGGGTTTTCCTTTGGTTCGGATGGTGTGTTGGTATCCATGTATTCTGGTAATGATGCAGAGAAGATTTTGAAAAAAATTGTTGAGTTGAAAAAGTCAGGAACAATAGGATCAAGAGGTGAGCATAAATACGATATGCAGACACCTCTTTCTAACGATAAGACATTGTCATTAAAAAGATTTAGATCCAAAGGTTCAGCACCTGTTATATTTCCAAAAATTGAAAACCCCTCTTTGCCAAGTCAAAGAAAAACAAAGAGAACAAAAACCGAAAGACCTCAATTTTTTGGACCTTCGCTTTCTCTGAAAGAGGGTGCAGCAAACGATGTGTATCGTGATATACTGGACCTGTATGAATTTTACAAGAGTAGAAGGGATGATCTCTCAACAACTTTTCCAAATTTGATACGGATGTCATTGAGGGTTCTGGTGGAGGCGGCGATGGGTAAGGGTGGAAAAATAGATTCATACATTAAGCAAAACTTTAAAGAGGCAAAAAAAGTTTTGACGAAAGATGAGAGGACAACACTTTCCAATTATTCAGTTAGCAACTCTAAAAAATTGATTCAGCTGCTTCAAACGGGGGCGCATCAGTACTCAAGCTCCTCAAATATTGAGCAGATAGTCGCCATGTCTATCATCATAGGTGCAATGCTAAAAATAACACACTCAAAAGAAGATGAGTAAATCTCCACTCAGGTATCCTGGAGGAAAAGCAAAGTTTAGCGGATACTTTGCTGATATTTTGAAAAAGAAGGACATACAATCCCCTATGTTTGTTGAGCCATATTGTGGTGGCGCGGGAGCTGCTATAAAACTTTTATTGTCTGGAATGGTCGGAAAGATATATTTAAATGATATTGATAGAAGTATTTATGCCTTTTGGCACTCTGTTCGCAATGAGAATGAACGATTGGTGCGGAAAATTATGAAAACTTTAATTACACTTGATGAATTTGACAAACAGAAAGTTATTCAATCAAAAAAAGATAGCGTTGATTTATTTACTCTGGGATTCTCAACCTTATTTTTAAATAGGACAACATTTTCTGGTATTATTTCTGGCGGACCTATTGGGGGGAGGAAGCAGTCAGGTGCATATCTCCTTGATTGTAGATTCAACCGAAGGGAAATTGCAAGGCGGGTACAAAGAATTGGAGAATATAAAAAGCAAATAAGAATTTTTAACAAGGATGCGGAAGATTTTTTAAATTTGTCAACAATCAATAATCTGCCAAAGGAGAGAGCAATCTTTTATGTAGACCCACCGTATGTTGAAAAAGGCCCGTCCTTGTATTTGAGTATATATACACTTGAAGATCATGCGAAGATAGAAAAATTGTTGCGAGGGTGTGATAAGCATGTATATGTTTCCTATGACGACTGTAAAGAGATACGAGAAATTTATAGCAAATGGAGTAAGCAAAAAGTGGTTGTGCCACATCATGCTGGTCAATTTAAAATGGGCAAGGAAGTTATTCTGTCTATGCAGTAGCGAGCGCAACAAGTTCTTGATGACGATTTCCTCACCTATCTCAAGAACAAGCCAGGTATTGTGGTCTATCGCCCGCAGTAGTGCCGCTTTGCCGGCAGAGGAGAGTAAAAAGGTGAGTACTATATACATATGCAGGTATTTTTTGACACACAAAAGAAGGAGGTAGAGAAATATAGTAGTGAATCACAAAGAATTAGATTTTTGTCTGAACGCTGGGTTGGTAATGAAATCTTTTGTCCGCACTGCGGAGAAGGAAGTTTATACCCGTTTGAAAACAATCGACCTGCAGCTGATTTCTATTGTAGGAATTGCAAGGAGGAGTATGAATTAAAAAGCAAGAAAAATGCTATTGGTGGCGAGGTGTTGGATGGGGCGTATAAAACAATGATTGAGCGACTACAAAATCACAATAATCCACATTTCTTTTTTTTGACCTATAACCCTGCGGACTACTCAATTAAAAACTTTATGGTTATACCAAAGCACTTTTTTGTTCCGAGTGTTATTAAGAAGAGGAAGCCCTTATCTTCGAATGCAAGACGGGTGGGTTGGGTTGGTTGTAATGTCTTGCTGAAAAATATCTCTGAGAGTGGAAAAATTTTTTATGTCAAAGATGGGTATGTTGAGAAAAGGAGGAATGTTTTGAAAAATTGGCAGAGAACTTTGTTCTTGAGAGATGCTCGGAAAGCAGAGTTGAGAGGGTGGCTGTTGGATGTTATGTATTGCATAGATACATTAGGCAGAAAAGAATTCACTTTGCAAGAGATGTACTCTTTTGAAAAGATATTGAATGAAAAACATCCTAACAATGTAAATATAAGACCAAAAATTAGACAGCAACTACAGTTTTTGCGAGATAAGAATTATCTTGTTTTTCTTGGTGCTGGAAAGTATAAAGTGAGATAAATTTTGCTGTATTATGAGGGTATATGGAGGTATTGAATAAAAAAGATGAAAGGGATTTATTAGACCAAGCGATGGCGCTTTTAATAAAAGTGCAGTTGGGTAATGGAAATAAAAAGGTGGGGCAAACCCTTGACAGCATCACGGATGATTTGGACTCTCTTCTCTATGATGAGTATTAAGGTCGGATCACTGCGATATTTTTTTACAAATGGTATACTATAAAGGTGTGTCAAAAAGGATAAAGACAATAAATCTATCTATTAAACAAAGGATTTTTGCCACCTTTCTATATATTCTACTTTTTATTGTTGCATGCCGGTTTTTCAGCGGCGATTGGTCTTTTTTGCAATCAAATAATGAATATAACCTTCTTTTTATTTCGGGTGCATTGCTTCTAATCCTTGGAGCATATATTGCCGAACCATATTTTACTAAACCTGTTGATGTAGTTGCAAATTCAATAGCGATCATCCTTGCATTGTTGGGAATAGAAGATACATTAACATTTACTGGCTACGATTACCTGTTATATGGGAGTGTTGTAGTTTTGGTGTTTGCAATTATGACCATTCTGTTTTCACAGTTTAAGGTGTGTGAAAAAGCTCAACATGTAATTTATGATGTCATTACAAAAATTGGACAATCAAAAATTGCTTTTTCAATTATTTATGTACTCACATTACTTTCATATTTCACTGAAAGTACCGTAGAATTTGTATTTTTTCTGACTTTTTGGCTTATCTTTATTGGTGAAATGATCGTTGAACCGTTTATTTTATGGGTATCAGAAATTTTTTCTTGGCGCAAAGAAGAACTAAATATCATGGGGAGTGCTATTGGTTGTGAAAATCCTTTTTTATACAAAGTTGAAATTGATTGTTCAAAGCATAAAGATGTTTGTAAACAAAAAGGAAAGTTGGTTCATATTTGCCTACAAAGCCTTTCAAATGAAAGTGTTGTCGGTATTGTGGTAAATGAAAAGTATTTACTAAGCAAAAAATGGATTTGGGTGTATCTTTTTGAAGAGAATGGAGAGGCGCTTAAGATTGATCTTAAGAATGGTTTTAAAAATAAGGTATTTTTAAAAAAATCACGAACTATTTTCACAACAGATAATGCCGCTTATAATTTAGATATTGGCGATATCAAGAAAGGGAGCTTAAAGAGTCTAATAGAAAGTAACCATCTCTATAAAGAAAAAGATAATTTTATGGGATATATTGCTGAGGGGTCAGATATAAATAAAATCAAATTTTATTCACTGCTTGATCCAACTGACGAAAGTCACAGTCAATTGAAGGAAGGGGCTGTGTTAAAAACAAAGATATACAATAAGGAAGTGTTGTATCAAATCATTGACGGAAGAACTGGGGAAGAAAGACTGGAAAACCATGATATGCACGGATATATAGTTGGAATTGCTCGGAAATTAGGATTTTATAATGAAAACAGGAAAGAATTAGATGTTGTAAAATGGCTACCAAATATTTATACTCCTATATTTTTTAATAAAACCATGTTAAGGAAAAAAGATCAACTAGCCATTGGTAAACTTCCAGAAACTAATTTTGAAATACCTATCAGAGATATTGACTCTCTTATCACACACAATACCGCAATTTTAGGCATATTGGGCATCGGAAAATCATGCTTAACCTTTGAACTCATTAAAAAAATAATTGATAAGACAAGCGTTAAGATTATTTGTCTTGATATCACGAATGAGTATAAAAAAGAATTAGTAAGTTATTTAGAAGAGGATATTATAAAATCAGATGATAAAAATTCATTTAATGAGATCAATGATGAGCTTGAGTTTATTGCCGGAGAGGGCGATCCAAAAATCCTTGATAAAAGTGGAAATCATAGAAAGTACAGAGAGTGCTTAAGGGAAGACTTGAAAAGCTTTTTAAGTCAGGAGATAGAAGGGGAGTCAGACAAGAGGGTCAGGATATTTAATCCTGATTATCATAGGGTTAGTAAGGGAGAAAAAATCGGCTATCGTGTAATTACTGCTGAATTATCCCAAGCAGAGAAAACAAGGATTATCTCAGAAGAGGTATTTAAAATAATGATGGATAATGGATTAGAGGAAGAAAATAAGGCAAAGGTTTTAATTGTGTTTGAAGAAGCGCATTCATTAGTACCTGAATGGGGTTCAATTGCAAATGAAGGTGATAAAAATGCAGTTAATGGAACTGCGAAGGTGATTTTGCAGGGTAGAAAATATGGTTTAGGAAGTTTTATAATATCACAAAGAACGGCGAATATAAGTAAAAGTATTCTAAATCAGTGCAACACTATATTTGCACTACGAGTTTTTGATGATACCGGAAAACAATTTTTGGAAAATTATGTTGGCTCTGATTATTCAAACACATTATCAACATTAGAAGAGAGACATGCTGTTGTGATTGGTAGGGCATTAGGGTTAAAGCAGCCAGTTATTGTAAAACTAAATGATAAAGATGGGATAAAAAGAAATAATGGTAGTTCTGAGAAAGAATTAACCAAAAATGACATGCCATCAGAATTGTAAAGAAATCACTGTCTATGAGATTTTAAGGTGTTAGCTGTGGGATAGGTTACAATGTATACTATATTATAGTAAAGAATAATACTATGAATTATCATAAACAGGTAAATACAATTGTACAAGGCGATTCAATTGAAAAACTGAAGGATATACCAAACAACTTTGTTGATCTGATTTTTTCGGATCCGCCATATAATTTGCAATTGAAAAAAGATTAAAAGGGAAGGATCCATGTCTTGCGATCTGTGTTTTTGTTTCAGGTGTACCCAACAATTCCTGAAGGAATTAGAGAGATTGAAAATATAAAATTCACTATTATTTATACCCTGTGGGCGGTCTTCGGGGTGCTTAACAAAAAGCATGTTTTATAAAAATCAATGATGTTGGCATTATGATGGAGGTATAGAAATCAACCCTGTTCTATATTTTTGGTTTCAATAAATTCTCCAAGAATCAATTTGGTTTTTTCAAAAAGTTCGTCATAGGTGATAATCTCAACATCTTTGATACTGTTCCTGAAAAGATCAAATGATTTCATTTCTTTTTCTGTTAAACCTTGTATCTTTCCAACGATTAGGACAACTCTTGGGTTAAATGATTTAAAATCGCTGTTTTGCGCAAGTTTGTAAAACTCCTTTTGCAGATTGTCTTTCTGATCCAGTGCCTGTATGAGTCCGCCAACCACCTCTTTCCCAATATTGAATACATCTGACCCTCTGTACGGCTTCATTTCAACTATTTTTTTTAATGGTGTCTTTATTTCAATGATAAAAATATTTTTTGTGAGATTATTTCTAAAGAGGAAGTCAGCTTCTTTTCCACCAGTGTTATTGTATTCTTTTCCACCAACATATGCTTTTTCTTTGAGAAATACTACCGGCATAGAAAGGATGTTTGAGAGGATCCAATGATTATTTTTAAAAAAATCTTGGCATTTCTTCTCCAGATGATTTGAATCGTTTTTTTGGTTGATTATTTTTTCGAAATCAGTTCTTGTTTTTTCAAGCTTTATATGGTTTATCTTTTCTTCTGCCTGATAAACCACCACATCCCTTTTTATATTTTCGGGTATCATATCAACGATTTTTTCTATATCAGCACCGGAAATGTCTTTAGGCCTTATTCTTCTTCCATCAAAGAAAGCAATAATTTCTCCCTCAGTATATGTTTTTAACTCTTTTTTGATTTCTGTTGGGAATACATCTGACAGTGTGTTATTTGATATATTTTTCAGATCCTTATTTTGTTTTTTTCTAAATGGACTAATTTTCTGAAATATTTTTCCAAGATCATGTATGTTGAAAGTAATTGATGTACGATCCATGCTTGATGGAGCTCTTGAAGTAATGATTATTTTCTTAATTGATGGATGCTTTTCCAGTGTGAGGATAATCGGACTGAGATTGCGTGTAAGCCCGTATCCTCGCTCTACTGATTTATATACCCCATTAATAGTTTTGGGGGAAATGTTATGAAATTCAATTGACTGTATGTATTTATATTTTTGCCCACCACTTGTTGGATTGAATGGAAAATGAATTTCCAGAGGCTTGTTTTTATAAACTTCCCGTACTTTTGCATCATATCCATCTCTCTCACTTGCGTAAAAGAATACCTCCTTAGTTGCTAAATCTTTTTTCCTGTATTCACCTTGTTTTTTCTTCATATGTTGAATAGTATAGTTTTCCACTTGGTATCAATTTACTATAGTATTATAGTATGTATACTATAATTATCAATATATGAAGGCAGTAGAAATAAAACAAAATACATTATTAGGAAGTGAAGATTTGCGTGTTTTTGATGTGTACACCCCTGATGCCGATGTTGTTTTGTTTAATGGTGATCGCTTGGACTTAATGCGTTCTTTGCCTGAAAAATCAGTGAAACTAGTGATAACCTCACCTCCGTACAACATTGGAAAAGAGTATGAAAAAAGGAAAGATTTGGATGTGTACCTCGGTGAACAGGAGGAAACAATTAAGGAGGCAGTTCGTGTTCTTGCTGATGATGGAAGTATTTGTTGGCAGGTTGGCAATCATATTGGCAAGGATGGAGAAGTGTTTCCGCTTGATGCGCTCATCTATACCATTGGTAAGAAACTCGGTTTGAAATTGCGCAACCGCATTGTCTGGCATTTCGGGCATGGTCTACATTGCTCAAAAAGATTTTCTGGTAGGCATGAGACAATTGTCTGGTTCACGAAAGGGAGTGACTACACCTTCAATCTTGATCCTGTTCGTATTCCACAAAAATACCCCGGAAAACGAAATCATAAAAAGGGCAAGAATTACGGCAAACTTTCCTGCAACCCGCTTGGAAAAAATCCATCTGATGTATGGGAGATACCCAATGTAAAAAGCAATCACCCAGAAAAAACGAGTCACCCCTGTCAATTTCCCATAGAACTAATAGAGCGATTTACGCTTTCTATGACCGATCCAGGGGATGTCGTTTTGGATCCGTATGCCGGCGTCGGTAGCGCGCTCTGCGCAGCTGTTCTCCACAATCGCAGAGGTTTTGGGTCGGACACCACAAAAGGGTATTTGGACATAGCAAAGGAGAGAATTCGTGAAGCAGCGACTGGTATGCTGAAGAGAAGAATGATGAATACTCCAGTGTATCAGCCAAATGCTGGTAACAAGCTTGCGCAAACACCCGAAGATTGGGGTAGGAGCCTATTTGGTTCCAGGTCTTGATCCTGTGTATCGTTTCAATTTTGCAGAAGACGACCTTCTGTTCTTTTTGAATGCCTCCCTCACTTTCTCACTTGTTGTTTTTTCTTTTTTTGTCAGCCCTATGCCGATTACCAGAACTGGGATATCAATATCGCTTTCACCCCTGTTTTCAAAATCAATAAGTAATTGATCAAATGAAGAGACACCGGTTGACATGGTGTGAGCTAATTCCCGTGCCGGAACAACTTCTATCCCGCAGGTGATATAACCGAGGTTTTTGAAGATGATCATCTTAGAGAAGATATCATAGCCCATAAAAGCATACTTTCCGAATTGTATTTCCAGCCCAACCTTATTTTTTATACCGTCCATCTCCCGAAACCTGCGCGATCCAAATGAATGTCGGGGTTCAACATACCTTTTTCTCCTCCCTACGGCCTTTTCTGTCCACCCCTTTTCGTGCAACATCATTTTAAGAGAGTCATTCATGTCTCTCGGAGAAAATAATAATTTTCCTTTCATAGTTTTTTCCTTACTTTCCTTTGTCAAGCAGTCTATAGCGTTTAACCGTCTTATCGCACTCAAGACATCTTCTAACTCTTTAGGGTGTTTTGATCGTATATATTTTTCCCCGTTCTTAAAGGAATATGTTTCTATAACCTGCATACATTAACTATTAAAAAAATCAACTATGTTTATCTCAAGTGCTTTCGCAATTTTTTCTATATTTTTTAAAGTGATATTTTTCTCTCCGCGTTCAATCATGCCGATATATGTTCGGTGAACACCGGCACGACTTGCCAAGTCTTCCTGTGAAAGTCCTAATCTTTTTCGTTTGTTGCAGACGCTTTCACCGAATTTAATCAAGGTATCCTTTTTCATAATTGCTAACTTCAGTGTACTTTGCTGTTGTCGGTAATTCTACATACTATAGTTATCATCGGTGTAAAAAGTTTCAAAAGGTGGTCTGAAAAGGAAATCCGCCATTTCCGCAAGACGGGCAAGCGGAAAGACGGTGGATTGCTGATAGTTCTCCCACCTCACCACCTTGGCAGGTTCCACTAATGTTGCATAAGCAAGTGTGTGCCTCTTGTTCTGTATGGCTCCGCGGGCGGGATTCGAACCTGCGACCTACCGGTTAACAGCCGGTTGCTCTACCGCTGAGCTACCGCGGAATATATACCTATATAGTATAGGATATATATACTATACACGATAATGGTGGGGTATGGTGGCGGGTGTGTTATTTGGTTTGTGTTTGTTTTGTCTTGGCTATCTGGGTTTTGATTTCTTGCTGTTTTTCTCGGATGAGTTTCCAGAAGAGGGCTTTTGGGTTGACTTGCCAGGATTTTGCCTGTGTAAAGATGTCGCGTATTTCTTCTACGGTGAATTGTTTGGTTTGTCCGAGTATTTTTTTGAAGTGGGTGTCGTCGAAGAGGGTGTCGCATACTGTTTGGATGAGGTGTGCGCGTTCTGAGGTCGGGCGATTGCGGCTGTTGGTCATAAATTGTTGTATGTGTCTGTTGAGGGAGTCCATGCTTCGTATAGTAGCATGGTGTGTGCGGAGGTTGTGTGGTATGCTGTCTATGATACGCAGTATGTATGGGCATCTTTTCATTTTCACGGAACATCGGTATAGATATGGGGACTTCCCGGACACGATTGTATGTGCCGTACCGGGGTGTGGTTTTTGATGAGCCGAGTATTGTTGCGCTGGAAAAGAAGGAGGTTGTCTGTATTGGTGGTGCCGCCAAGGAGATGATGGAGCGGGCGAATCCGCGGACTGAGGCGCGAGAGATTGTTATCTGCGGTGCGATACAGGATGAGGGGATGGTGGAGCAGTACCTGCGAAAAGTTTTTAAGCAGTCAAATGGGATATTTACTTTTATTCGGCGCGATGCGTTGGTTGGTGTGTCAACGGGTGCGACTAGTATGCAGCAGCGGTCGGCGATTCAGACCTGTCGTCGTGCGGGGATGCGGCATGTGTTTACTGAGGAAAATGCAATTTTGGCGGCGCTTGGGGTTGGTATGCATAAGGATGAGTTACATGGACGCATGGTTGCCGACATTGGTGCTGGGCTGACGGAAACCGCGGTTATCTCTCTGGGTGGTGCGAGCAGTAGCAGTACCGTGCGCGTTGGTGGTAACGACATGGATCGGTCTATTGTTTCGTATGTGGAGCGGCAGCACCAGTTGCTTATCAGTGAGGGTACTGCGCGGAGAATGAAAGAGCAGATTGGGTCAGCGATGCAGTTGGTTAGCCCGAAAGAGTTGAAGGTGAAAGGGGGTGATGCGCGGACTAAGTTGCCGCGTGTGGTGCGTATTACTTCCAATGATATTGCTGATGCGATACAGAAGGAGGTTGGTATGATTTTAGATGCGGTGGCGAGTGTGTTTCAGAGTACGCCGCCGGAGTTGACCTCAGATATTATTGATCGAGGGTTGATTTTGACTGGTGGTGTCGCGAAGTTGCATGGACTTGATACTGAAATCAGCAAACATATTAATGTGCCGGTACAGATTGCCGATGAGCCGGAGCATGCTGTTATACGGGGTATTGGTCGTAGTATGCAGAGCGGACATTTGAATTTTCATAAATGGGTTATTCGGTCCAAGTAGAAAATCGTCAGCGTTCTTTTTGTTTGCATTCTGACACGGTGTGGGGTCTTGTGTGGCGTGGTTGTGGTATACTACTGCTAATGAAGGTTGTGTTATTAGAAGACATAAAAGGGTTGGGGGTGCGAGGGGATGTGCGTGAGGTGGGGGATGGGTATGCCCTGAACTTCCTCATACCGCAGAAGAAAGCTCTTGAGACAAAAGATGTGCAGGGTGCACAGGTGGTGCGGCAGCAGGCGGTGAAAAATCAGCAACGGGAGCAGCGGACTGAAAAGGAGCAGGGTATTGTGAAGATGTTGCCAGATACTATTACTCTGCGTGTGCCGGCAAATGAACAGGGGACTCTGTTTCGTGCTGTTACCGCAGATACTGTCGTACAGCATCTCGGGGGACAGGATATTCCAACTGCTCCGCAACAGTTTGCTATGGAGCCGATTAAAGAGGTCGGTGAGCATACGATACACTACAAGCAGGGCAAGAAAACGATTACCGTTATTGTGGAGAGGGATGAAAAAGGTGCATAATTATGAGTACAACCATTGAACATGTTTTGAAAACTATTTTTCAGCCGTACAAGGGTATTCTTGCGGCGGATGAGCGACCGTCTTCGATGGATAGGCGGTTGCAGGAGTATGGTATTGCGGATGGCGATGCGATGCGTAGTCGCTATCGTGAGATACTTTTTTCAACGCCGAATTTGGAGCGTACGATTAGCGGTGTTATTTTGTCGGAGGATACTTTTGCTCAGCATACGGTCGGTGATGTCTTGACACGGGATTTTCTGCGGGAGTTGGGTATTGCGGTTGGTGTGAAGGTTGATGGTGGGTTGGAGTCCTATGCCGGTAGTGATACCCTGCAAAAAACAAAAGGTTTAGCGGGTTTGGATGATCGTTGCAAACAGTATCGGGAGCAAGGTGCGGGGTTTACCAAGTGGCGATCCGCCATTCCGGTTGTTGGTGCGACTGATGATTTCATAACGACCGTAGCGACGGACATGGCAACTTATGCGTACCATGCTTTGCAAAACGATTTAGTCCCGATTATAGAGCCGGAATTGTTGTTACGCGGCGATCACACCGTTGAGGCAACAGCAGAAACTTTCACGCGAGTGTTGCCAGCGGTGCTTGCCGCGCTTGCGGAGAAAAAATGCAATCCGCAACAATGCATACTAAAAACCTCTTTTATCACAGATGGGCTGACTGACGGCGTGCTCTCTGCGGACGAGACCGCAAAAAGAACGCTGGCAGTATTTAGAGAGACCAAGCTTGACGGTAATAAAGGATTTTACGGCATCGTGTTTCTTTCAGGCGGGTTGGAATCAAAAACAGCGATTGCCTATATACAGCGTATTAAGGCGCTTGCTGAGCAGGAAGCGTTCAAGACACCGCTTTCATTTTCCTATGCCCGTGCCTTGCAAGAGCCAGTGTTGCTTGAATGGAAAGGAGAAGAAACTAATGTTCTCAACGCGCAACTGGCATTTACCCAAACTTTACAGCACGCCATAAAAAAATATAAAGGAATAGAAGAAGCACCGCGGTGTGGTGCTTAATTGGTGCAATTGACCAAAAAACACACCACTGTCCACAATTCGTTCACCTCAGCACGCGCATGCGATATACTAACTATATATATGCCGTTTAAGGAAGGTGCTGCAGGAAGGAAGCGAGAACAACCCTCTTCTCAGGAGAAGGGGTTGGAGACCCTGCAACAGAAACATGCCACTGGAGCGGTGTTCAGCAGAAAAGAGCGTGGCGTGGTAGGGAAGATGCTTGGGGAGGCGAAAAGAGCAGGAGACACCGAAACAGCGGAAACACTCCAACGCCTCCTCCAGGAGCAAGGAGCACGCAAGCAACAACCCAAACCTCCAGAAAACCCCGGTGCCGCATGGACCCACCGAAGCAACCCAGACCTCCACACCTCATACGCTGTACGACAGGCAGCACGACACCACCGTCACCGTACCGAGAGTACCCGAGAGAAAAAAGGAGAACAGGCAACAGAACTATGGCTCAACAGGATTGAAGCACTACTCAAAGAGGGTGACCCAGAAAAACTCAACACCCTCAGAAAACTCCTCCACCGAACCTTTGTCATCAAAGAAGATGCCATACCAGCATCCTACTGGGAGAGTTACCAAAACAGATTGCGGAATGAAGGTCATGGTACCGTTACTATCACCGAAGAGATGCAGCAAGCAGAGGCAGCAAGCATCATAGCAGATCAACGAAGCACCCTTGACCAATGGTTTGATTACCTCACCTCCCAAGACGCCCTCTATCCTCTCTGGACAAAGTATTGGGCACTGCAGGGGGCATGCTCTCTGGCACGCTATGACAAAAAGCGGAAACAGTTCACCAAAAGAGATGCAGAAACCGTCGCTCCATTCCCCGATATTAACCGAGAAGCCCTCGCCACCATCACCGATATCATACAAAAAAAGGTACACCAAGAAACTATCAACAATCCAACAGAACACATAGCTGACAGCGACTTCAATGCCGTACTCAACACCATGGACTTCGGCAAGTACTATGCCTTTGCCCTTGAGCATGTAACCATCAGTAATGAGACACTCTTTGAGACCATCACCGGAGCATGGGTTACCTACCCACAAGGGTCAGATCATCTCCCCCTCGTTGAATCAATCCAAGGGCATGGTACCGGCTGGTGTACCGCCGGAGAAGAGACCGCCAAAACACAATTAGAGATAGGAGATTTCCATGTGTACTATTCACACGACCTCTTAGGAGAGCCCACCATACCCCGTGTTGCCATACGCATGCAAGAAGGCAGTATCGCAGAGGTGCGTGGTGTAGCCCCTGATCAAAACTTTGACCCGTACATCACCCCGGTTGTGGAGGAGAAACTACACACCTTCTCTGATGGCGAGCAGTATCAACAGCGTGTCGCAGACATGGCACGCCTTACCGACATTGAACGCAAGACACAAGAAGGTCAGGAACTCCCTGACGAAGACCTCCGTTTCCTCTATGAGCTTGACCGAGCAATCGTGAGTCCTGGCTACCAGCCAGACCCCCGCATACAGGAACTACAAGATGGCAGAGATGTCAAACACGACCTCTCCTCACTTTTCAACTGCAGAGCAGATCAAATCTCTCTCACCGAGGCAGATGCACTGTCCGGAGACATCGTCTATCACCATGGCGACCTGATTCTGTCCAGTATCACTTCAGCAGACGGACTCCAACTCCCTGATCGTGTGGGAGGACACTTGAGTCTACCCAACCTCTTCACAGCATACGATCTTCAACTTCCTGCGCATGTGGGAGGAGATCTGAATCTGCCCAGTATCACCTCAGCAGACGATCTTAAATTCCCTGAGCGTGTAGAAGGAGACCTGTATCTGTACAACCTCACCTCAGCAGACGGACTCCAACTCCCTGCGCATGTGGGAGGAGATCTGAATCTGTCCAATATCACCTCAGCAGACGGTCTCCAACTTCCTGCGCATGTGGGAGGAAATCTGTATCTGCCCGAACTCACCGCAGCAGACAACCTCCAACTCCCTGCGCATGTGGGAGGAACCTTGGATCTGTCCAGCATCACCTCAGCAGACAACCTCCAGCTCCCTGAGTATGTAGGAGGAATCCTGTATCTGTCCAGCATCACCTCAGCAGACAACCTCCGATTTCCTGAGTATGTGGGAGGAGACCTGTATCTGTACAACCTTACCACAGCAGACGACCTCAAGCTCCCTGCGCATGTGGAAGGATACCTGGGTCTGGAAA